>CADDZV010000016.1 GCA_902812875.1 Clostridiales bacterium
GGCAACGGGTGCCGCCTGCGGAGCCGCTGCCACGACCGGCGCCGCCACCGGTACCTGTCCGCCACCTGCCGGCGAAGCTTCTTCGACTTCTACTTCATACGGCATTCCATTCACCAGCACGCGAAAACGCCTCAACGACGCCATCTCCCTTCAAACATCCGGAGTCGCACTGCCTGTTGGTCAAGCCGGGCAGCCATCACCCACATATTTGCAGGGCTGCCCACCGGGGCAATCCCCGTAATCCTGTAATTTTCCGGAGAAGACTCCATGTAGACCGCCAGGGCCGCCGTGATGGCTGCCACTACCTCGGGCGGGGGGGCGGCTTGCCCTAGTACATTTTCCGGCCGACTCACGCCCACCCCTCCTCATAGCGGTATATTGCCATGCTTTTTGGCCGGGCGGCTTTCCCGCTTTGTCGCAATGGCACGCATGAGGCGCCCGAGGGTGGGCCGGGTGTCCGCCGGATCGATGACCATGTCCACATAGCCATGCGAAGCCGCCACATATGGGTTGGCGAATCGCTCCCTGTACTGGACGATTTTCTCCTGCCGCACTGCCGCCGGATCTTCCGCCGCGTTGATCTCGTTACGGAAGATGATATTGGCGGCTCCCTCCGGTCCCATGACCGCGATCTCGGCTGTTGGCCACGCCACCGAAACGTCGGCGCCCAAGGACCGGCTGCACATGGCGATGTAGGCACCACCGTACGCCTTGCGCACGATGACTTGGATCTTGGGCACGGTCGCTTCTGCGTACGCGTACAGGAGCTTGGCACCGTGCCTGATGATGCCGCCATATTCCTGAGCGGTGCCAGGCAGATAGCCTGGTGTATCAACAAAGGTCACCAGTGGTATGTTGAACGCATCGCAGAAACGGATAAACCGTGCCGCCTTGTCCGAGGCGTCGATATCAAGACACCCGGCGAGCACGTGTGGCTGGTTCGCGATCACGCCTACCACGCGGCCTTCCAAGCGTGCGAAGGCGGTGATAATGTTGCGGGCATAGCCGGCATGAACCTCGAAGATGCTGCCGGCATCCATGACCTCACTCACCAAGGCCAACATGTCGTAAGCCCGGTTGGGATCCTCTGGTACCAAAGACCGCAACCCCGGAGACGTGCGCTCGATGGGATCGCCGGTGTCACGCCAAGGCGGGTCTTCCAGGTTGTTGGAAGGCAGGTAGTCCAGAAGCGACTTGATCTGGGCAAAGCACTGGTCCTCGTTCTCGGCAAAGAAATGTGCCACCCCGCTGACCTCGTTGTGCGTGCGCGCCCCGCCGAGCTCTTCGAAGCTGACCTCTTCGCCGGTGACCGCCTTGATGACGTCGGGACCGGTAATGAACATTTGGCTGGTACCATTGACCATAAAAACAAAATCGGTCAGGGCAGGCGAGTAAACGGCACCGCCAGCGCACGGGCCCATAATCACAGAAATCTGGGGAATCACCCCGGAGCTCAAAGTGTTCCGATAGAAAATGCTGCCAAAACCATTGAGAGCGTTGACCCCTTCCTGGATGCGGGCACCGCCAGAGTCGTTAATACCGATGAACGGGGCACCGGTGCTGGCCGCCAGATCCATCGTCTTGGCAATCTTCATGGCGTGCATCTCGCCCAAGGTGCCACCCATCACCGTGAAATCCTGGGCAAAGGCGTACACCGTACGCCCGTTCATAGTGCCGTAGCCGCATATCACGGCATCATCTGGAACGAAGCGGCCCGCCATCCCGAGTTCCGTGGCCCGGTGTTCCACGAACATGTCGAGCTCCACGAAACTCCCGGGATCGAAAAGGCGCTCGAGCCTTTCCCTGGCCGTATATTTGCCTTTTTCGTGCTGCTTTTGTATGGCGGCCGGGCCGCCTCCTGCCACCACCGCCTCGCGGCGTGCCTGCAAGTCCTTCAGAAGCTTATCCATGCGTCTGTGGCCTCCCATTCCGGGGCTCCATCACAAGCTCCACCAGCACTCCGTGCATGCTGGCAGGATGGATAAACGCCACCTGGCTATTGCCGGCCCCGGGCCTCGGGACTTCGTCAATCAACCGGAGACCGGCACGCTTGGCCTGGCTCAAGACAGCCTCAATGTCATCGACCCGGAAGGCCACGTGGTGCATGCCTTCCCCCCGCCGTTCCAGAAACTTGCCGATGGAATTGTCCGGCTGAAGCGGCTCCAGTAGCTCCAGGCGCGGACCGCCCACGGCGTAGAAGCCCACCTTCACTCCCTGTGACGGCACTTCCTCGATGCCTCCGAGGTGGAGACCAAGCCCCGCATCCCAGGCCAGCCTGGCGTCCTGCAGATTTTTGACCGCCACCCCAATGTGATCGAGCTCTATCATCCCTTGACCACCTTCCTGCCCGCGCCCTCAGAAAGCATCCGTAGGCCGGTACTCGCCAAAGACTTCGCGCAACACCCCCGTGATTTCCCCCACGGTGGCATATGCCCGCACTGCTTCCAAAATGGGCTCATACAGGTTGGCCGTACCTTTCGCGGCGTCCCGTATATTATCCAGCGTCTTTTGCACCCGGCGTTGGTCGCGCCGCGCCCGCAGGGCCGCCAGCCGCTCTCTCTGCACCCGCTCCACTTCGGGGTCCACTTTGAGGATCTTTTCAAAGGGCGGCTCCGCTTGCCGGAATGCGTTGACGCCGACCACAATTTTCTCTCCTTTTTCCACCTGCTTTTGGTAGCGATAAGCGGCTTCCTGGATCTCACGTTGGATAAACCCGCGCTCGATGGCAGCAGTCGCACCACCCATGGCATCGATCCGGGCGATATATGCCTGGGCCTCCCGTTCCAAACGGTTCGTAAGGTCCTCGATGTAATACGAACCCGCCAAGGGGTCCGGGGTCGACGCCACCCCGGTCTCGTAAGCGATGATCTGTTGGGTCCGCAAGGCCAACATCACAGATTCCTCGGTGGGCAAACCCAGGGCTTCGTCGTAGGAGTTGGTATGCAACGACTGCGTGCCGCCCAGCACAGCTGCCAACGCCTGGTACGCCACCCGCACGGCGTTGTTGATAGGCTGCTGAGCAGTGAGCGCCGAGCCGGCGGTCTGAGTGTGGAACCGCAGCGCCCATGACCGCGGGTTTTTCGCTCCGAAACGGTCACGCATGATGTGTGCCCAAAGCCGCCGGGCGGCACGGAATTTGGCGATCTCTTCGAAGAAGTCGTTGTGGGCGTTGAAAAAGAAGGAAAGCCGGGGAGCGAACGTATCAATGTCAAGGCCGCGGGCAATGGCATTTTGCACGTATTCGATCCCATTCGCCAATGTGAAAGCGATTTCTTGCACTGCTGTACAACCGGCTTCACGCATGTGATAGCCGGAAATACTGATACTGTTGAAGTCGGGCATATGCCGGGCTGTGTATTCGAAAATGTCGCAGACAAGGCGGAGCGAAGGCCGCGGCGGGAATATGTACGTACCCCGGGCCGCATATTCCTTCAAGATATCGTTCTGGACCGTGCCCGTGAGTTTCTCCGGCGGTACCCCCTGCTTTTCTCCAACCGCCTGGTACATGGCAAGAAATATAATGGCCGGAGCATTTATGGTCATGGATGTGGAAACCCGGTCGAGGGGTATGCCATCGAAAAGTCGTTCCATGTCTTCCAACGATGATACGCTGACACCGACCCGGCCAACTTCACCGGCCGCCATGGGATCGTCCGCGTCATAGCCGATCTGGCTTGGCAAGTCAAAGGCAACTGAAAGACCGGTTTGGCCGTTCTCGAAAAGATACTTGAAACGCCGGTTGGTCTCCTCGGCCGAGCCGAATCCGGCATACTGGCGCATCGTCCAGAACCGGCCCCGGTACATGGTCGGCTGCACGCCGCGCGTGTAAGGGAATTCCCCCGGAAAACCGAGATCGCGTAGATAGTCTGTATCCCGCACAGCAAGCGGCGTGTAAAGATTGTCCACGGGCAGTCCGGAGGCGGTCTCAAACCTTTCCTGCCGCTCACGGGCCCCTTTCAGGCGCGATTCCTGCCACGCCCGGTAGGCCGCCTCCAGAGAATCCTCCTCGGGTGCCGCCACCACCGTCACCCCCCGTCAGGGTATACAGAAGCCGGGGCCTCCCCAGGCCCCGGCTCCCATTTTATCCAGCACAGTGCTATCCGAGCCAGCCCCGGACCCGCATGGCTTCCGCCACCCGCTTGATGGCGACCATGTAAGCAGCCTGCCGCATCGTCACCTTCTTGCTGACAGCCATGTTGTACACGGTGTTGAAGGACCTGGCCATGGAAGCCTCGAGTTTCTGGTTGACTTCGTCCTCGGTCCAGTAATAGTTCATGAGGTTTTGGACCCATTCAAAATAGGAGACGGTCACGCCGCCGGCGTTGGCCAGGATGTCCGGTACGATAAAAACCCCACGTTCGTTGAGGATCGCATCCGCCTCGGGAGTGGTGGGGCCGTTAGCGGCCTCGCTGATGATCTTGGCCTTGATATGGGGTGCGTTGGCAGCTGTAAGCTGGTTTTCCACCGCTGCGGGAATGAGCACGTCGCAGTCGAGGATGAGCAGATCCTCGTTGGAAATCGGTTCGGCTCCGGGGAACCCGACGATCGTGCCGTTGTGGGCCTTGAACTCCTCGACGGCCCGGATGTCAAGGCCGGCAGGGTTGTAGAGACCGCCCCGCACCTCGCTGACCGCAATGACCTTTGCCCCCGCTGCCGCCGCAAGCCGGGCGGCCACACTGCCCACGTTGCCGAATCCCTGCACAACCGTGCGGGCGCCCTGCAACTCCATGCCCAATTTTTTGGCTGCTTCGCGCACCGTAAGCACCACACCCCTGGCCGTGGCCTCGCTCCGCCCTTCGGATCCGCCAATGATGATGGGCTTGCCAGTGACCACGCCAAAAGCGTTGTACCCCCGCAGACGCGAGAACTCATCGACCATCCAGGCCATCACCTGGGCGTTTGTGTTTACGTCGGGCGCCGGGATGTCCTTCTCCGGGCCGATCACCTCTGCAATGGCGTCGATGTACGCACGGGTGAGCCGTTCGATCTCCCCGGCGGACATCTGTTCGGGGTTGCAGATGACTCCCCCTTTACCGCCCCCGTACGGCAGGCCCAGGATGGCACATTTGAACGTCATCCACATGGATAAAGCCCGCACTTCGTCCACGCTGACATCGGGGTGGAAACGGACACCGCCCTTGGCCGGTCCAACCGCCGTGTTGTGCTGGGCCCGGTAACCGGTGAAGACTTTGATGCTACCGTCATCCATTACTACGGGGAAGTTGACCTCGAGGATCTTGGCAGGCTGCTTGAGGATTTCGTACACGGCGGGCTCCAGCCCGAGAGCATCGACCGCCGACTTGACGTATTGCTGGGCTATGACGAAGGGGTTGAGGACTTCTCCTCCCTTTTGCCCTGCGCCACTCACCGACTCCACCACTGGTTTTCCTCCTCCCTTACGGGGGCCACCTGGGAGCTCCCGTCCTCGCCACGGGGGCCTCTAGGAGAGTCAATTGTGGATAGACCGCCTGTGGCCATGAACGCACACAATAACGCCGGCAAGGCATACGCCTCACCGGGCCAAGGCCATCATAGTATCGCGTATCAGGCAGTGTCAAGGAAGCATAAATCCGGGGTGCTAGCCTTCACCGGGCCCGAGCGGATCGCCGGTCCACCCCGCGTAAGCTTCCGCCGCCCACGCTTCGAACTCGTCGTCCGCCAGGGCGGCACGCATCTCCGCCATGAACCTCAACAGGTAAGCGAGATTGTGGATGCTGAGAAGCCGCAGCCCTAGCCCCTCCTGAGCATGGTAGAGGTGCCGGAGATAGGCACGGCTAAAGTTCTGGCAGGTGTAACAAGTACATCCCTCCTCGATGGGAGAAAAGTCATAAGCGTACGCCCGGCTTTTGATGACAAGCCGCCCCTTTTTAGTCATCGCCATGCCGTGCCTGGCCACCCGCGTCGGCAGCACACAGTCGAAGATGTCCACCCCGCGTCGCACGGCCTCCACCAGCACGTCCGGGGTGCCAACCCCCATCAGGTACCGTACCTTTTCCGCCGGTAAAAGCGGCACCGTGACGTCAAGCATGTCGTACATCATCGGTTTTGGCTCCCCCACCGAAAGCCCCCCGATGGCGTACCCGTCAAAGCCGATGCTGGTAATGGAGATGGCACTCTCCCGGCGGAGGTCGGCCCACACCCCACCCTGAATGATCCCGAATTGGGCCTGGTCCTGTCGTTTGTGGGCCAGGCGGGTGCGTTCGGCCCAAAGAGCAGTACGTCTTACCGATTCCGCCACGCGCTCTTTCGCGGCCGGGTAACTAGGTACATCATCGAGAGCCATGGCGATATCAGAGCCCAGGGCCTCCTGCACGGCCACGGCGAGTTCCGGGGTAAAAAGGTGCTCGGAGCCGTCGATGTGAGAACGGAAGCGCACGCCGGCGTCGGTAACCCGGCGCAGTGCCCCGAGGCTCATGACCTGATAGCCGCCAGAGTCGGTCAAAATCGCTCCCGGCCAAGCCATGAAACGGTGGAGGCCGCCCGCCGCCGCTATCACCTCGGGACCAGGCCGCAAGTAGAGGTGATAGGTGTTGGCCAGGATAATGCCCGCCCCGAGCTCCAGCAACTCCCGGGGACTAACGCTCTTGACGCTGGCCTGGGTGCCGACGGGCATGAACGCAGGGGTCATGACCTCCCCATGCGGAGTTTGCAGCACGCCCAGGCGCGCCCGTGAGCGGGAAGAAGTTTTTATGACCCTGAACTCAAGCATGCTGTCACCGGAACAAACATTACAGGATAAGCATGGCGTCGCCAAAACTGTAGAACCGGTATCTTTGTTCGATTGCCTCGCGGTAGGCCGCCATGACAAACTCCCGCCCGGCAAAGGATGATACCAGCATCAAAAGCGTCGAGCGGGGCAGGTGGAAATTGGTGATGAGGGCATCAACGGCCCGCCATTGGTGTCCTGGTCTGATAAAGAGATCGGTGGATGTGGATTGGCGTTGCAAAAGGCCGTCCGCTCCCACGGCACTCTCGAGTGTGCGGCAGACAGTGGTGCCGACCGCCACTACGCGGCCACCCTGGGAGCGGGCGTGGTTGATTTCGGCCGCGGCTTTCGCCGGAATCTCGTAGAACTCTTCGTCCATGACGTGTTCTTCCACGTTCTCGACGCGCACCGGCCGGAAGGTGCCAATCCCCACGTGCAGGGTGATGTACACCTCGTGCACGCCTTTTTGGGCAATAGACTGCAAAAGCTCGGGCGTAAAGTGAAGCCCAGCGGTGGGTGCTGCCACCGAGCCCGTGTTCCGGGCGTAAACGGTCTGGTAACGCCCGGGATCATGAAGCGGCTTCTTGATGTAGGGCGGCACCGGCACCCGTCCGATCGCCTCGATGGCAGCCATCACGTCCTTCCCGTCGGCCGTGAGGGAAACCACCCGCCGCCCTTCACCGCAATCGTCCTCCACCTGTGCCACCAGGCGGCCGTCGCCGAATTCCAGGCGGTCGCCCGTGCGCAGGCGGCGGGACGGCCGCACGAGCCCCTCCCAGCGTCCATCCGGCAGAGGGTGCACAAGCAAAAGCTCCACCCGGCCACCGGTACCGGCACGCTTTCCGAGCAGCCGGGCAGGAAACACCCTGGTCTCGTTCAGCACCAGCACATCGCCAGGGGCAAGGTAGGAGGGCAGGTCGTAGAAGTGGCGGTGCTCCCACGTCTTGGTATCACGATGAAGCACCATAAGGCGCGAATGGTCCCGCGGTGACAGTGGCTCCTGGGCGATGAGCTCCTCCGGCAGGTCGTAATCGAACTCGGAAACCAGCATGCGATCAGCCCTGCGGACCCTGGATGGTAACACCAGTGTAGTAGTGTGTGAGGATGGCCCGGTAATCATACCCCTGCAAGGCCATGCCGCGAGCGCCCCATTGCGACAGGCCGAGGCCGTGACCCCACCCACGCCCGCTGATCTGAAGGCGGCCCGGCAGGCTCTGAATACTGACTGCACTGTTGCCGGCCACCTGGTACAAGAGCCCGGTCGCGTCGACCGCCACAGCGCCTCCGAGGTCAACCTGCGCCGGTCCGGTGACCGACATGGCCGTCACGCCGCTTACCGGCAGCGCCATGACCACGGGCGAGATGCTCGGGTCGAGCTCCTCCACATCGAAGAGCGTGCTACGAAGGTGGAACAGCTGGCGGAACGTTTCCCCCTTGACCGTTACGCTGCCGTTTGTGCCGTCAAGGCGCAGCGTCACCTGCCGCCCGGAGACGCCAGTCGCCAAGGACTGCACGCCGATGAGCTGGCCGATGTCCAGGTTGGCCGCCTGCAGGGTCTGGTCGGCCTGGTCGACGGGTACGGTAACCACCCAGTTGTTATAAGGGGAATCCTGGTCATAGTCCACGACCCCACGCAGATACGGCACATAAGAGCCCCAGACATTCTCGCTATTTTCAGTGTGCCCGCCGGAGGCAGCGTGGAAAGCAGCCAGGATCGGCTGGCCATTGTAAAGCATTATTTGGCCGCGCGTGGCATCGACTGCCTGGGAACTGTTGGGGTTTTCGACGGCCAACCCGCCATAGACCTGTGATTCCTGCCCGGCGCTGATATCGAACCCCAGAGACCCAAACCGGCCGGAGGCGGCCGTATACACCGCGTAAGTGCGGGCCGCTACCGCCTGTGCCTCCAGAGCAGCAAGGGGCCAGTTGGCGGGCATCTCGGCCGGTACCACTCCATACAGGTATTGTTCCAACGGCAGGGTGTTGATGCACGTAAGCGTGCCATCAGCTGCCAGCTGCACTTCCAGCGTGCCGCGGTACGTCCGGTTGCCAAGGGTAACCGGTGCCTCCTCCACGGCCGGCTGAATCAGCACCGGCCCGGGGGTGCCACCCAGGTCTCCCAGGGTGAGCTGGCCAGTCGCAGCACTGATTACCACTGACGACCCGGCCGGAACCGTACCCATGAGCTTCGCATTGAAAAGATCGAGGATGGTAAGACCCTGGGGCCCGCTGACGGTCACCGAGGGTACACCGTAGGTCAGACCCACACGGATGCTATCCGGCACCGTGACAGCTGGGGCAGCGGGGGGTTCATTATCCTGCTGGGCCAGAGCCGCACCGGCTACCACCACCGCCACCAGCAAGGCCAGAAGGAAGCCTTTGGTTAACGCCCCCAGCTGGCGGCCGGAGGGCAAAAGGCTTTTAGTCGCCGCCTTCACCCTCCGGTTGAGAATCCCCGTTGTCGCCTTCGGAACCACGGTGTGTGCCCTTGTCATGTCCGCCACGTGCATGCTCGGAACCTTCAGCCCCATTGCCAGACCTCTCAGATTCACCGGTTTTGCCACTCACTTCGCCGCCGGCAGGCGCACTCCCTTCCTCGCTGCCCTTTTCGTCGCTTCCGGGCGACCCTTGTTCCCCTGCCGGCCTTATTAGGCCTTCCAGTTCATCGCTGATCTCTTCCAGTTTTTGGGTAGCCTTTTCCACTTCGGCCTTGTCTTCGCTCCGCTGGGCGGCTTCCTGCAGGATTTCTTTCACTGGCTCCTGCACATGCATTTCCTTGGCCAAGTCGGCGATTGCCGCCGCCTTGTCTTTGGGCGAGAACTTCTGCCCGGTCCCGCCCGCGGACGCTTTGTCAGCCACGGTCGCCAGTACCATGGCCCGGGCCGAGCTGATGTCCAGCGTATTGGCTTTGGCCCGGATGGCGGGGTCGGCAATCGCGATCAGCTGCACCTCTGCGGCTGGCTTCAGCTTCTGCACCGTCTTTTGGACCACGACCACCGCCTCGTGGATCTTGTCCTGGACCGGCGCCGGAATCGTCCCGTCGCTCTGGGCAGGCGTCGCGCCGATCAGGATGACCGGCGTCGAGTCATCCTGCAAAAACCCGAGGTCTGCCGATCGCATGGCCAAGGTCTGCAAAGCCTGGGCAAGCGGCCGACCGTCAACCCGCGTCCCTTCCAGAAGTCTTTTGCCGTCATCGTTGATGGCCCATGATGCCGCCACGATGCCGCGGCTGTTTACACTCACTTCCACGCTGGGGTTGATATCCATCGAAACATAGGCCAGTACCGGCAGAGGGTGGGTGGCCTGCCACAGCCCCGGAACGCCGGTAGCGAACAAAAGCACCGCCGCGGCGGCCCAGACCAGGGCCCGTCTTGACCAGCACGTCCTAGGTGCTACCGCCAGCACCACTTCATCGCCGACTGCCAGGCGGCCGTATACGTTCGGCACCCGCCGGAAATCACCGGACTGCGTGAGCACGACGAGATACGACCCCGTGACCTGCATCACGAGCCCTTTTTCCGGCGCCCGGGGTATCTCGCGGGCTTTTTCTGCGCCCACGGCTAGTCCTCCCCTTCGAGGTAGGCCCTCAGGTGCGGAAAGTTGCCCGCCAGGGCCAACACGATGGCCATAATGTACTTCCGCTGGCGCTCAAGCGTCTTCCGACTCAGGGCCACACTTTCCTCTATGGACCGCATTGGCAACTGCCCTCGTTGCAGCATGTACTCCACCAATTCCCTCCTGCCCGCCACCAGCCGTGCCACCCGGATGGCCTGCCGGCGGGCGTCTTCGTGCTTGGGTGCGACCCGCACGAGCTCCTCCAAGCTGAGGCCGTATTTCCACAGGAGTTTCTGGTATTCGAGAATCTCGTGCCGGCGCTCGCCCTGCAACTCCGTCTTGTCCCACGCCTCCCGCGCCGCACGCACAAGGCTCGGAGGCTCGGGCCGGTCTTCGTCGTGGACGCTCGAGAACACCAGTTCGTCGCGGTGATGGTTTTGGCGGATGTAGTCGATCACACGCCTTTTGATGACCATGCTCGCGAAGCTGGAAAAGCGCACGCCGCGGGCAGGATCAAAAGCATCGATTGCCTCCGACAGTGCCGAAAGGGCGATGCTGGTTTCGTCATCCTCTCCCATCTGCAGATAGCGACCCACGACACTCGCCGCGACACTCAAGGCCAAGCCCTGCAACGAGAGGATCAGGCGTTCACGCGCGGCCGCATCCCCCTGCTGGGCCAAAGCCACCAGGGCCAGCTCTTCCCGTCCGTCGTCGCCGGCTTCCCCGGGCTGGGCCGGAAACGGCACTGCCAGCACCTCACCTCTACGGAATTGTTCGAAACACAAGGCCGTTTTGCGGGGGCACCGGATCTCCCCCGCCACCATGCGGTCCTGCGGTCCGGCATCGCGGCCGGATATCCCCCCTGGCTAGAAAATGGGATCCTGAGCGGCGCGGGAACGGTCGTGCGCAAGCGGGGGCTCCAAACCGACGTGCTTGAAGGCTTGGGGAGTAAGCACCCGGCCGCGGGGAGTTCGCTTCAAAAATCCAAGCTGCATGAGATAAGGCTCCAGGACTTCCGCTATGGTACTAACCTCTTCGTTGATGGCTGCCGCCATGGTTTCGACCCCTACCGGCCCGCCCTGGAATTTTTCTGCAACGATACGGATGAGGCGGCGGTCGACCGGATCAAGCCCGAGGCCGTCCACCTCGAGCATGTCCAACGCAGCGACGGCAAGCGCCAGCGTGATTTCCCCGTCGCCGTGCACCTGGGCGAAATCCCGCACCCGTTTCAAAAGCCGGTTGGCCACCCGGGGTGTGCCGCGTGCCCGGGAGGCAATCTCCGCCGCGGCGTCAGCAGTGAGGGGCACACCGAGAATGCGGGCCGACCGCATGACGATGGCCTCCAGTTCGCCTTTGTTGTAAAAACCCAGACGGTTGATCACCCCAAACCGGTCGCGCAAGGGCGAAGTCAAAAGGCCTGCTCGCGTGGTGGCGCCGATCAGCGTGAAGGGCGGCAGTTCCAGGCGCAAGGAACGGGCGGAAGGACCCTTTCCGATGACGATGTCGAGGGCAAAATCTTCCATGGCCGGATACAGGATCTCCTCCACCGCCCGGTTCAGCCGGTGGATTTCGTCAATGAACAAGACGTCGCGCGGGGCAAGGTTGGTAAGGATGGCTGCCAGGTCTCCTGGCCGTTCAATGGCAGGTCCTGACGTGACCCGGATGCCGACCCCGAGCTCGTTCGCAATGATGTGCGCCAGGGTAGTCTTGCCGAGTCCGGGCGGCCCGTAAAGCAGCACATGGTCCAAGGCCTCGCCGCGGGCGCGGGCGGCCTGGATGAACACCTGCAGCTGTTCCTTGATCTTTTCCTGGCCGACATACTCCGCCAAGGTGGCAGGCCGCAGATTGAGATCAAGCGTGCTGTCTTCGTCCTGACGGACTCCGTTCACGATGCGCCCGTAATCTTCTTCCATTTAGCGGTTACCCCCCAGGCGTTTCAGACTGTACCGGACGATATCCTCGACCGCGCCGGCCCGCCCAAGTTCGGTCCAGGCTGTCCGGGCCAATTCGCCCGCTTGGGCCGCAGAATAACCGAGCGCCACAAGAGCCGCGACCGCTTCGTCGAGGACGCCCTCGCCCGCCGGGACAGGCTGGGAGCGCTCGTCGCCAGCCAATGGAGCTTTGCCGACCTTGTCGCGAAGCTCCAACAGAAGCCGCTCGGCCAGCTTTTTACCCACGCCCGGCAGGGCGGTGATTTTCTTGATGTCACCCTGCCTTATGGCCATCAAAAGCTGGTCAGCGCTGCTGGCAGCCATGATGCCCATGGCCACCTTCGGCCCGACACCGGAAACCCCTAATAACATCGTAAACACTGCCCGGTCCTCCGTACGGTCAAACCCGTACAGAAACATTCCGTCTTCGCGGAGCTGAAAATGCGTATAGAGTGTGACTTCGTCACCGACAGCGGGAAGGCGGCTACGTGTGGCCGGCGTCACATAAATCTGGTAGCCAAGCCCGCCGGCCTCTATCACCACGTGGTCTTCGGCCACACTGGCAAGTTTGCCGTGCACATGGGCTATCACACCCGGTACCCCCTAACGAATCTTCCCCAGTGCCGCATAACCGGCGCTGTGTAGTCCGCAAATTGCGCACGCGAGCGCGTCGGCAGCATCGTCGGGACGCGGCAGTTCGTCCAGGTGCAATAGGCGCTGCACCATCTGCTGGACTTGCTGTTTACCTGCTCTTCCATAGCCGGTGACCGCCTGTTTGACCTGCAGTGGGGTGAATTCCAAGACCGGCAAGCCGGCCTGCGACAGGGCCACCAGCACGGCACCGCGGGCCTGCCCCACCGCCAGGGCAGACCGCACATTGCGGTTAAAGAAAAGCTCTTCCATGGCAGCGAGGTCCGGTTTGTACTCGTGGCAAAGGGACGACACCTGGTCGTGGATGTACAAAAGTCTGTCCGCCAGATTCCAGCTGGCCGAGGTGCGGATTACGCCCAGGGTAATGACCTCCAACTTTTGGCCGACCAGCGAAACCACTCCATACCCAGTGGTCGCCGTCCCGGGATCGATGCCGATCGCCAGCAAAAAACCGCCCCCGTGTGGCCGGTCGCAGGCACGCGCCGGCCGCCGTATGAGCGGATAATTTCTTTCTCCCAAGGGAGCTGTCCTTTTTACTCGGTTAGCCCCTCCAGGTATCGGAGGGCTTCCTCTTCGCTCATGAACACGATACCCCCGAGCACCCTTTCCTGCTCGTTGGTATCCAGTGACGCTACCGGAATGTTGGTGACACGCTCGAGCCGCATGTGCCCCGGTTCCCCGTAAAACAAGGCCACATACCCGCCCTCGGCCGCTAGTGTGCGGTAGGTGGCCATGATGGGACACAGGCTGTCCATCTTGCGGAACAAAACGAGCCGGTCAGACGTAAAGCTCAAGACTTCCCAACCCGGGAAAAGCTTCGCCGCCTCCCGGTCCGGGCGATGCCCCCAGGTCTCGGGGGGTGCTACGGCCGAGTCCTCGTGCGTGTCGTCGCTCTGCGTGTAGTAGGTACGCCAGACAATAAGGGTGTTGGGGCCAATCTCGGCACTGCTCACGCTTGGGGTGACGCTGCCCGCCTGGTTCGGGGAAGGCGCCGGCGACAACCGGTGCACAGGCGGCAGAGCCTGGTACAGGCCCATACCAAGTACCACACTGACGACAAATATAGCCAACCAGAAGCGCCAACCCGGTAGTCGCATCCCGATATATCTACCTCCGCTGGCAATCTTCCCCGCCAGCAGAGGCGTTTATACCAGGCTGCCGAGTATGCCACGCCTAGCGGTCAGCCATTTTCCTGGATATCGGCGTTCATAAAGACTTCCTGGACGTCGTCGTGTTCTTCCAGGGCATCAGCCAGCCGCAGAACCTTTTCGGCTGCTTCTCCGCTCAGCGATACCGTGGTCTTCGGCACCCGGGTCACCTCCGCCGACTCCACCGGGATGCCCTGCTTCTCGAGGGCCGCCCGCACCTTCTCCAGGTCGGTGGCGTCAGTGGTGATTTCGAATACACCATCTTCGAGGCTGA
Source organism: Clostridiales bacterium (assembly GCA_902812875.1). Lineage (GTDB taxonomy): Bacteria > Bacillota > Sulfobacillia > CADDZV01 > CADDZV01 > CADDZV01. The sequence continues at coordinate 14,266 of CADDZV010000016.1, forward strand.
CGTCTTCCGCCCCGGCGTCGGCCGCGACCAGAATCATGTCGTCTTCAGATACTTTGGCCGCCTCCGCGTTCACCGTGATTACGCCCTTGCGGTCGAACATCCAAGCCACGCTGCCCGTTTCCCCGAGACTGCCACCATGCTTTTGGAAGATGTGACGGACGTCGGCCGTGGTCCGGTTCCGGTTATCGGTCATGGCGTCGACGATCACCGCCACGCCCCCCGGGCCAAAGCCCTCGTACACCAGCTCCTCGTAATTTACCCCTTCCAGCTCACCGGTGCCGCGAGCAATGGCCCGCTGGATGTTTTCCACTGGCAAATTGGCGGCCCTGGCCTTCTCGATTGCCGTTTTTAGCCGCATGTTGCTTTCAGGATTGCCGCCGCCCTGGCGGGCAGCCACGATAATCTCGCGGGTCAGCCGCGTGAAGATACGCCCCTTTTGGGCATCCACGGCTGCTTTGCGTCGCTTGATATTGGCCCACTTCGAATGTCCGGACATCGCAGAGATGCCTCCTTGGAATGACGTGCGAAACCTGGTCTCAGGAGGGGATCGGGGGAGGCACTTTCTTGTGCCGGCTTTGTCGTTGCATGGACTCGACCCGCTGCCGGAGAGCAGCACTGCCCTCCCCGCGGAGTAGATAGCGGTCAAGTTCAGCGTAGGTGAAGCCCATTTCGCCTTCGTCCGTCTGGCCCGCCCACAGCCCGGCCGACGGGGGACGGGCAATGATGCGCTCAGGAATGGCGAGTACCCGGGCCAGCGCCCGCACCTGGTGCTTCACCAAGTGGCCAATGGGCAGAATGTCCACGCCACCATCGCCGTACTTGGTGAAATACCCGACTGCAAGTTCGCTCCGGTTGCCGGTGCCCGCCACAAGATAGTTGTATGCGTTCGCGAAGTAATAAAGCGAAGCCATCCGCAAGCGGGGCTTAAGATTAGCCTCGGCGAGCCTCATGCTGCCCGCGTGGCCCTGCCCCGCAGCGTCCTCATGCGGCAAAGTCGCCATGGCGGTGCGCAGATCTGAAAGAAGCTCATCGTACACCGAAGACAGGTCAACCGTAGCTACGGCAATGCCGAGCGTGGCAGCCACCAGGCGTGCGTCCTCGAGGTCGCGAGGATCGGAACGGCACGGCATGATTACGCCAAGTACCTTGCCCGGCAACGCCCTGGCACTGAGGGCGGCCGTAACCGCTGAGTCGATGCCGCCGGAAAGTCCTACCACCACCCCGGCGGCACCAGCTTCGTACACCTGGTCTGCAATCCAGGCTTGCAGCCGGGCGGCTTCCTGGTTGGCGTCAAACCCACTGGTCAGCTCTTCGTCGTTCATGGCTCAAGTATAACCAACGGCCCGCGGTGATGTCATCAGGCCAGGAACGCGGCCAACAGGCGGCGGCCTACCCCCGTCATGATCGATTCTGGATGAAACTGCACCCCGACGATGGGAAAATAGCGGTGCTGCACCCCCATGATCGTGCCGTCTGCGGTGCGAGCAGACACCTTTAAAACAGGCGGTAGACTCATTTCATCCAGCACCAACGAGTGGTATCTGGCAGCCCGGAACGGGTTCGGCACCTCCTTGTAAATACCTTGTCCATCGTGATACACAAGCGAGGTTTTCCCGTGCATGAGCTCCGGGGCGGCGACCACCCGGCCGCCAAAGGCGGTACCGATGGCCTGGTGGCCGAGGCATACCCCAAGGAGCGGAATCCGCGGCCCGACGGTGCGAATCACCTCTTCTGACACCCCAGCCTGGGCCGGCGCTCCCGGTCCCGGAGAGATGACCACCCGGTCGGGTGCCAGGGCCAGCACACCTTCCACGTCGATCCCGTCGTTGCGATATACCAACACCTTCGCTCCCAAGGCGCCGATCTCTTGCACCAGGTTGTACGTGAAGGAGTCATAGTTGTCGATGATCAGCACCCGCACTGGCTTGTTCCACCCCTTTCTCCGCCAGTTCGATCGCCCGCAGCACTGCCTGGGCTTTGTTCACGGTCTCCTCGTATTCGCGGGCCGGATCCGAATCAGCCACGATACCGGCACCGGCACCCACGCGGGCCTCACCATGCTCCAATGCGGCGGTGCGGATGGTTATACACGTGTCGAGATTGCCGTCGAAGCCAATGTAGCCGACCGCCCCACCGTAAGGCCCGCGCGGGCTTTTCTCTAGTGCATCGATAATCTGAATGGCACGAATCTTGGGAGCCCCCGAGACGGTACCGGCTGGGATGGTCGCCATGAGGGCATCCAAACAAGACAGGCCGGCTCGCAGTCTCGCCTGCACGTCCGACACGAGGTGCATGACATGTGAGAACCGCTCCACATACATGACCCGCGGCACCTGCACTGTGCCGTAAACGGCCACGCGCCCAAGATCGTTCCGCGCCAGGTCCACCAGCATGAAATGCTCCGCCTGCTCCTTGGGATCTGCCAATAGGCTCGACTCCAAAGCCGCGTCTTCTGCGGGGCTGCCTCCCCGCGGACGGGTACCAGCAATGGGGCGAGTTTCCACATAATCACCGCGCACCCGCACAAGCATTTCTGGGGAAGCTCCGACCAGCTGGCGGTCCCCGAAGTCCAGTAAAAACATGTAAGGCGATGGGTTGATCAACCGCAGTGCGCGATAAATGTCAATGGCTCTGGCGCGTGCCCGCCGGCGGAATTGTTGGGCCAACACCACCTGGTACGCGTCTCCCTGTGCGATGTACTTTTGGGCAGCCCTCGCCGCGGCAGTGAACTCCTCCTGACGCATGTCGCTATCGACCGCCCCATTTTGGCCTATGAAAAAGCCGGTATTCGGGGACGGCGATCCCGTGACAAATTCCGGACGCAATAAGGACCCGCGGTCTGCGGCCGGACCCTCCAACCTGGCGACCACCTGCCGCACCGCGTCGATTGCCCCCTGATATGCGGTCACGGGATCCCCATCGACGAGCTGGTTGTAAATCACCAACGCCCGATGTGCAAATTGGTCGTATGCTACCACCGTGCGTGGGAAAATGAAACGAGCAAGCTCGGCGTCGGCTTCCAAGCGCACAGGCCAGCCCACGGGCTCCCACGTACGAATCGCGTCGAAACCGATGTAGCCTACGGCCCCGCCCCAGAAGGGCAACCCTTCCGGGCCCTGGGCCGAGCGGTAGACGTGCAACACTTCTTTTAAGGCCAACACTGGGTTGGGCTCGGCGATGATTTTGGCGTTTTTCCCTTCCTCGAGAAGCGTACTGCCCTGGCGGGTCACCTTGAGCTCTGCGAACGGTCCGACGCCTATGAACGAATAACGTGCCCAGTGTTCCGGCCCCTCCACGCTTTCCAGTAGAAATCCCGGCTGGTTCCAGGCCAGCTTCTGGTAAACCGAAACCGGAGTGTCGGTATCTGCCCAGATCTCCGCCCACACCGGCACCACGCTGGCTCCAGTAGCCCGGGCCACAAACTCTTCTTTCGTCGGGAACACAGTGATGTCTCTCATGCACACGCCTCCCGTTCCCGTCTCGGGATAAATAAAAAAGCCCTCCGTTGGGGACGGAGGGCTTGTGTCCGCGGTGCCACCCCACTTGGGCCTGTGAAACACAGGCCCCGGCTCAGCACGTACAGCCACGCGGTCTAGTCAGCACTGAGACCACAGGGGCGATACGTCCTCCCTTTTCACGGCGGGAGTCCCGGCAACGCCTACAACCGCGGGTCCGGTTCACCACCGGCCCGCGCTTTCGGGCTGCAGCTCGCGAGTCCATTCCGCACCCGGTGCCGGGCCGCCCTTTCACCCTCTCGCGGCCTCGCTACGCCGGCATCCGCCACGTGCGTACTACTCCCGGTCATCGCCATTGTCGTGCCAATTTTGCCCCTATTCTATGCCAGGCTCAAAACTTGGGTCAATGCACCCTCACGGGCCAGGAGGCAACTCCAGCGTGGCCCGGACCGCGGCCGGCGGGCACTCAAACTCCAGCCGGACGGGCCGCGCTTCCGCCCCCACGCCCGGAATGACAGTGCCATGGCCAGTACCTCCCATCACGCGGTCGGTCTCCGGTTGGCGGATCCGCGCGTGCACGTCGGTGCGGTCCCGCAACATCATGATGCTGTCCACGGTGATGCTGTATGCCCCCAGCTCGACCGTCTGGTCGACGCCCATGACCACTCCCGCCGCGAGGCTGGCCCAGGAAGCACGGGTCACGTGCAGGCGGTATGACCAGCCGAAATACCCGGCCAGCAAACCCACAGCCAAGACAGTAGCCATGAGCAACGCAACCATGCTTATCCGCCGCCGCCTCGCTCGGAGGGCAGTTCCAGCCCAAGATACTGGCCCTATCCCGTGCTCCCGGTAATACGCCCTGCATTCATCGCACTGAGCCAGGTGAACTTCCACCTCGTGGCCACTGACCGGGCTGATTGACTTTTCTGCGTATCCACTAGCCAGGGCTCGGGCCACACCGCACGGTATCATGTCCTAGCCCCCCGCAGGTGGTATCACCTGTATGGAGTCGCCCGCGAACTTGTGGCCCACGCCTACGATCCACAGTTCAATGGGCCCGGACGGCAGTTCTACCGGTCGTCCTGAGAACGACTGTGCCACGTAGGTATCTCCAAGGACATATGCCAGATCGCTCGCACCGACGGCAGGGGCCACGATCCACAGTGCACGGCCCGGAACGAGTTGGTGGAGGGCATCCTCGAAATGGTAGATAACTACCTTACGGCCCGGACCAACCACATTCACCGCTTCGATCACAGCCGTATAGCCCCCACCCTGAACTCGCGATGCACCGGTATAACTGACTCGTTACTCTCCCAGGGGATGAGCACCCTCGCGCGTACGGGCTCAATTAAGTACATCTCGGGGCTGGAGATGGTGAATGCCTGATCGGGTGCGAGAACGGCATGAAACGGGTGTTGCAGGTAAAGGGCATGATCCGGCAAAGAGCGGAGCTCAACTGCCATCCCTGCCGGATCGGGAAAGCTGTACGTACCGGACGCGGCGACCAGCGTGAGGGGGAAAGGGACGCTCCTCTCCTGGGTCTGTGCGTACTTCGGTTTCTCTCCGGCCTCCAGGCTCTGCGTCCAAAGAGAACGCTAGGACGACTGGGCCGCCGCCATCTGGACAACCGGCCAGGAGGCCGTACCGGCAGTCAGCTTGGTGCAGTCATCCTCCCACCACACCGCGAAAGCCCCGGGTTGGACCCCTATTCCGATCCCTGGCAAGGGTTTTTGAGGCTCAGCCACCATCTCTACCATGGTGTCTGTGACGCCATAAGAAACGGACGTCACCCTGACCCGGAATGGACCCCAACGTCCCACGGCCCCTTGCGGGAAGACCGTCTGTCCGTGTGCCGCCGCCCCTGCCGGCAGGTCTACGCGAACCGTACCGGTATGGCCCGTAGCCGAGCTGGTGAGCGTAATCTCAACGCTGGTAGCACCAAGCGGGACGGCTGAGCCTTCGCCCTGCCAGTAGCTCCCACGGTTCTGCACGAGTGAGTAAGGGTGACTGCCTCCGGTATCGTCTCTCAACGCAAGCTCGTAGTTCACGTTTGCCGGCAAATTGCCGTCCGTCGTGAAGAATACGAGGGTTCGGACCCGGTCCATAAGGAGCCGGTCGATCGTAACCGCGACTCCATCGATCGTTACAACCTGCCCGACGGGGACGAAGGCTGATTGCACGGCAGTACAGGCGGCATCTTGCCAGAAGGGGTGAATTCGACTTTCCACACCCCCTGCTACCGCTCCCGCCGCGAACAGCAGCACCGCCATCCCGGCTGCCACCAACGTCAAACGGTATCGCGGGCTCTTAACCGCCCCGACATGATGGCCCTTTTCGTACCGGGTGCGGCACGCCGGGCATTGTGCAAGATGCTTTTCGACAGTCGCGCGGGTATCGCGATCCAGGGTCCCCGCCGCGGACTGCTGATGGAGATCTCGCACGACTTCACAGGGCAGCATCCTGTCCACCTCCTCATTGCGTTCCGCTGACTACGTCTTTGAGCCAATCCACGTCCGGGCCAAAGTCGTCCGCAGACCAATAGTCGTTGAACCAGTGTGTTTTCAGGTCTGACTTCACACGCCAGGTGCCGTTCAGGGTGGACTGAATGGTATCCGAGGCCTGTATGGAGTAACTATTAAGGCTACTAAACGGGCCGCGTACGTCGGTCACCGGGCCCGTGTAGGGGTCGACACCAGGGGCGTAAAAATAGATTGAGGTATAAAGGGAGTCGACTTTGATACCGGCACGGCCATTGGAGGTTCCTCTCACCTGAGACGCACTCGGAAATGAAATGCCTGCGGTTTCCTGACACACGTACGTACCGTAATAACTTATGCCTTGCGCAGAGGCATACACGAGGAGAGAAGAAGGGTAATCGCTAACGATAGCACGGGCGGGACCAATCGTTTTTCGCGGCAGCCGATTCTGTTCAACAATGGACACCTCCACCGCATGGGAGAATCTGACCACCGTCTCCGTGACCACCCCAGCCCGTCGAGATCTTCGGCTGTTTATTTTTCTGAAAGGTCGTAGGGGTTTTCCACCACCTCTTTCCTAACCAAGGCGCCAACAACCAAAGCGCGGATTCGGATGTCAATAATTGCCTGGTATTGATTTTGCAGTCCTGGTTGCCTCCTCCTTCGGCCGTCTTTTACGAATAACTGGCCGCCCGGTGGGGGTCGACCACCGTGGCCAGCAGGGGTAAACGCATGATCGGCATGTACATGTAAAGGGAGCTCCCGCCTTTGCAGTGAAGTAATTACGTATTTCACATCACACGTGCATAGGAGAGACCCAGCATGCCAGAGATACGTAGCCGCGGCGAGCGCTGGTAGGCGCTGAAAACCAGTTTCGAGGATGACATCAAGCAGTATTGGGGCGACTGGGGGGTATGCTCGGAGGTAGGCAGGCTACGCGCTGTGTTGCTGCATCGCCTGGGTCCGGAAATTGAGGCGGTCAAGGATCCATCCGCGGTCCGCTGGCTTGACAGGATGGATCTGGAGAAGGCCCGCGCCCAGCACGGCGCCCTGGCTGATGTCTACCGCCGCCACGGCATCAAGGTCTATTACGTGGAGGAAACGAGACTTGACCGCCCCAACGCCCTGTACGTGCGAGACCTGGTGGCCATGACCCCGGAGGGCGCGATCGTGGCCCGCCCGGCCCTCGCCGCCCGGCGGGGGGAAGAGCGCTACGTGGCCCAAGCCCTCGCGCAGCTGGGCGTACCGATCATCAAGACCATTCACGGCACCGGCACCTTCGAAGGCGCCGACTTGATGTGGATCGACCGCAAGAGCGTGTTCCTCGGCATCGGCAATCGCACCAACCCCGAGGGCGCCCGGCAGGTCGAGGAGGAGCTCAGGCGGATGGGCGTGGAGAACGTGATCTACGTGCAGGTACCCTACGGTCAGGCTCACCTGGACGGTATTTTCAACATCGCCTCGGAGGACGTGGCCGTGGTGTTCCCCTGGCAGACCCCCTTCGTGGTGGCCGAGGCCCTCCGCGACCGGGGCTACAGGATCATCGAAGTGGAATCCGTGGAGGAAGCCAAGCTCGGGTTCGCCACCAACTTTGTAGCCCTGGAGCCGGGCAGGGTGGTCATGCCCGCGGGGAATCCGGAGACTGCGGAGAAGCTGCGCGCGGCCGGCGTGGAGATCATCGAGTTGGAAATTGACGAGCTGAAAAAGGGCTGGGGCGGCATCCACTGCATGACTGCGTTCCTAAAGCGCGACAGCGTGTGAATCCCGCACTCGCGGGCTTGTCCCGAGAGGTCCTTCCATCTGTCCTCCTTGCACCCGCGCTAGCCCTATACGGAGGATTTCAGTGCCCGGAAGGGAAAACCTACGCCCCAGAACGGTAATGGGGAGGTCAAACCGATGCCCGGTAACCAGGACGTGGCCAGAGCGGCAGTGCGGCTGTGCAGCACCGCATCGCGGGAGGAAGAACAGGCCCTCAAACAGTCCCTGCTCGATAGTGGCATCCGTGCAGTGGCCGTGGACTTCGGCGGGGAGTTCGCCGGCGTCATTCCCAAGATCGTGGAGCGGGCGATCGTGGCGGCCAAACGCGAGGGCGTGATCCGGGAGATCCATGTCCACGAAGGGGCAGTGGCCGGGGCCGCCCGTGAAGCGATGAGCCAAATCGCGCCGCGCGCCACCGGCTTCAACGTGGGTGGCAAGATTGCCGTCGCCCACGGCGGCGAGCACTTGGCCGTGGCCGTGTTCGTAGGCATCGGGCTTTTGTACCTGGACGACGTAGCCATAGGGCTTGCCCACCGTGCCATACCGGCTTGAACCGGTCTGGTTACCCTCGGGCGCCATGCTATAATCCTAGACAAATTCGTAGAACGGGAGGAGTTTTTTCATGCCAGTGGCCGCCGAAATCGACCGTGCCCTTGCCATCATACGGCGCGGCGCGGAAAGCATCGTCTCGGAAGAAGACCTCATCCACAAACTCGAGCGATACTACCGGACAGGCGAGCCGCTGCGCGTCAAGCTTGGCGTCGATCCGAGCGCCCCGGACATCCATCTCGGGCACACCGTGCAGATGCGTAAACTGCGGCAGTTCCAGCAGCTCGGACACATCGTGTACTTCGTGATCGGTGATTTCACGGGCCGGATCGGCGACCCCTCCGGCCGCTCCCAGACAAGACCCCAGCTCACGGAAGAACAGATCCGGGCCAACGCCAGAACATACCAGGAGCAGGCTCATAAGATCCTCGACCCCGAGCGCACCCAAATCGTCTTCAATAACGACTGGCTCGGCCAGCTGCGATTTGCTGATATCGTGCGGCTGGCTTCGCATGTCACCGTCGCCCGCATGCTGGAGCGGGACGATTTCGCCAAACGGCTTGGGGAGGGCCATCCCATCAGCATGCATGAGCTTTTGTATCCCATCGCCCAAGCCTATGATTCCATTTTTCTACATGCCGACGTGGAGCTTGGCGGAACGGAGCAAACGTTTACATTCACCCTCACGCGCGAGCTTATGCGAGAGTACGGCCTGGAACCGCAGGTGTTTGTGACCATGCCCATCCTGGTGGGCACTGACGGGGTAAACCGCATGTCGAAAAGCCTCGGGAATTACATCGGCATCGACGACCCGCCGGCCGAAATGATGGGCAAGGTTATGTCCCTGCCCGACCATGTTCTGGTCGATTTCTACCGCCTAGTTACGGACGTTTCGGACGAGGAGATCGACCGCATTCAGGCCGGCATGGCAGACGGCAGTCTGAACCCGCGCGACGCCAAGCTGCGGCTCGGGCATGTCCTCGTGGCCATGTACCATGGGGAAGAACAGGCCCAGGCGGCGGAACGCGAATTCATCAACGTGTTCAGTGAAGGCGGTCTTCCCGTGGACATTCCGGAATTTCCGGTTGATGGCCAAGCCGGCGAGTCCCGCAGCGTGGTGGCCCTTTTGGCCCAGGCGGGTCTCGTGGACAGCAATAGCGAGGGGCGGCGGCTCATCACCCAGGGCGGGGTGCGGGTAGACGGCCGGCGGGTGACCGGCGTCGACGAGACCGTGGCGCTTCGCGACGGGCTTCTTTTGCAGATCGGCCGCCGGCGTTTCGCCCGCCTGCGCATCAAGGCGTAGGCCAAAATCGCACTTGCCGTCTCCGATCGCAGCATATAAATGGCCCGGGGCGTTGCCTCGGGCTTTTGCCTTGTTACCTTGATCGGAGGGACTGGTCTTGCCACGGTACCGGCGGGGCCGGCGACCAAGCCCGCTTGCCCTGCTGATCTTCTTTTTGGTCACCCTTCTCCTGGCCTTTGTAAACCTGGAAGCCGCCGTCCGCCCTTCCCTGGCCGCCGCTGCGGCCGCCAAGGCTAACACGGTCAGCGGCCAGGCAATCCAGGAGGCCGTTGCCGCGGCCATTGGACAAGGCATCTCATACCAGAGCCTGTTCCACTTCGAATATGACCAGCAGGGAAAGGTAAGCACTATGCAGCCGGATACCACGGAAATAAACCTCATCTACGCGCGGATATATCAAAGCGTATTGAACCGCGTGGAAAACCTCGACACTGTCGATGTACGGATCCCGCTGGGAATGGCTCTGGGCAGCGATCTGCTGGCCACTCTAGGGCCTACCATTCGTGTGCACCTGCGGCCGGTAGGACAGGTACACGTGACCATCCGGGATAAATTCGAGGAAGCCGGGATCAACCAGACGCGACACGTAATCTACGTGCAGACCCAGGTCGAAATCCAGTACATCGTGCCGTTCCTTCGCGGCGTGGTCACGGTAGAGAGCGAAAACCCTATCGCTGACGCGGTCATCGTCGGGCCGGTACCCTCGACTTACGTCAACTTGCCGCTTGTCGGCCGCTAGGGGCCGGCGTCCCGACGCCATAATCCGGCGAGGAACCAAAGATGCGTAATTTCGCTGGATGCACATCAAGCCTACACGAGTTCTTCACAACCGCCGGCTAGCCTGTTCGACAGGAGGTGGTGAGCGGTGAAACGATGGCTAGTCATTGCCGCTGCGGTTGTGCTGATGGCAGCGGTGGCGGTGCCGGCGGCGGCCCAGGTTTGGTGGCACCGCAACTCGACGTCCGCGGAAGCCGCATGGCTGCTCCCTCCCGCCGGAAGGTCAGCACCTGCGTCCGGTAATGGCAACCTGGCGCCCTATGGCCCAACCATGATGGGGTTATCTGCTTGGGGCACCACTGCCAAACCGGTCGATATCGACCAAGCGGCGGCACAGGTACAGCAGTTTCTCGCGTCCACTGGTTTCAAGAACCTGGTGGTCAACCACGTGATGGAGTTCTCAAACAACACCTACGTGGTGGTCAAGGAGAAGGACACCGGCAGAGGTGCCTTTGAGCTTCTCGTGACGCCATACGGGATCACTTGGGAGCCGCAGGCCATGATGTGGAACACCAAGTACGGGCACATGGCGGGCGCGGGCGTTCCTGGCGGCTTCCGCTGCTCCGGCTCAGTCAGACAGCCGGCACCCGCAGCCCTGACGCTGTCGCAAGCCCAAGATGTGGCGCAAAAATACCTCGACCAGGCTTTCCCGGGTGCGAAAGTTTCGGAAGGAACGGAGTTTTACGGTTACTTCACGTTTGACTTTGACCAAGCAGGTCAGGTGGCCGGCATGCTCAGCGTGAATGCCTACACGGGCCAGGTGTGGTACCACAGCTGGCACGCCCAGTTCATCGCAGAGAGAGACATGGATTAGGCCCTTGCCCGCGTGGAGCGTCAACCATAGCTGTCTAACCTTTGGCCTGTACGCCCTTGCAAGACGCCTTCAAGGCGCGGCGTATCAGGCCTTCTTCAATATCGTCCCGCTCGATCACGCCTGCCCTGGTAGGTAGCACCAGGCGTAGCCGGCCGCGGGACTTTTTGTCATGTGACATCAGTGCGAGAATCGTGTCTTCATCGACCGGCCGCACGGTGGTGGGAAGCCTGAAGGCGCGGAGCAGATCGATGATACCGTCAACCCCGTCTTGATCGAGAAGCCCAAGCATCTGAGCGAGCCGGGCAGCCGTCGCGATGCCGGCGGCCACTGCCAGCCCGTGCTGTGGGCCGCGGAACCCTGCTGCCGCCTCAAAGGCGTGGCCGAAGGTGTGCCCGAGGTTCAGTGCCTGGCGGAGGCCTGTGTCATGCTCATCCGCGGCTACAAAGCTCGCCTTGATCTCGAGGCAACGGGCGACCACCTCCACGAGGGTGTCTTCCGCACGAGCGAGGACCTCCCGTCTGTGAACCCATAGCCACTGCCGGAAGCCGTCTCCCGCAATGATCGCATATTTGGCCACTTCGCCAAGCCCAGACCGGTATAGGGTTTGCGGCAGGCTTGTGAGCACATGCACGTCGGCAACCACGTGGGCGGGTTGGTGGAAGACCCCGACCAGGTTTTTCACGCCGGCGTAATCGATAGCCGTCTTTCCGCCCACGGCGGCGTCCACTTGGCCCAAAAGCGTGGTAGGCAGAAACACGGCGGCAATCCCCCGCATGTACGTGGCAGCGGCAAAGCCTGCCACGTCGGTCAAAGCCCCGCCCCCTACCGCCAGCACGATACTTTGCCGGTCAAGATGGAAAGATGTAAAAGCCTCCCACAGCCGTTGGAGCTGCCCCGGCGTCTTGGCCTTTTCGCCTTCCGGCAAGAACACTACCGGAGAAGAGGGATACCCTGCCTGGGCGAGGCCGGTTTCTAGCTCTTTCCCCCACAGGCTCCAGACCAGCGGCGTAGTCACTACTGCCAGACGGTGTGTCTGGGAATATTCCAGTGCCGGCCGTTTCTCCCACCGCCCCCACCATTGCGGCAGTGCCCGGAATAGCCCGGGGCCGGCAATCACTTCATACGGGGGTTTTGCGGGTACCGGGATCACGCGCTCGCTGCCCGCTGGTTCTTTTCGCCCACCCACCGCCGGAGCCGACGCGTGCGGCCAAGCCTTTCTCACGATCTCGGCGATCTGCCGGGCCGTCTCTTCGACCGAAAGGACGCTCGTGTCAATCACGTAGTGCGACTGGGCGTAAAAAGGTACCCGTTCCACTAGAAGCTGCACAAAACCATCGCGGCCTAGCCGAGCTGCAAGCGGGCGGCCCGTTTTCCCTGAAGACCGCAGCCAAAGTGTATCGGGATCTGCCCGTAGCCAGATGACTATGCCTTTGCGTTGCATGAGGGAGCGATTGGCAGAACAGAGCACCGCGCCGCCGCCGGTGGCCACCAGAACCTGCGAAAGCCGCGCGGCCTCGCGCAAGGCACTGGACTCGTACCGCCGGAACCCCTGTTCGCCCCGGACAGCGAAAATCTCGTCGATGCTCATGTTCACCCGGGCTGCTACCAACCGGTCCGTATCAAGAAATGGCCAGCCCAGCATAGCGGCTGCTCGCTCGCCGGCGGTCGATTTCCCCGCGCCCATGAAACCGGTCAGAAAAACCTGCAATCGACCCTCGACTCCTTTCCGCTGGCGGTCTAGCTACTTGCCCGTTGGTCCGCTCGGAGACCAGGCTGCGTAATACCGCAGATAGTCGAGATACTGTTGGAACGCCCCCACCGTCTCATCGATGTGGTCGCCGCCAAACTTCTCAAGGTACGCCACCGCCAGTTCCCATGCCACCGCCGCTTCCGCGACAACCACCGCCCGTGGTACGGCCGTGACGTCGGACCGCTCGTAGTGCGCCGGCATTGCCTCTCCCGTGCGAATGTCAACCGAGGAAAGCGGGTGGGCCAGCGTAGCCAGTGGTTTGACCGCCGCATGTACTACCAGTGGCTCACCGTTAGTGACGCCCCCCTCGAGCCCTCCGGCCATGTTCTGTGTACGCCGGAACGGCCACGGTCTTGTCCTTTGGTCATCAGACCCGGTCGGTAGGATGGGGTCGTTCACCTCCGATCCCCGCCGACCGGCACCGGAGAAGCCGGCACCGATCTCGACGCCCTTGACGGCATTGATGCTCATGAGCGCGGCTGCCAGCCGCCCGTCCAGGCGCCGGTCCCACTGGGCGTACGATCCGAGCCCTGGCACAAGCCCAGCAGCCGCTACCGCCACCACTCCGCCCAGGGTGTCGCCGCTCGTCTGTGCTTCTCGGATCGCCTCCATCATGGCCCCGGCGGCAGCCTGGTCGGGACAGCGCACCGGCGATTCCTCTGCCTGGGCCGCCACGGCCTCAAAATCAAACGGCTCCCCATTGAGCCCGGCTTCCCACCATTCCCGCCCCGCTTTGACCTCCCCGAGGCCAAGCACAAACCCCGCCACGCGGACGCCCAGGTAACGTAAAAGCACCCGCGCGACGGCCCCTGCCGCCACCCTGGCGGCAGTTTCCCGGGCCGACGCCCGCTCAAGCACGTTGCGGAGGTCGTCGTGGTGATATTTCATCCCGCCGGAAAGGTCGGCATGGCCGGGACGCGGCCTTGTCACCGGTGCGTCCGGATGCTCGACCGGTTGGCTCGCCATGCGCTCCTGCCAATTTGCAAAATCCCGGTTTTCGATCAAAAGCCCCACCGGGCTGCCGATGGTGCGCCCGTAACGCACACCTGCGATGATCTGGGCGTGGTCATGCTCAATGGACATGCGTCCGCCGCTGCCGTACCCCTTTTGACGCCGGGCGAGCTCCCGGTCGATGTCTTCTGAAAGTAGGGCCACGCCCGCCGGCACTCCTTCTATGATGACAACCAGTCCCGGCCCGTGCGATTCGCCGGCCGTCAAAAACCGCAGCACTGCTCTCCCCCCCTCACACCGGCCCGTTCCGGTCGCTGCCGCCCTGGCAGTAGAGAGCAGCGTGCACCGCAGCGCTCATCACGAAGACGGGGGCGGTCCGGCCCGTCCATAGTTGGTAGGCATGCGCAGCCTGGGCGACCAGCACCGTGTCACCGGATACGTATCTGACGCCACGCGGCCGTGGCATGAGCCCGAGCGGGGTCCCACCGGCACCGTAGACGAGATCCAGCACGATCGCCCCCGCCGGTACCCAATAAAGGTCGCTGAATGGGAAAGTCCCCGTTCCCGGAAGGCCGATGCTGGTGGCATTTACCACCAACTCGATGTCTTTCGCCCAGCGGCCGTCCCCGGGCGGAGCGAAGTCACGCACAGAAAACTCAAGCCCAACTCCATCCAGACTGGCCGCCATGGCCTCGGCACGCTCCCGACTGCGGTTCATGATGACCACTGACCTCACGCCGAGCGCCGCCAAGGCCACTGCCACCCCG
>CADDZV010000017.1 GCA_902812875.1 Clostridiales bacterium
GCCGATCTCCTCTTCACCTTCGACGATGAACTTCACGTTTACAGGCAGCCCACCCTCGGCCGCCAGATAAGCCTTCGTGGCCTCGAGCCTGGCGGCAAGGTCGCCCTTGTTGTCAGACACGCCGCGGGCGTAAAGCTTGCCCTCCCGCACCTCGGGTGCGAACGGCTCGCTCTGCCATTCGTCCAGGGGTTCCGGTGGCTGCACATCATAATGGTTATAAAAGACGACCGTACGGCTGCGGTGGCCGTCCCAGGACCCCAAGACCACTGGGTGTGCTCCCGGCCGCTCCAGGATGCGTGCCGCGAGGCCGGCATCCTTCATCATTTCCGCCACCATGGCCGCAGTTTCGGGTATACCTTGGCCGGTGGCAGAGACACTTGGCTGACGGCAAAGTCTCATCAAATCTTCGAGTTCGGCGGGTCGGCGGGCGTTGGCATAGTCCAAGGCACGTTGCAAATGACATCCACTCCTACACAGTACTGCTCTCCAACCGTGCTACCGTTGTGACCGTTTTACTTCGCGCCAAGGGGGGGCGACTCCTTGTGACCAAAGGATTTTTGCCATACCAACTTTGGGCGCGGTGCCCTGGTACAATAGGATATACATATTGGGAGGTGCAGGTTGCGTGTCGGTAATGGAAGTATATATAGACGTGTCAATGGAAGAACCGCTGTCGCTCGAAGATTTCCTGGCCAGACTTCAAGCCGGCGAGTTCGGCGTGTTCACGCGGCAGGAGGTCCTCCATTTTCTTGCCGACGTGGAAATGCACATGCTTGAGAACATCGAACTGAAAGCGGATGAAAGCCCGGTCTGGGCCAACGAGGCCGTCAGGGCGGCAGAAGATACGCGCCAGCTGATCGCCCGCCTGCGGGCCCAGATCAAGCCCGGGCCTGGCATTGTGGAGGAGTAGCCGTGAATCCCAACACCCCTTACCCGGTTTCCGCCCAGCTTTATGCCGACGCCACGCAGGTGATCACCGGTGGTGTCGATAGCCCGTCGCGCTCCTACCATCCGGTCGGGCTCTCGCACCCTGTCTTCGCCGCCCGGGCAGCCGGCGCTTACATCTGGGACGAGGACGGCCACCAGTACATCGATTATGTTGCCGCCTTTGGGCCGCTCATCCTGGGCCACGCCCACCCGGCGGTCGTCGCCGCCATCAACGCCCAGGCCGCCTGGGGCACAGTCTACGGCGTACCGACGAGGTGGGAAACTGAACTGGCCGCCAGCATCAGACAAGCCATACCATCGATGGAGAAAATGCGTTTCACGGGTACCGGCACTGAAGCCGTGATGTCGGCCATCCGGCTGGCACGCGCGTACACGGGCCGCCGGTACATCGTCAAATTTGAGGGCAGCTACCATGGTCATTACGACGGCGTACTGGTAGACGCCGGGTCGGGTGCCGCCACGGTGGGTGTGTCGGGAGCAAGCGGTGTTCTGCCCGACCTGGCCCGGTTTACCCTCAACATGCCCTACAACGATCTGGAAAAACTCGCAGCGGCAGTAGACAAAGTGCGGGACGATCTGGCCGCGATCCTGGTCGAGCCAATCGCGGGCAACATGGGCATCGTGCCACCAGCACCAGGGTTTCTCGCCGGCCTGGTCGCAATCGCCCACCAGGCCGGGGCACTCGTCATTTTCGACGAGGTAATCACCGGCTTCCGGGTCTGCTACGGCGGGGCCCAAAATGTGCTGGGCATCACTCCGGACCTGACCTGCCTCGGGAAAATCGTGGGAGGCGGTCTCCCTATCGGTGTCTACGGCGGACCAACCAGGATCATGGACATGGTGGCGCCTGTAGGGCCGGTGTACCAGGACGGTACCTTTGCCGGCAATCCACTGGCAGTAAGGGCAGGGCTCGCGACCCTGAACGAGCTTCGCCAGCCAGGCGTCTATGAGCGCCTGGACGCCCTTGCGGAGAGGCTATCCACGGGCTTACAGGAAATCGCTGCCCGGTATGGCCAAGCCGTCACCATCAATCGGTGGGGTTCGATGTTCACGCTCTTTTTTACACCAGGGCCGGTACGCAACTATGCGGAGGCCAGTTCTGCTTCCAGGACACAGTTCGCCGCCATGTTCCGGGGGTTGTTGAAACGCGGGGTGTTGCTGGCCCCTTCCATTTACGAAGCATGGATGGTTTCCGCGGCCCATTCAGAGAATGACATCGAGAAAACCCTGGACGCCGCGGACGCGGTTTTTCGGGAGCTGCCGAAGAGCCCAGCGTGAATAGCGGTTCCCGGCTCAGCGGATGTTCGAGTCCTTGAGCTGCATTTCGACCACCGTGCTGCCCATCTGGTCGATGGCTTTCACGAGGCCGGTGCCGGCGGCGAACCAGCGGTCGCCCGACACCGACACGCTGCTGCCGTCTGCCGCGGTGACTGTGCGTATGAAATGAATGTGCAGGGCCCGCGGGAACGTACCCGCCGGCACGGTCACAGATTCGAACCCCAAGGACGTAAACATGGTCTTGCTGGTAAGGGTCCCGTCCCCCTTGGTGACCAGGGTCTGGTCCACCTCCCATTGGTACGGCGGGACCAGTGCGTTCACGTCCATCACCAGAAGCGGCGGGTTTTCCTCCAGCTCGGAAAAGCTGGCCGCCTGCCCCGAGCCGGTCACGGTGCCCTGGACTTTGTCCATGCGCACCTGTTCGATGCGGTTCCAGTCGCCGGTGTAATACTCCACCTGAGTAGTCAAGCCGCCCACCTGGTAATACAGAGCGGTCGTCTGATTGCCCTGGTATTTGGCCCCTGGCCTCGCCGTGACCTGCACCTCCACCGCGTTATCGCCGCTGCCAACCTGGTAGTTCCACAAACTCCCTGCCTGCAGGGGAAAGTAATCGGTGACAAGTGGACCGCGGGGATTGTAGGCAGTGCAGCCAGACAACGCCACTGCTAAGACGAGCGGCACTGCCAGCCTTGCCAACGTCCAAAGGCCAGAACCTTTCACAGGAGCTTCCTCCTACACTTCTAACGGTTGTTCCGGGCCGGTGCTGGTAAAATACGCGTATCGCACGACGTGTGCCCCACAAGGCGCTTCACGGCGATTATCGGCAACGCCGAGAAGCCAGTTGAGCAACCATAAGCAGCAAGGGGATGAAGGCGTGGACTGGCGACTCTTCACGTTGATCAATAGTTTGGCCGGACGGTCCGCGGCCGTAGATAGCATCATGAAAATCGCCACGGAAACCGGTCCGTTTGTTTATGCGGGGCTTCTTGTGCTGGCGTGGTTCCTGACCGCCCTGCCGCCAGGGGCCGGCCGCCGGGAATATCGTGTCGCCTTGTTGCGGGCCGCCCTGGCAGGCGTATTGGCTTTGGCAGTAAACTGGTTTTTCAGTGCCGTTTATTACCGGCCCCGCCCGTTTGTCGCTCGTCCAGGCGAGGTCCACTTGCTCTTGTCCCACGCACCGGATTCCTCGGTCCCGAGTGACCACGCCGCCCTCGGGGCAGCGGTCACCACAGGGGTCTGGCCGACCGGCAGGCGGTGGTTGAACGCCCTCTTTTTCGCGTGGACAGTGCTCGTGGCCATATCAAGAGTGTTCGTAGGGCATCATTACCCCAGTGACGTGTTTGCCGGGCTTCTGATCGGAATGGCAAGCGGCATGGTCATGTGGGGTGTGCGCCAGTTTGTGGACCGGTGGCTCGCTGCCCTGGTAGCCGTTTGGGACCGCCTGTGGCCACAGTAAGCCCCGGGGCAGTGGGCGTCGGCGCACGCCCGTGACGGCCTGGAGGCAGGAAGCGTGTACCAGCACGGCGAAGCGTAATCCGGGCCACAGCCAATCACCACCAGAATTACGGCATTCACTACCAAGGAGGTATGGCGATGGAGCTCAAAGGATCACGCACCGAACAAAACCTCAAGGCCGCACTGGCGGGAGAATCAGAAGCCCGGTCGCGTTACACGTTTTTCGCCTCGGTCGCCAAAAAAGAAGGCTTCGAACAGATCGCGGCCATTTTCCTCGAGACCGCCGATAATGAAAAGGAGCACGCCAAGCTCTGGGCAAAAGCCCTGGGGCTGATCGGCGCCACAGCCGCCAACCTGGCGGCGGCGGCCGATGGCGAAAACTCCGAGTGGACGAACATGTACCCGGAGTTCGCCCGCCAAGCCCGCGAGGAAGGGTTCGAAGACATCGCCCGGCTGTTCGAACAGGTAGCCGAAATTGAAAAGACCCATGAGGAACGCTATCGCGAGCTTCTCGCACGCGTCAAAAACGACACCGTGTTCCAGCGGCCCACGCCGATCCGTTGGCGCTGCCGCAACTGCGGCTACGTGCACGAGGGCACCGAACCGCCGGCCGTGTGCCCGGTGTGCGGCCATCCGCAGGCGTACTACGAGCCGGTGGCAGAGAACCACTGAGCCCGCCTCATCTTGTACATTCGCCAGTTACAGCCCGAGGCCCGCTTTTGGCGGGCCTCGGGTTTAACCTGCAAATTTGGGCCGATGATACCCAAAATTTTTCATATGCTACTCCAAGAGGCTGTAATTATTTCTATACTGGTCAAATTTCGGCAAAGGCACCACTACATCCGCCCTGACGTTGCAGAAGTCGATAGTGTACCGGCCCGCGTTTTGCCCGGTCTTTCTGGCAAGCCGGACAAGCTCTTCCGATGGAACCACCCAGTAAGTATCAACCTGCTCGGAGTAAAGATCTGGATGTCCAGATACCGCAACCCTCCTTCGCCTTCCCGCCGGATGATGCAGTCGATACCTTGGTCGTCCACAAGCGTCCGGTGGACGTCAAAGCCCCGCCGGAGCAATTCGGCTATAACAACGTATTCCTGCCGTTTGCCGAATGAGGCGACGTTGTGAAACGGGTGCCCCATAACTCTTCCTCGCTTTCCAAGACAGCTCTCACAAGCTCCTGGACTTCACCGCGGGGGATTCGAAGAAACGCTGCCTGCCATGCCATCAATTGGACTGCCAACCACAGGTGCCGGTCGGGTTCCCGAGTGGGCAGGGAAGGTGAGCGCTGCACTGATACATTTGCGAGTGTTCACTGAGGAACAGGCCGAACGCGGCTAGCCCGCCGCTCCCATTCCGGTCAGATTCCGGTCAGAACCTTCATTCCGGTCACTTTTTCGTCCTACTGGTATCAAAACAAACCTGCATCAAATCTGAGTGTGTCGGAGGGGGGACTTGAACCCCCACGGGTTACCCCATACGCCCCTCAAACGTACGCGTCTGCCAGTTCCGCCACTCCGACAAGCTTAACCTGGACGCACCATCTTGCAAACCGCGAGACGCGGATGCTACGCTAGTCTGGCCGGACGCTATTATAAACCACACAAGTCTCGGCCGGCAACGACCATGGTGAGAAAAGAGCATCCAGCCCGCGCACAAAGCCCATCGCCGGCAGACCTCGCACCTGACGCACGTGCGGAAGAGATATTCCGCCGCCTGGCGGCCCGGTACCCGGATGCCAAAAGCGGTCTTCACTCTCGCAATCCGTACGAACTTTTCGTCGCCGCCATCCTGTCCGCCCAGTGTTCGGACGAACGCGTCAACACAGTCACGCCGGCACTTTTCTCGCAATATCCCACCGTCCAAGACTTGGCCGGTGCCGATCCCGACGAACTCGCCGCCCTCATCAAACCCCTCGGCCTGTATAACCACAAAACCCGCAACCTGGTAGCCTCTGCTCGGCTGATTGTCGAGCGTTACGGGGCCAAGATTCCGCAGCGCCGTGAGTCTCTTCTGGCCCTGCCGGGGGTTGGCCGCAAGGTCGCGAACGTGGTGCTCAGCAACGCGTTTGGACTGCCGGCCTTGGCCGTTGACCGCCACGTGTTTCGTGTCGCTCACCGTCTGGGACTGGCCGTAGCCAGCACCCCGGATGGCACGGAAGCCGAACTGACGGCACTCTGGCCGCCCGAACGTTGGGGTCAGGCCCACCACCTGCTCATCCGGCACGGACGGGAGGTATGCAGCGCCCGCCAGCCGAAATGCGGGCAATGCCCGTTAGCCGACCTGTGCCCCGCGGGATCTCAACAGTCATAAGAGAGCGCCAATTACGGGGTACACGCCGACAAAAACTGCCTAAAAACAAAAACCGCCTTGTCGCAGCGGCTTCACGACGAAAAAGGCGGCTTTACGTGAACTCACGACTTTGTGCCGAAGGTGGGATTTGAACCCACACAGGCGTTACGCCTACGGCGCCCTGAACACCGCGTGTCTGCCAAGTTCCACCACTTCGGCTTGAACACGGGGAAAAACCCGCATGCGTCATCATGATAGCATATGGGCTTTGCCGGCGTAAACAGCCGGAAATCAATTCTGCGGCTTCGCAAGCACGGCAACGGCTCACTGACCGTACAACTGGCGGTAGCGCTGTTGTGCCTGCAAAACACGTCGCACAAAGCTCTTTGTTTCGCCGAACGGGATCTGGTCCGCCACCGGATTGTGCCCCGCGAGGACACCGTTGTCAACCCAATCCCGCACCACCCCGCGGCCCGCGTTGTACGCCGCCAGCGAGAGCACCCAGTTGCCAAATTCCGTCTGCAACGCGGCCAAATACCAGGTACCGATGCGGATGTTCGTCTCGGGGTCGGAAAGCTCACCAGTCGTGGGTGCCGGGATGCCCATCCTGCCCGCCGCCCAGCGGGCGGTGTCGGGCATGACCTGCATGAGCCCCACGGCCCCTTTTGAAGAAACGGCATCCGGCCGGAAGTTGCTTTCGACCTTGATGACTGCAGCCACCAGGTACGGATCCAGATTGTTCTCGGTAGCATACCGCCAGATGAGGCCGCGGTAGGGTACCGGGTACAGACTCAAGAGCACGTATCGGTACGCCACGAGGGCGAGTCCCATCGCCAACAGGGCAACGAGCACGGCGGCCGCCTGCCCGCGCGCCCTGCGGTTACGCCGGGCGGCCATCTCAGCCGGGGGGCATGGCCGCCACGCGCAGCCAGGCCTGCTCGACCTGCCTTTTGGTTTCGGCAAGGCTACCGTTGTTGTCGATCACCACGTCCGCCTGGGCCACTTTTTGGTCGAGCGGCATCTGGCTCAAGATCCTGGCCATGGCCTGGTCCATGGTCAAATGTTGGCGTTCCATCAGGCGGGACAGCTGCGTCTTCTGGTCTGTCTTGACCACCCAGATTTGGTCCACCGCCTTTTCCATCCCCGCTTCGAACAGCAGGGGGACGTCCAGCACCACCGCCTGCGCCCCACGCTCGCGCGCCTCCTCCGCCAGGGTGAACATGCGTGCCACTGCCGCTGGGTGGGTGATAGCATTCAAACGCCGGCGGGCCTCAGGATCAGAAAATATGATGTCAGCCAGATGGCTACGGTTGAGGCGGCCGCTTTGGTCGAGCACAGCCGGCCCGAAGGCATCGACGATGCTCTGCCACACCGGTTGGCCGGGCTCCTCAAGCTCGCGCACCACCGCGTCCGCGTCGATGACATACGCGCCGAGCTGACGGAGCATTTCAGCCACGGTCGTCTTGCCCGTGGCGATGCCTCCAGTGAGGCCGATGATCAGCACGTGGGTTAGCCTTCCACCCTTCTACCGGAAAGCCGGTTCAGCACGTCCGGTGCCACCGGTTTCTCCGCGAATACATCCATAATCCACTTGCCGTCGCCATTATTCCTGACCCCGAGCTCCCCGCGAAGGCCCATTTCGTCCCGCAAATAGCGTGCATCGGATTTGACCAGATCCTCGGAAGAGTATTCGAACACGAAGTGAAACACAGGACCCCTCCTCGCGGAAAGAAACCCGTTGATTGTGGCTTTTTGATACGCACCAGGCTTTATTTTATCATCCCTGGAGGACCCGGACAAACATCTGTTCGCACCAAGGACGACCAATCATGGGCGAATCACTTTTGGCACTGGGGGCAGAACCGGTATGATCGTCCACCCGCACGCCCGCGGCTGATAATGCTGCCGCAGCGCGGACAGGGTTTCCCCTCCCGGCCATACACCGACAGGCGGTCATAAAACGCGCCGCGCTGACCGCGGCCGTCCCGGTAGTCGGAAAAGGTGGTACCGCGATGGGCGATCGCCTCAGCGAGCACAGCCTTCAGGCTGTCCACGAGCCGGCCGATCTCGCTTTCGTCTAGCGTGCCAGCCGGTCGCGCGGGATGGATGCCGGCACGAAACAGGGCCTCGTCTGCATAGATGCTTCCCACGCCTGCAATCTGTTCTTGGTCCAGCAGCAGGGATTTGATCGTGGCTCGCCGTCCCGCACAGCGCGCCTGCAGGTACGACGCCGAAAACCCTTCGGCAAGCGGTTCCGGCCCGAGGCCCCAAAGGCCTTTTGGTCCGCCGTCGCCAATGGTTTCCAGGCTGGAAGACGCCGTCTCTTTTATTGCCGCGGCGTATTCCTGGTCATTGGACAAAAGCCAAAGTCGCCCGAACCGCCTCAGGTCGGCGTATTCCACCAGGTCGCCGTTCTCCAGCCGAAGGACAAGACGGCGGTACCTGTCAGGCGGGTCGTCCGCCCGCTTGTACACGAGCCGCCCGGTCATGCGGAGATGCACCACGAGTACAAGCCCGGACGGTTGCGGTTGGCGAGTCAGCTCCCAGATCAGGTATTTGCCGCGTCTTTCCAAGCCGGCAACACGTTGGCATGCAAGGCGTTGTTGAAACGATTGCGGGTCAGGAAAACCAACGCAGGCACGGTCCAGAATCTCAACGGCCGTTATCTTTTGGTTCACTACCAGCGGCTCTAAAGTGCGGCGGATCGTTTCCACTTCCGGAAGTTCAGGCATGGCAACCTTACACCTCGTACCAGCTCGTCCCCACGGCTACATCCACTTTCAGGGGGACGGGGAACTCGACGGCGTGCTCCATGTCGTCACGCAAAAGCTCTTTCACGATGTCGATTTCTTCTGGCGGCACCTCGAGGATCAGCTCATCGTGCACCTGGAGCACCAGTCTGGCCGCCAGCCGCCGGTTCCGCAGGTGGCTGTGCAGGGACACCATGGCCACCTTGATGATGTCCGCCGCACTGCCCTGGATGGGCGTGTTGATGGCGGCCCGCTCGGCAGCCATGCGGAGATTGCGGTTGTTGTTGTACAGATCCGGCAAGAGCCGTCGGCGGTTGAGCAGCGTGGTCACGTATCCCTGTTTTCTTGCCCGCTCGATGGTTTCGTCTATGAAATGCCGCACTGTGGGGTAGCGGGCAAAATACCCTTCGATGTATTTTTTCGCTTCCTCCCGCGTCACCCCCACCTGCTGGGCCAGCCCGTAGTCGGAAAGCCCGTACATGATCCCGAAATTCACGGCCTTGGCCCGGGCCCGCTGTTCATCCGTCACCTGGTCGAGCGGCACCCCGAATACCTCCGACGCCGTGCGGCGGTGGATATCCTCGTTGTGCCGGAAAGCATCGATGAGCGCCTGGTCTCCGGACAGCCCGGCCAAAAGCCGCAACTCGATCTGGCTGTAGTCCGCCGCCACAAAAAACCACCCCGGCCGGCCGGGCACAAATGCCTTTCTTATCTGGCGCCCCGGCTCTGCCCGGGCAGGAATGTTCTGCAGGTTGGGATCGGAGGACGACAGCCTGCCGGTAGCGGTGACGGTCTGGTGAAACGTGGTGTGCAGCCGCCCCGTGGCAGGGTTGACCAGGTCATAGAGCCCGTCCACATAGGTGCCCTTCAGTTTTGCCAAGGTTCGATATTCCAGGATCTTTTTCACAATTTCGTGTTCTGGTGCCAGGGCTTCAAGTACCTCGGCATCCGTCGAATATCCGCCGCCCTTGGGCGTCTTTTTCCCGGCCGGGAGGCCAAGTTTTTCGAACAATACTTCTCCCAGTTGCCGGGGCGAGTTGATGTTGAACCGCTGGCCTGCCAAGTCGTATATCTCCTGCTCAAGCGCCGTAAGGCGGGACGAGAACACATCACCCAATGTTCGCAACTGCCCCCGGTCAAGAGCAATGCCCGTGTGCTCCATGTCCGCCAATACGAGTGCAAGAGGCATCTCCACCTCGTAGAAGAGCTCCGTCATGTCCCGGGCGGCCAGTTCCGCCTCCAGCACCTGCCTGAGGGACAGAAGGGACTGTGCCTGCCACGCCAGTACCTGCTCGGGGGTACCCGCAGGCGGTGTTTTCTGCAGGTACTCGGTGATCAAACGGTCAGGTTCGTACTTCCCGCGCTCCGGGTTGAGAAGGTAGGCCGCCAGGGCCACGTCGAATTCCCACGGGTGCGGATCAAAGCCAGCCCGCTGCATGAAAACGTAGTTCCGTTTTACGTTGGCGCCAGTGAGAGAAACCATGTGATGATCCGACAAAAGGCTTTGCAGGCCGGCCGGCCAGCGTTCCGAGTCGGCGGCCTCAAAAAGCCCTGGCTGGCTTTCGGTCGGCTCCTGGGCCAGGGGGATAAAATACACCGCTTGCACCCCGGCGGGGGCTAGCACCATGGCCTCCACCCGCACCGCCATGGCCGGCCCTGGTGCCGCGGTAACAATCGCCCCGCCCCGTCCGCTGCGGCCAAGGTCCGCCACGGCAGCAGCCACCGTACGGTCGTCCCCGCCCCGCACCACCGCCACGGCTGCGGGCGGCGCCGTGCCTGCCCCAGCATCGCCGTCCAGTCCAAGCCGCGCCCGCAAGGTCCGGAATCCGAGCCGTTCAAAAAGCCGCGCCAGCTTGGTCCGGTCCCATTCGCCTACGCTAAGTGCGGCCACTTCCACCCCGAGCGGCACCGCCGTATCGATCCTGGCCAGCTCGCGGCTCTGCTCTGCCTGAGCCCGCTGGGTCGCCAAAAGCTTTGCCACCCGCGGTGCCAGTTCCGCCAGGTGTTCGTACACGCCGTCCACGGTGCCGTACGTCCGCAAAAGTTCCAGGGCCGTCTTCTCGCCGATGCCCTTCACGCCCGGAATGTTGTCGGAAGCATCGCCCATGAGGGCCTTCAGATCCACCACCTGCTCGGGCCGCAGGCCGAGCTCTGCCTGCAGTGCCTCCCGGTCGTACATTACCATCTCCGAGATGCCACGCCTGGTCACCAGCACCTGGCAGTGGTCCGAGATGAGTTGCAAGGCGTCGCGATCACCGGTGACGATGACCACCCGCATGCCGGCCTCTTCGGCCCGCCGTGCCAAGGTACCGATGATGTCGTCGGCCTCGAAACGAGGCTGCTCCAGTACGTGCAACCCGAAGGCAGGGACGATCTCTTTGATGATTTCGAGCTGGGCCACAAGGGCATCTGGAATGCCGGCGCGGCCAGCTTTGTATTCGCCGTACTTTTCATGGCGAAAAGTCGGCCCGCGCAAGTCGAAGGCGACCGCCGCCAGGTCGGGTGCCTGCTTTTCGAGCAGATTCACAAGCATGAAAACAAAGCCGTACACCGCGCCGGTGGGGAAGCCATCGGGAGCCGTCAGGTTTTGCGACTGCAAGGCGAAATAGGCCCGGTAGGCGAGACTCGTGCCGTCAATCAAGAGTAACTTCCCTTTGCCTTGTCTGCTGCTCACCAGGGCCGCCCCCTTTGTGCCGTTATCATGATGCTTCTTTGCCAGCCGGCGCTACACCTTTCGCCGCCGCACGCATGGACCACAACAAAAAGGCTCCCCCTTGGGAGGGAGCCGGCTGTACGTTTAGGCGGAAAGCCGTAGGAGCACAATCAGTGGCTTATTTCGTAAACGACCGTAACGTTCACCGTGACAGTGTTCTCACCCGGCATGACCGGTGTGGGAGATTTCATAGCCGCACCCGCACTGACACTGTAGATGGGTACCGGGCCCGGGGTATTGATCGAGCTGTCGATGGACCGCACGCCAATAATGGACACTCCGGCCGCCTTGGCCAGGACATCGGCCCTGGCGCGGGCGTTTTCGACCGCCTGTTTGAGAGCCGCCTGGATGAGAGGCTCCGGATTTTTAATGGTGAAGCTGATGCCGCCGGCGTTCGTGGCGCCGGCCGCAATGGCCGCATCCAATACAGCTCCGGCCTTGTTGACGTCGTCCACGGCAATGGAAAGATTGTTACTGGCCTGGAAACCGACTACAGGCGGCGGATTGGTCTTGTCGTTGTAGTTGTACACGGGCGTGAGGTTATAACCGCTCGTACGGATGTGGTCGTCGGGAATGCCCTCCTGCCGGACCGCCGCCACCACGCGGTTCATCAGTTCGGCATTGGCCTCGGCAGCATCCTGGGCCGTTTTGGCAGTGGTCACCACACCAGCAGTGATTACAGCCTCATCCGGCACCGCGTTGACGGTAGCCTGACCGGAAACTGTGAGCACGTAACTGGGAGCAGTATCCTGTGCAGACGCCTCCGACAGTGGCATGCGTCCTAGCACCAGTACGAGTGCCACTGCCAAAAAGATCATGGCGAATGTGCCTGCCCAAGCCAGCCATTTGCTTTTCATAGGAAACATCGCTCCTTCGGTGTGCCGGATTGGTTACCGGCTGACTGTGTGCGGGCACCCTGCCATGCTGGCAGGAACGTGTCTAGCGTCCCTGCCACACCTGCACCAGCCCAGGAGCAACGCCAAGACGGGGAAACCGCCGGTACACCACTCTTGCGCTTTTGGCAAGCGATCTACGGCCCGCCCAAGCCCGGCCACACGACGGAAAGCCACGGGAAGAGAGGCCGGGAGAGGTTGACCTCCACCGCCGAGTAAGCGACGAGGCTGTCGTAGTTCTGGATGGCGGCCTTGATAGCTTCGATCTGGGCCCGCACATCTTCCAGCTCCTTCTGGATCTTCACGATGTCATCCACCGAGGTGGTCTGCCGCAACAGGTCCAAAAGTTGCTGCTCCTGCGTCTGCAGGGCAATAAGCTTGGAGGTGACATCCACATAGCTCGCCGTAATGTCTTCGGCGGTAATCTCTTTGGAAATTACCTTGCCCTGTGCCCCGACCTGGTCAACCGTGGCCTGGAATTTGGCCTGTGGTACACGCAGTTTGACATGGGCACTCACACGGCCAAACCAGCCTGTGGTAATTTTACTTTCCTCGACGTAGCCGCCGTTTTGCTCGGCCAGGCTGGAAACTGCCGCTGCCGCAGCCCGCACGTCCTGCACCTGCAGGTCCATCTTGGCACTGTAAGCCACCTGCCGGCCGATTCCGGCCACGGTGTCGGTGACCGTGTTGCCGCCAGTCGCTACGGTGGCATCATACGAAGCCGGCTTTGCGGTGACGGACGGCGGAACGTACGCGGTGGAGCCCGCGGAAGCCGGGAAGAGGTAACGACCCGCCGCCAAGCCAAGTCCGAAGAAGATGACCAGGGCGGCTGCCGCCCACGCAACCCGCCCAAACCGGGAGAAATCGAAGCGTGCCCAAAGCGGGACCTTGGCCGCGCGAGGCGCCGGATGTGCAGCGGCAACCGCCGTCATCACCAACTGGTGGAACCCATCGGGAACGGGCTTTTCTGGCAGAGACCTTACCAGCGAGACCACTTCGGCCAGGCTGCCAAGCTCGGCTGTGCAGGCGGGACACTCTTGCAGGTGTTCTTCGAAATCCTGCCGCAACGAAGGAGACAGGGCCGCGTCGAGGTAGGCCGACATGAGGTCGCGCGCCTGTCTGCAGTTCAACGCCCCGCCCCTCCTTTGCTCGGTGCTCTGGTTTTATAGACGTTGTGCGGTTCGAAAAGTTCCCCATCTTGCAACAGTTCCCGCAGCCTCTGCCGTGCCCGGTTGAGCCGCGACTTCACCGTACCGATGTTGACGCCCGCGATGCTGGCGATCTCTTCGTACGAGTAGCCGTGGATATCCCGCAGGACCACCACGAGCCGGAACTCGGCCGGCAAAGAGCGCACCGCCCGCTCCACCGCGTGTTGCCGCTCCAGGTCTTCCAGGACATCGCTGGGACCCGCCCCCGCATCCGGCAGCTCCAGCATCACCTCCCCGTCGGACGTCTCCACCTGGCGGCCGAGGGAAACTACCTCTTGCTGACGCCGTTTGCGGAGAGCGTCCGTGCACACGTTGGCAACGATCCGGAAAAGCCAGGTGGCAAACGAGGCCTCGCCGCGAAAACCGGGCAAGGCCAAATAAGCCTTCACAAAGGCCTCCTGGGCGAGATCCTTGGCCTCTTCCGCATCCCGACTCATGCGGTAGGCCAGGTTGTAGACCTTTTTCTCGTAAGGGGCAATCAGCTCGCCGAAGGCCTCAAGATCGCCACTCTGGCAGCGCTGTACGAGCAGCGCCTCTCGATTTTCCGGGGATTGAGGGCCCACGCTTGTCGCTCCCCCCCTCCCGGGACCGGGTGCTGGCAGGGTGCCCGGCTACCAGATGGATGCGCAAATTACCGGATTTCTTCCCGGACGCACCCTGTGGACTAGTCATGCGGGTAAAAGCTGTGTTCTACGCCACGCGAAACTTGACCTGCCAGTTTCCGGGGCAGGCGCTAGCGTATTTCAGCAGGGTCGTGAAGGTCGTACGCCTTGCCCACCTTGGGTAGCCGGCTCGGCAGTTCGTGCCCGAGTAGAGACTCAAGCCGCCTGCTGGCATCGATCAACCGGTCAAGGTCAGTGCCTGTGTCTATGCCCATCTCGGAAAGCATGTTCACCAAGTCTTCGGTTGCGATGTTGCCGCCCGCCGCCGGTGCAAACGGACAGCCGCCGATGCCGCCCAAGGAGGCATCGAACCGCGTCACACCCGCCTGCATGGCCGCCAGCACGTTGGCGAGGCCGAGGTCGCGCGTATTGTGGAAGTGCATGCCGAACACCACTGCCGGGTAGGCCTCCTGTAGCGACATGGCAGTCTCATAAACCTGCCGCGGGTTCGCCATGCCGGTCGTGTCGGCCAGGGTGATGTGGTTTAACCCCATGCCGGCGTAAGCATCGATAAGCCGCCGCACCTTTGTGAGCGAAATGTGTCCCTCGAACGGACAGCCGAAGGCCGTGCCGATGTACCCGGCAAGCGCCACGCCGGCCTGGGCCGCGATTGCAGCCACCTGGCCGAGCTCGTCAAGCGACTGGCTCACCGTGCGGCGGATGTTTACCCAATTATGGGTTTCACTGGCGGACACAAGCAGATGCCAGGTGCGGAATCCGCTCCGGAGGGCCCGCTCGGCCCCTTTGAGATTGGGGATCAAAGCCGCGTACACCACATCGGAAGCCGCGGGTATATGTTCGGCCAGCTCCTCGGCGTCCGCGAGCTGCGGGACCAGATCGGGCCGTACAAAGGAGGTGGCCTCGATATAGCGGAGGCCAGCGCCGACGAGGTCGCGGCAGAGCGCGGCCTTGTCGGCTGTGGAAAGCGTGGTGTGTTCATCCTGCAAACCGTCGCGCAGGCTTACTTCTACGATGGTAACACTTGAAGGTAGATGCACGACCAGCCACGACCAGACGAAAAAAATTGTGCCGGAGGAGGGACTCGAACCCACACGGGGCGTAAACCCCAACGCCTTTTGAGGGCGCCGTGACTGCCAATTCCACCACTCCGGCAAAAACGTAGCACAACTATTATGCCATAACGACGGCGTCTCGCAAAGTAATCGCCAAACGCACTACGCGGGCGGACGCATCGTCGCACGCGGCGCGAGACGCATCGCCGGCCCCGCCGCGCGGACAAAATTGCCCAAATTTATCGTCGCACCAGCAATTAGTACCCACATTCGCGTGTTATGTCGCGGAAACGCGGCAAATATTGCCCACACCGGCGAAAATCAGGGCAAAAATTGCCTCCGCCGCGCGTCCCTGGCCCCTAGCGGCCACCGGCCTCACGGCACCGTGGCAACCTTGATGAGATCGGTCGTGCCAGGAGTCCCGATCACACCGGCCGTGATCACCACGCGGTCCCCTGGCCCCACAATGCCTGTGGACAAAGCCGCCTGGATGGCGTTGTGCATCTGCTCGTCGCTGTTGGCACCGTGCGGCACCACCACCGGGACCACCCCAAAAACAAGCCCAAGCTGCCGGGCGACTGCCGGCGAAGGCGTGCACGCGACGACCGGCGGCCGCGGCCGGTGCCGCGCCACCATCCGGGCCGTGTAGCCCGAGCTCGTGGGTGTCAAGATCGCCTTTGCCCCCAGGCTGGCGGCCACCAGGCAGGCGGCCTGGCTGACCGCATCGGTCACATCGCCAGCCGCCTCAGTGCGCTCGAGGTAAGACTCGTATGGAAACGAAGCCTCCACGCGGCGGGCGATGCGGTCCATGGTCTCTACCGCCTCCACCGGGTAGTCGCCCGCGGCCGTCTCGGCCGAGAGCATCACCGCGTCGGTACCGTCAAATATGGCGTTGGCGACGTCCGAGGCCTCGGCACGGGTGGGACGCGGCTCGTGCACCATGGACTCCAACATCTGCGTGGCTGTGATCACAGGCTTGCCAGCCGCACGGGCGCGCCTAATGATGCTTTTCTGCAGTAGCGGCACCTCTTCGGCGGGGAGCTCTACTCCCATGTCACCGCGCGCCACCATCACGGCATCGGCGACCGCCAGGATCTCATCGAAATTCTCCACCCCGAGCTGGCATTCGATCTTGGCGACGAGCGACTGCCGCCCACCGGCCTCCGCGACCAGCCGGCGCGCCTCCAGCACGTCGTCGCGGCTGCGCACAAACGAAAGGGCGATGAAATCCATGTCGAGCTCGACTGCCAGCCGGATAGCCTCGCGGTCGGCCGCGGTCAGGGCAGGCAAACGCACGTTTACCCCGGGAAGGTTGACCTTTTTCCTGTCCTTGAGCACCCCGCTATTTTCCACCCGGCACCGCACTTCCTCACCGGACTGTGCAAGCACCCGCAAGATGAGGTTCCCGTCGTCGAGAAGAATGGTCTGGCCGGGGCGGACATCTTCCGGCAGGCCGTCGTAGTAAACCGAAACACCACCGGCATCGCCGCGACCAGGGCGGGTAGTGAGAACGAATTCCTGGCCCGCCTGCAGCGTCACCGCACCACCCGGGAACGTGCCGATGCGGATCTCCGGTCCCTGCAGGTCGGCCATAGTAGCGACCAGCTTCCCCGCCGCAAGGGCCGCCTGCTTGACTGCCACGATCCGCTCCCGCTGCTCCGCCAGGGTCCCGTGGGAAAAATTAAAGCGTGCCACGTCGACGCCAGCATTGATAAGCCGCGTGATCAATTCCGGCGACGAACTGGCCGGGCCAATGGTGGCTACGATCTTCGTGCGCCTGACCTCCATGGCCAAGCATCCTCCTTTGGCTAAATGCCCAGTGCCATGGCCAGCTCGTATTGTTCCAGATCGATGCCCTTCTCCGTACTGAAAACCGTCTCGAACGGCACCAGAACGGGCCGCCCGCCGCTCACCCCGGCCATGACACCCGAATATCCGGACAAAAGCCCATCGACCGCCTTGGCACCGAGCATGGTCCCGAGAGCGCGGTCGATCGCGCTTGGAGTACCGCCGCGCTGGATGTAGCCCAGCACGGTGACACGCGTCTCCAGCCCGGTGCGCTCCTCGATGCCACGGGCCACGTCGAAAGCGCGGGCGGCGCCCTCGGCACAGACGATGATGCTGTGGCGTTTGCCACGGTTGCGGCTGCGGCGCACCCGGGCCGCCACCTCATCCAGGTCGAATGGCACCTCCGGCACCAGGATGGACTCGGCCCCGCCTGCAAGACCGGAGGCCAGAGCGATGAATCCCTTGTCGCGCCCCATTACCTCGATGACGAACACGCGCCCATGTGAAATCGCGGTATCGCGCACGCGGTTGATGGCATCGAGAACGGTGTTGACAGCCGTGTCGAAACCGATTGTGGCATCAGTGCAGGAAACGTCGTTATCGATGGTGCCTGGCACCCCGATAACCTTGATTCCCCGCTTCGCCAGGGCCTGCGCCCCGCGGAAGGAGCCGTCGCCGCCAATGACGATGAGGCCTTCGATGCCAAACCTCGCCAGCGTGTGCACAGCCATCTCTTGGCCGAGTTCCGTTTTGAACTCCTCGGACCTGGCCGTGTGCAGGATGGTGCCGCCGCGGTGGATGATGTCCGCGACGGAGTTGGACCGCAGCTCGGTGAGTTTGCCTTCCATCAATCCCGCAAAGCCGCGTTCCACGCCGAATACGCGCACGTCCTTGTTGGCCAAGGCGCGGCGCACCACCGCACGGATGGCTGCATTCATGCCAGGGGCATCGCCCCCGCTTGTCAGGACGGCAAGACGCCTCAATTTGATACACCTCAGTTCATGACTAGGCGGCCAGCGAGAGCGCCGTCAATGCGTGTCACCATCGTCGCCGGCCGTATCGGTCTCAGGGTACAGGGCAGCATTCTGCGAAAGGATGGCTTGGAGCTCTTCCTGAGCCTCGCGGGCTTCTGCACGCGGTACCATGATCTCAAACGGGCCGGACGCACCGAGGTGCGGAATCCCGACAGCCCTGGTAGTGGCCAGGAAGCCGGCTTCCGTCAGCAACTCCCTTACCATGTCAGCAAGTTCCTGGTTTGGCGCCACGTAAATGACCGCCCACACCCCGCCGCCGGCCGTGTGATTCGACAACGCTGATTCGTCCCGGGCCAAGTCGCTTCCCCCGCAAAACCAAAATAGCGTTGCGGGCCAAAATTACCACGTCCCGCTGCCCAAATCCTTTTGTCAAATGCCGCGTACACCCACGATTTCGGCGGTCACCGCCGCGTCCAGCGCCGCCAGGGCCCCCAAGAGTTCATCGTCGGGGTTCACCCAGTGCGAAGACCCCGCCAGTACAGCCTTGCCCACCGGTGGCACGCGGATGATCACCGGCACGTTCCCCGGATGCGACCGCAGCACCTCTGCCACCGAGCGCATGATGCCGGGCAGGCTCTCGTCCGCCTGGTTGATCGAGATATGCAAACCGGAAAGCCTGGCCGGGTCAAGCGGTGCCACCTCATCTGCCAGCACCTTCGGGGCATCTTCCTGATCGTCCAGCCGGCCCCGCACGATTACCGGCGTGCCCGGTTCCACGAACCACGCCGCCTTGTAGACGCGCGGAAACAGAACGACATCGAGGCTGCCGGTCATGTCCTCGAGTGAAACAAACGCCATGATATCCCCGTTCCGAGTCACCACCTCACGGCGGGAAGTCACCCGCCCGCCCAAAACCACCCAGTCCGGCCGCTCGCCTTCCGCTGCCAGCCTGGCCACTGGGATAAACCGCGGTTGCGACAAGACGTGCTCGTAATTTCCAAGTGGGTGACCAGTGGCGTACAGGCCGAGCACTTCCTTTTCCATTTCCAGAAGCTCTTCCCGCGGGTACTCGGGCACCCCCGGCACCAGCCCCGACAGGCTGGCGTTAGTCTTGGTGGCCGCATCCGCGGGGCCAAACAGCGAGAACTGGCCGGCCTCCATCTCCTTCTGGTCCTGGGCCGCCTTTTCCAGGATGCGGTCGAGACCGCCGAGGAGCTGGCTCCGCGGCGTGCCCAGGGAGTCAAACA
The DNA here is from genome assembly GCA_902812875.1 of Clostridiales bacterium. Lineage (GTDB taxonomy): Bacteria > Bacillota > Sulfobacillia > CADDZV01 > CADDZV01 > CADDZV01. The sequence continues at coordinate 19,219 of CADDZV010000017.1, forward strand.
CCCCGGCCTTGACAAGGTTCTCGATCACCCGCCGGTTGATCGTGCGGCCATCCATCCGCACGGCGAAATCCAGCAGGGAAACGAATTTGCCCCCGCGGGCGCGTTCCGCCAGTATGGCAGCGACCGCCCCTTCGCCCAGGTTTTTGACGGCTGCCAGTCCGACACGGATGGCAGGGCGTGGCCCTGGCACCACCGTGAAGTCGGCCTGGCTCTCGTTGATGTCCGGGCCAAGCACCGCAATTCCCATGCGGCGACATTCGTCCACATAAATGGCCACGCGGTCCATGCTACCGGTTACGCTCTTCAAAAGGGCGGCCATGAACTCGGCCGGATAGTGGCGTTTCAGCCAGGCCGTCTGGTAGGCCAACAGGGCATATGGAGCACTGTGGGCCTTGTTGAAACCGTAACCGGCAAACTTCTCGATGAGGCTGTAAAGCTTTTCCGCGAGCTCCTGGGAGTGTCCGTTCTTCAGGCATCCCTGCACAAAGCGCTCCCGGTATTCGTCCATGATCTCCTTTTTCTTTTTTCCCATGGCCCGGCGTAGCATGTCAGCCTCGCCAAGCGTGAAGCCGGCCATCGCCGCTACCACCTGCTGGATCTGCTCCTGGTAGATCATCACGCCGTAGGTATCCTTCAGAATCGGCTCCAGGAGCGGATGGAGGTATTCCACCTTCTTTTCCTGCTTGGCCTTCAGGAAGGCCGGGATGTTTTCCATGGGACCGGGGCGGAAAAGAGCCACCGCCGCGATGAGGTCGTCGATGCTCGTTGGTTTCATCTGCCGCACGAGGTCGGTCATACCCGACGATTCCAGCTGGAACACACCCATCGTATCGCCGGACGACAGCATGGTGTAAACGTCCTGGTCGTCGAGCGGTATGGCATCGATATCGAGCTTTTCGCCGCGCGTGGCCGCCACCAGCTGCCGGGTATCGTCGATCACCGTGAGGGTACGCAGGCCAAGGAAGTCCATCTTGAGGACACCTACGAGCTTGAGCACGTCCATGCCATACTGGGTGACCACGTTGCCATCCGGCATGCGTTGCAAGGGCACCAGGTTTATGAGCGGTTCCGGTGCAATCACCACACCCGCCGCGTGCACCGACGTATGCCTCGGCATGCCTTCGAGCCCGCGGGCGATGTCCACCAGGGCCCGCACCTGCTCCTGGCTCTCGTACGCGTGCTTGAGCTCCGGCGAAATTTCCAGGGCCTTGTCCAACGTGATGTTGAGCTGGGCGGGCACCATCTTGGCGATGCGGTCCACTTCCGCGTACGGCAGGTTCATCACCCGGCCGGCATCCCGGATGGCGGCCCTGGCCGCCATGGTACCAAACGTGACAATCTGGGCCACCGAGTCGGCCCCGTATTTCTCGGTCACGTACTGGATCACGCGGTCGCGGCGCTCGTAGCAGAAGTCGATATCGAAATCAGGCGGGTCGACCCGCTCCGGGTTCAGGAAACGTTCAAACACGAGCCGGTATCGGATGGGATCGATATTGGTGATGCCAAGCACATAGGCCACCAGTGAGCTTGCCCCGGAGCCGCGGCCGGGCCCCACCGGCACCCCGTGTGTGCGGGCAAACTCCACAAAATCCCACACAATCAGGTAGTAGCCGGCAAACCCCGTTTTTTCGATGATCCGTAGTTCATACTCAAGCCTGTCCATGACTTCTTGCGACGGCTCGGGGTAGCGGCGCCGCACCCGCTCGTAAGCGAGCTGCCGCAGATACTGGTCCGGGCTCAAGCCGCCCGGGATGTCGACCTTGGGCAGGTGAAGCTCCCCGAACTTGAATTCAAACTGGCAGCGATCGGCGATGGCCCGCGTGTTGGCGATCGCCTCCGGTACCTCCCGGAAGATGCTGGCCATTTCCTCGCCGGACTTCACGTAGAACTGGTCGTTCGGGAAACGCAGGCGTTTCGGGTCGTCCAACGTGGTACTGGTCTGGATCCCCAAAAGGACCTCGTGCAGCCGGGCATCCTCCCGGTACATGTAATGGGAGTCGTTGGTAGCCACGAGCCCGAGACCATACTTTTTGCTTTCTTCCACAAGGAAACGGTTGACTTCCTGCTGGGCCGCCAGGCCATGGTCCTGCAGCTCCAGAAACAGCCGGTCCCGGCCAAATATGTTTATGTAATCTTCCAGCGCCTGCCGGGCAGCGTCCGGACCCTGCCGCAAAAAGCGGGCCGGCACCTCACCGCTCAGACAGGCAGTGAGGGCAATCAGGCCGTCGTTGTGGGCCCCCAACAGTTCCTTGTCCACCCGCGGCTTGTAGTAGAACCCATCGAGATACGCCTTGGAGACAAGTTTGGCCAGGTTTTTGTATCCCTGTTCGTTCTGGGCCAGCAAGACTAGGTGGTACTGGTCATCGTCGACGTGGGGCGTGCGGTCGTAACGGCTCCGCGTGGCAACATACACCTCGCACCCGATTACTGGATGCACCCCGGCGTCCTTCATGGCGCGGTAGAAATCGACCGCTCCGTACATGACGCCGTGGTCGGTGATGGCACAAGCCGGCATGCCAAGCTCTTTTGCCCTCTCCGCCAGGGCCCCGATCCGGTTGGCCCCGTCGAGGAGGCTATATTCCGTGTGCAGGTGAAGAGGAACGAAATCGTGGGCGTACGGCTCCGGCAAAGTGATGGTCTCCCCCTAACGCAGAAGACGGCGATGCTCTTTCAGCATGCACCTGTCCATTACCACCCGCAAACCCGCCCGTGCCGCCATCTCTGCCGCCTGTTCGTTTACGACGCCTTCCTGGAGCCAAAGGACCTTCGCTCCGCGTCGGATGGCCGCCTCGGCTATCGGCAAGACGTCCTCGGGCCGGCGGAAAACATCCACCACATGGATGGAAATGTCAGCGGGGATCTCGTCAAGCGAGGCATAGCTTTTCTCTCCCAGCACCGCAGGGGCGGTGGGGTTCACCGGGATGATGCGGTACCCTTGTTTTTGCAGGTAAGAAGCTACCTCATGGCTCGGACGGTCCGGGTTGGGCGACAGCCCCACTACCGCCACGTTCTTGGCGGTGCGGAGAATATCTTTGATGACCTCGTCAGTCGGATGCTGGTAGGACATGGGTCGCACCTCCTGTGCGCTTTTATATCACGCTTATTCTCCCCTGGAGTCCCTGTACCTGCCCCTGGGCATGAAGCCCTCCAGGCGAGCTTCCGGGGTGGACACCCTGGAAGCCGCAAGGTTAGAATGAATTAGTTGGTGCACAAAGGAGGAAGATGCTTTGGTCGCGCATGTCTCCACGCCGCTCCCGGGTCCCCGGTCTGCCAAGCTGCTCCAGGAAAAAGACCAGTATGTAGCCCGGGCGTTCCAGGTTCATGCCCCATTTGTCATTGATCATGCCCACGGCGCCATCGTCACCGATGTTGACGGCAACGTCTTCATCGATTTCTCGGGCGGTGTCGGTGTACTGAACGTGGGACACACGCATCCGGAAGTAAACAAAACCATCCACGAGCAAGTCGACCGGTTCCTGCACACAGATTTCACAGTCATCCCGTACGAATCGCTCATCACCCTGGCCCGCCGCCTGGGTGAGAAAATGCCCGGCAAGGGCCCCAAAAAGGCAGCTTTCTTCAACTCCGGCGCCGAGGCAGTCGAAAACGCCGTCAAGATCGCCAAAAAGCACACCAAGCGACATGCCATGATAGCGTTCGAAGGGGCCTTCCACGGACGTACGCTTATGGCCCTGAGCCTCACCAGCAAGACCCACCCGTACAAGGCCGGCATGGGCCCCTTTGCCCCAGATGTCTACCGGGTCCCGTACGCCTATTGCTATCGTTGCCCGTGGAACAAGACCTACCCGTCCTGCAACGTCGTGTGCGCGGAATCGCTCGAGCGTGCCTTCCGCGTCCAGGTGGCACCGGAAGAAGTGGCCGGCATCATCGTGGAGCCGGTGCAAGGCGAAGGAGGTTTCGTGGTACCGCCCCCGGAGTTTTTGCCGCGGGTGCAGGACATCGCCCGGAAGTACGGCATTACGTTTATCGTTGACGAGGTGCAGGCCGGCTTCGGCCGTACTGGCAAATTCTTTGCCAGCGAGCATTTCGGACTCGAGCCCGACCTCATTACGGTAGCCAAGTCCATCGCAGCCGGGCTGCCGCTCTCCGGCGTGGTTGGACGGGCCGAGGTCATGGACGCTCCGGGTGACAGCGAGATTGGCGGCACGTACGTCGGCAACCCGGTGGCCTGTGCGGCTGCCAACACCGTTCTCGACGTCATCGAGCGGGACAATCTCCTTGACCGCTCCGCCAAGATCGGCGAATACATCAAGAGCCATTTCCAGGAGCTCCAGAAGAAGTATGAGCGCATCGGCGATGTGCGCGGCCTCGGTGGCATGGTGGCCATGGAACTGGTCAAGGACCGCGGCTCCAAGGAGCCGGATGCAGACACGACCACGGCCGTCATCAGCAAGGCCATGAGCAAAGGCCTGGTCCTCCTGAAGGCTGGCATCTACGGAAACGTCATCCGCGTGTTGGTGCCGCTTGTCATCACAGACGAGGAACTGAAAGAAGCGATGGACATCCTGGACGAGTCGTTCCGGGAAGTGCTCGGCTGACACCGCTACCACGAAAACCAAGGCCCGCTCCGGTGGGAGCGGGCCTTTTTGTTCGTCCCGGGCGGGCCTACTGGCCAGCGACCAGCCGGCGGGCACGAAATTCCGCTTGCTCCGCCGCCATTTGCGGATCGACCCGTACAGGGCGCCCACCAGCGTAGACGACCTCGCCGTCCACGATCACCGTCTTGACGTCGCCGGGCCGGGCAGAATATACGACGGCCGCCAGCACGTCATGCAACGGCATCGTGTGCGGACGGTGCAAATCCACGATGATGACATCCGCCCGCTTCCCGGGCACAAGGCTGCCGATCTCGTCTCCTAGCCCGGCTGCCCGTGCCCCGCCGAGCGTGGCCATTTCCAGCACAGTGGCCACCGGCAAGGCCGTCGGATCGCCGTTGCGGTTTTTGGCCAGGAACGCCGCCTGGCGCATGGCGGCGAACATGTCGAGCGTGCCGGCTGACGCCGCGCCGTCAGTGCCGAGCCCCACGTTGACTTTGCGCGCCAGCATGTCGGTGACCGGTGCCACCCCGCATGCCAGCTTCAGGTTGCTCACCGGGTTGTGGGCCACGCCGCCGCGTACCTGGGCCAGAATATCCAAATCATGGCCTACCAGGTGCACACAGTGGGCTGCCAGTACGGGTTGCTCAAAAAGACCCTCGTTCGCCATGCGCTCGATCGGCGACACCCCATAGACGCGTAAGCTTTCGTCCACTTCCTCCCGCGTCTCCGAAAGATGGATATGCAACGGTGCATTCAGCACCTTCGCCGCCGCCACCACCTGGGCGATGAAGTCAGGCGGGCAGGTGTACGGTGCATGCGGCCCCAGCATGGCCGTGATCCGGCCGCCGGCGGCCTTGTGCCAGCGTTCGAAAAACGCCGCCCCTTCCCGCAGCGAAGCGGCGGGATCGGGTCCGGTTCCGATGAGACCGCGGCTGATGGACGCCCGCATACCCAGGTCGCGCACGGCCCTGGCCACATCGTCACAGAAGAAATATTGGTCGGCGAAAGTGGTAATGCCGGACGCCAGCATTTCTACCCCCGCCAAAAGCGTGCCCCAATAAACGTCGTCCCCGGTAAGCCTGGCTTCTACCTGCCAGATTTTCTCAAGCCACGGCATCAGGGTCATGTCCTCCGCCAGGCCGCGCATCAGGGTCATGGCAGCGTGGGTGTGGGCGTTGACAAACCCGGGCAGGACGACCATGCCCGTGGCGTCAATCACCACGTCACCCGGAAGCGGGGGGGCCCCGGCCGGGCCCACGGCCACGATGCGGCCGCCGTCGATGATCACTTGTCCGCCGGGCCATACGACACCGTTCGGTTCCACGGGCACCACATATCCCCCGGTAATTACCAGTCTGGCCATCCTGCATCACCCCACGTGCGGAAGCTTGACTATCAGCCAGCCGATCATCGCCATCATCACGAACTGACAGCACAATGGCAGTGGCGTTCGGCCGGAATCCGGCCCACGGCGGTCATCAATAGCCGCCGCAGGTTGGCCACATTGGCGCTCATGAAATCCAGCACTTCCTGGTGCGACAGGGGAGCAGGGGAAATGCCCGCACCGTAGTTGGTGACCATAGCAATGGTGGCGTAGCACATGCCCAGCTCCCGGGCCAGTACCACTTCCGGCACACTGGTCATACCGACCACGTCGCCCCCGAGCATGCCGAACATCCGTATCTCGGCTGGGGTTTCAAACCGCGGACCCTCGGTGCACACGTACACTCCGCCGTTGCGCGCCGGTATCCCGAGTTCGTTGGCGGCGTCGTAAAGGATCTGGCGAAGCTCGGGGCAGTACGGCTCGGTCATATCGGTGTGCACAACACCGCCTTCCCCACCCTCGAAAAAGGTGGAAGGCCTGGACTTGGTAAAGTCAAGGAATTGGTCCACCAGCACCATGCTCCCCGGCTCGACCTCGCGGCGGCAGGAACCGACCGCGGCGGTGGCCAGGATGCGTTCCACCCCGATCTCGCGCAGGGCCCAGATGTTGGCCCGATAGTTGACTTTATGCGGCGGAAGCGCGTGCCCAGCGCCGTGCCGGGCCATGAAACCGACTTCCATGCCGTTGTAAATTCCTGTGTTTATAACCGCCAGCCCATACGGCGTGACGACTGTGCGGGTACGCACATCGCTTAAAATAGCCGGATCGTACACTCCCGTGCCGCCTATGATCGCAATTCTCATGTGCCCTTTCTACCTCCCATTTCCCCACTGCCGTACCAGGTCTTTAAACAGCTGGCCGCGCTCCCCGAAGTTGCGGAACATGTCGTAGCTGGCAGCGGCAGGGGACAAAAGCACCGTGTCGCCTGGCCTGGCATGAGACATCGCCATTTCCACTCCCTCCGCGAACGCGTGGGCCACCATGACAACCGGCCCCGGCACACTCTCCGCGGCCCGGGCCTCTTCTATCTCGTTTTTCATCTGCTCCGCGGTTTGCCCGACGAGGACAACGGTGTGCACCGTGCTGTGCACGACCGTCTGTGCCCATTCCCGGTAACTGATGTGCTTGTCATAACCACCGGCCACCAGAACGATCGGTTCCGAAAGGGTCTGAAGGCCGGCAATCGCCCTTTCCGGCGTGGTGGCGATGGAATCGTTCACCGCCCGGATGCCGCGGTACACCCCGCACAGTTCAAGCCGGTGCTCCACGCCCGCGAACGCCGCCCCCACGTCGTGCATCGCTCTCGTTTCTACCCCGGCTATCGTGGCCGCGGCCATGGCTCCCAAAAGGTTCTGCCAGTTGTGCTGTCCAGGCAACAGGACCTCCGCACGACGTATTACCGGTTGCGGCGCTGATTTTTCGGTGGCGCGCACAAAAGCCACCGCGTCCCCGGCAAACGCCCCCACCGCGCCGTGGTCGCCTGCACTGCTGAACATGGCCAGCTGTCCCGGGGCCTCCCGCGGCCAATCGTGCGTGCCCGGGTCGTCAGCGTTGAACACCGCCCACCCGCTGGCGTCCTGATGGCGGAAAATGTTCTTCTTCGACCAGGCATACTCCTCGAAGGAAGCGTGCACGTCGAGATGGGCGGGATGGATGTTGGTCACCAGGCTAATGTCGGGGCTGGTGTCGCACAGCTGCAGCTGGAAGCTCGAAAGTTCCAGCACCACTTCCGCCTGTGGAGGAATTGCGAGCACCTTTTCGATCAGCGGGCTGCCGATATTCCCGCCCCCGACGACGATGTTGCCCCCCACGTAAACCTCGCGCCCGGCCTGGCGGTACATCTGGCCAATCAAGGCCGTAGTGGTCGTCTTGCCGGCACTGCCCGTCACCCCCGTGACGCGGGCCCGGCACAAGGCCAAAAAAAGGGCCGCCTCCCCAGTGACCGTCGCCCCGGCTCGCCGGGCCGCCTCAACGGCAGGCAAGTCCTTCCGCATGCCAGGAGTCAGGAAAAGGTAGTCGTATCCCTGCAGGTCGTCCAGGTAACCGGGCCCGAGACGGAATTCCACCGGCCAGCCGGCCAGTTCCTGCAGGCGTTCGGCAAGTTCCTCCGCCCGCTTTTGGTCGCGGGCCGATACCACCGCCCCCTGGCGGCACAAAAACCGGACAAGCGGCACATTGCTGACACCCAAGCCGAGCACGGCCACCCGCCGTCCACGCCAGCTGGCAGGGTCATGCCCCAATACGCTTTGGCCCTGTGGGCTCAAGGTCAGGCCTCCCGCAAAATGTTGTCGAGGCGGCGCATGGCTTCCTGGATGTCGGCAAGCGATGCCGCATAAGAAAGCCGCAAAAACCCGGGCAGGCCGAATGCCGTACCGGGCACCGTCGCGACCATCGCTTCTTCCAGCAGGATCTCCGCCAGGGTGTAGTCGTCAGTCACCGGCCGCCCACGTATAGTCCTGCCCACAAGTCCCCGCACGTCCGCAAAGGCGTAGAAAGCCCCGGCCGGATATTCACAGCGCACACCCGGCAGCGCCCGCAAGGCGGCCACCATCGCCCGCCGCCGCTCGTCAAACGCCGCCACCATCGCTGCCACCGCTTCCTGCGGCCCGGTCAGGGCCGCCAGGGCGGCCTTCTGGGCGATGGAATTCGGGTTGGAAGTCGTGTGGCTCTGGAGGGCAGTCATGGCCGCGGCCACTTCCGGCTCGCTGGCCGCATAACCGATTCGCCAGCCGGTCATGGCAAACGCCTTCGACATGCCGTTTATCACGATGGTCTGCGCTTTGATCTGCGGACCCAGGCTCGCGATGCTCACGTGCGAAGCCCCGTCATAGACAAGTTTTTCGTAGATTTCATCGGCGATCACCCAAAGCCCGTGTTCCACCGCCAGGGCGGCCAGCCCGCGAAGATCCTCCTCGCTGTACACGGCACCGGTCGGATTGTTGGGTGAATTGATGATGATGGCCCGCGTTCGTGCGGTAATGTAAGGCTCTACCATTTCACGCCGCAGGGCAAACCCGCGGGACGCGTCGGTCGGCACAAACACTGGCCGTGCATCAGTCAGCTTGACGATTTCCGGGTACGACACCCACCACGGCACTGGCACGATTACTTCGTCACCCGGCTGGCAGAGCACCATGAGGGCATTGTAGAGTGATTGCTTGGCACCGCTGGAGACCACGACCTGCTCGGGCTGATAGGAAAGCCCGTTCTCCGTCAAAAGCTTTCGGCAGATGGCCGTCCGCAGCCCCACGGTGCCCTGTGCCGCCGTGTACTTCGTGAAACCGGACCGGATGGCCGCAATGCCGGCCTCCGCCACATTGGCGGGAGTAGGAAAATCCGGCTCCCCGGCGCTGAGGTTGATCACCGGCCGCCCGGCCTGGATCAGTTCCTTGGTCTTGGCGTCGATCGACAAGGTCGGCGAAGGGCTTATCTCGTTGGCCCGCGCCGCCAAAGGCCTGTGCAACACTACTGCGTCTCCTCCTCGGTCTGGGGACTCCAAAGCTCAGATCTCGTATGTTTCTCCCTCACGGGCCAGGGCCACGGCAGAAAACACGCTCTCCGCCTCTTGCTCCAGCTCTGTCAGGGAATTCTCCTCTGAAAAATGGGTCAGCAAAAGCCTTTTCG
>CADDZV010000018.1 GCA_902812875.1 Clostridiales bacterium
CCCCCGCCCCACGTTGGCCCCGGGCTGCACCGGCGTGCCGCGCTGGCGGACGAGAATAGTCCCGGCAGTGACGATCTGGCCGTCGTGACGCTTTACTCCCAGATACTGCGGGGAAGAATCACGGCCGTTGCGGCTTGAACCGCCACCTTTTTTGTGTGCCATTTTTCATGCCCCCTCAAAACTTTCGATCCTGACGCGGGTAAAGGCTTGCCTGTGGCCCTGCCGGCGCCGGTAGTTGGTCTTGTTGTGGTATTTGAAGACCAGGATTTTGCGGCCACGCCCGTGACCGAGTACGGTACCCGTGACCTGAGCACCGACCTCCGGGCCGGCGTCAATCGTGCCGTCGTCTCGCACCACCGCCACGACTTGACCGAATTGAACCGTCTGGCCGGCCTCAAAGGGCAGTTTTTCCACCTCGAGAATGTCTCCGGGCGAAACCCGGTATTGTTTGCCGCCTGTTTGCACAATAGCGTACAAGGCACAATCCCTCCTGCGGCTTGAGATACCACGGAACAAAACAAATATGCGAATGTGCGCAGAACGTTGCTATTCTAGCATTGAGCGGCACCAACGTCAATCAAGCCTTGCCAAACCCCGCAAGATGTATCGAGAGCCTTTCGTCCTTGATTTCCTCTGGCGGCGTGCCCAGTAACCTTTCCACCTGGCGGCGAATTTCGTCCCGGACACTCCGAAACGCATTCATTACCATGTCTTCCGTACCGGTTACCCGTGCCGGGTCTGGGAGTCCCCAGTGCAGGTGGCGGACGTGTCCCGGGATCACCGGGCAGGTCTCGAGCACGTCCCCGCAAAGCGTAACGGCCAGGTCCATCTGCTCCAAAAGTTCGGCGTCGATAAGCTTGGAGGTCTGGTGAGAGATATCGATCCCGACCTCGGCCATGACCGCTACCGCCCGTGCATCGAGCCCCCGCGGCTGCGTGCCGGCACTATACACCTCCACCCGGTCACCACCCAGGGCGCGGGCAAACCCTTCGGCCATCTGGCTGCGGCATGAATTCCCTGTGCAAATAAACATGAGCTTGAGCGGCTTCTGCCCCACGCACCGTTCTCCCTTCTCGCCACCCATCTTACCATTGGGCCAGCTGGCCCAAAAGAGCTAGGCACGCTGCCAGAAAAGCCCGGGGATGCTCCCCAGTATGACCATAATGGCCGCCGGCACGATTGCCACCCACCACCACGCTCCGGGGGACAGCCGGCTCGTTTGCAAGAGGGTGCGCACCGGGGAAACATACACGACTACCAACGCCGCCGCCATCGCCCCTGCCGCCCATAAGTTGAGTACCAGGTTATTGAAAAGCGGGTGGGACCAAGCCGGCTTACGTTTGCGACGGGCGGCAAACGCCAACAAAACGTGACCGGTCATCCAGGAAACAAATCCGGCGGACTGCACAACGCCCGCGGACGCCACCCGCCACCCGCCTAGCCCATGGACCGCTCCCAGGACGCCCAACCACACAGCCAACGCGAGGCCGGTGCCGCCGACCGCCACGGCCGCGAGAAATTCCCGCTCAAAGAACTTCTGCCGGGTGGAACGCGGCGGTTCGCCCATGAGATCGCCTTCCGCGTTTTCGGCCAGCATGGCCGTAGACGCGGCCAGGTCCATGAACATCTCGAGCAGGATGATCATCGCCGCCGACAGGGGTGGGACGAGCCCCAGTAATGCGGGCACCAGCATCGCCAAAACAAGCCCCAGCTTCACGGCCAGATAGTAACGCACACCTTTCTGCAAAGACACAAAGAGGCTGCGCCCTACCGCCACCGCTTCTGCCACGGTCGCGAAGCTGTTGTCGGAAAGCACGATGCCCGCCTGTTCCCTGGCCGCGTCCGTCCCGCCTTCACCCATGGCCACGCCCACAGAAGCCGCACACAGGGCCGGGACGTCGTTGATGCCATCGCCCAGCATGGCCAGGATTTCACCGCGTTTTTGCAGCACCTGCACAATCCGAAGCTTCTGAGCCGGCGTGATCCGGGCACAAACGCCGCCGTTTCCAAGCCGCGCGGCGAGGTCGTCGTCTGACATCCTGTCGATGTCGGTGCCCAGGAGCATGTTGTCGGCGGCGATGCCTGCCGCCCTGGCCACGATGCCCGCCAGAACAGCATGGTCGCCCGTGGCCATCCAAACTTTCACGCCAGCCCGTCCAAGGCTTTCCACCGCCGGACGCACCTCTGGCCGTACGGGGTCTGCGAAGGCCAAAAGACCGAGGAACCGTAGCCTACCGTCCATGGCAGCCGCCTCGCGCGCCGTCGCTACCCCGAGTACGCGGTACCCCTCCCGGGCAAGTCCGTCCACCACGCTCGCCACATCAGCCATCAGGCCGGCCGCGAGCCGCTCTGGCTCCCCTTTTACCACCCAAACCCGGCCATCCTGGCCTGCAAAGACCGCGCCGGAAAATCCGCGCGCCCGTTCGAAGGGAATCCTGTCCACCATGGTGCCCCATCGTGCCTGCACAGCACTGTGCTGCTCGCCGAGGACTTCGACTATGGCCCGGTCCACCGGGTCCACAAGCGGCGCCGTTACACCAGCCCCGTCGTACCCGACGCTGGCCAATGCTGCCGCCGCCAGCTCGCCATCTGCCTCTTCTGCCCCTGGAAAGGGAACCAGCCGCACGAGCCGCAGATGGTTGGCGGTGAGCGTCCCCGTCTTGTCTGTGATAATCCCCGTCACATGACCAAGCGTTTCCGCGGCCGCCAGCCGCTTCACGACGGCCTTTCGCCGGGCCAGCTGCCACGCCCCGAGCCCAAGCCCCAACGTGACCAGGATCGGCAATTCTTCCGGTATGGTGGCAAAAGCAAGGCTAAGACCCGTAAGCAGGGCCTGGCCAGGCGAAAGACGCCCCCAAACCCATAAAAGTACGGGAATGACTACGGCCGCCGCAACCGCAATGCGGGCCAGTACCCCAGCGAGCTCGCGCATCATGGTCTGAAGAGGAGTGCGCGGCGGCCGTGCCCGTAGGCCCAGCCCAGCCACCCGTGCGACCTCGGTGTGCAACCCGGTGGCGGTGACCACTCCCAGTCCTTCGCCGGCCGTAACCAGGGTACCCGCCCAAAGCATGCATCGCCTGTCCGCCAAAGGAGCCTCCGCGGCCACCGGTGCGGCGTCCTTTTGCTGCGGGAACGACTCTCCCGTCAGCACCGATTCGTCCACCGCCAAGTGGCCGGTACTCAAGAGTCGCAGATCAGCCGGCACCCGGTCGCCCGCCTGCAAGTACACGATGTCACCCGGTACCAGCCAAGGAGCTGGAACGCTCGCCACTGCCCCGTCCCTGATCACCGTGGCCGCCGGCTCGCCAAGCCGGTCTAGAGCGGCGATCGCCCGCTTGGCCCGGAACTCGGTCCACACCTCCACCGTCACGATCCCAGCCGTGATCACCGCCACGGCCACGGCCTCGCCGGTTTCCCCGAATACGAAATACGCCGCCGCCAACGCAACCAAAAGCAGGATCATCGGTTCCCGCACTTCTTCCCAGAAGATCGCCCACCACCGCACCTCACGGCGCGGCACGGTGAGATTTGGCCCGTATGTGGCAAGCCGGCGATAAGCCTCGGCCGCAGAAAGCCCATTGGAAGCGCTCGTGTCCAAGGCCGTCGGCACATCATCTACGGGCAGGGACCAAAACGGGAGCTCGCGAGCTGGCATGTCCTCTCCTCCCCGATCACCAGTATAGAACCGGGCTGTGTCCTCCAGGGCGGTGGTGGTGAATTTTGCACCAGGATTACCACTGCCGACAGCGAAAGCTGATTCGGGGTGTCCGTTTACCGCCATGCAACAAACGTCCAAATACGAAGGGATGATCGCATGACCTCGCCAGTAGACGCCGGCTTGCCATTCCAGCTGGCAGATTACTACAAGCTCAAAACCATAAGCCAACCGGCCGTGTCTCCGGATGGACGGAAAGTAGCGTTCGTGCTGGAGGGTTTTCTAAAAAAGGACGACGACCGCTACCAAAACCTGTGGGTGGTCGACACGGACGGGTCGGCCCCACCACACCGGCTGACCCGTGGCCGTACGCGTGATTCCTCGCCGCAATGGTCGCCGGACGGCCGCTATCTCGCGTTTTTGTCCGCGCGGCCAGATGAGCTTGAAATTACAGAAACACAGAATGAGGATCGCGAAAATCACCGCGGCCCGCAGGCCAAAAAGACTGGGGAAGAAGAGCCCAAGCCACAGATTTGGATTCTCGACCTCCAGGCGGGCGGCGAACCCCGCCAGCTCACGTGCCGGGAAGAAGGCGTCGAAGAGTTTTCCTGGTCGCCGGACAGCCAAAAAATTGTCTTTGCAGCCCGTGACCCTACACCGGAGCAAAAAGAATACCTCAAGGCTCTCCGGAAAGACAAAGGCCCGTACGTCATTCACCGGGTGCAGCACAAATACGACGGGCGGGGTTATCTCGATGATGTCCGCACGCACCTTTTTGTCGCCGACGTGGGCACGCGCGCGGTGCACCAGATCACCAGCGGCCCCTGTGACGAGCGGCATCCCCGCTTTTCGCCGCGCGGGACCTGGATTGTGTTTGTCTCGAACCGTACCGGTGATGCGGACAATAACCGCCGGCAGGACCTGTGGCTGGTGCGGCCGGATGGCCGCGACGCCCGCCGCCTCACGTTCGGCGATGTACAAGCTAATTGGCCCCGGTTTTCTCCGGACGAAAAGTGGGTAGCGTTTACCGTCAACATGGTGCCGGAAAACGTATATACACTGCAGTCGCTGGCCGTGATCGAAACCTCCCTGGCAGAGAAGATCGACGACCTGGCCACGTTTGTGGGTAAGGGATGGTCCACCATCGGCGGGATCGTGCCAGACAGCCACGGCGGCGATCCCATCGCCAACGCCCGGGTCTATCCGGTACCGCTGCGCCGCACCCCCCTGCGGCTTTTGACCGCCGACCTGGACCGGCCGGTGGAGAGCGAGCCGCTATGGCTCGATGAAAACACCATCATGGTCAGCGTGGGCGACCGTGGCCAGACGAGACTTGCCCTCGCCAATGTTGATGGCGCAGCTTTTATAACATTTCCATATGACCGCATGTGCACCGTCGACCAGTTTGACGCCCAAGGCGGCATGGCTGTCGTGGCCCTGAACCGCCCGGAGACGGGCCGTGAGCTTTACGCACTGCCTGTAAACGATCTTTTGGCCGTAGCTTTGGCATCCTCCCCCGTCGACCCCAAAGCAGTGCGTCTCACGAAAGTGAACGAGTCGCTGCTGGCCGGCCGTACCCCCGCCCGTTACGAGCGCATCACGTTCGCCAACCACGACGGCGATACCATCGAAGCACTGGTCGCCCTCCCACCCGGGTTCGACCCCGCCAAGGGCCCGGCTCCGCTGCTCGTCACCATTCACGGCGGGCCGATGTCCTACGACACCCCGTCGTTCCGGTTCGACCGGCAGTACTTTGCCGGGCAGGGCTACCTGGTATTGATGGTGAACTACCGCGGCTCCACTTCCTATGGCGAGGCGTTCTGCCGCGTTATCCAGAGCGACTGGGGCCCGCGCGAGCACGACGACGTGATGTCAGGAGTAGACTACCTGGTGGAGCGAGGCTGGGCGGATCCGCAGCGCCTTTTTGTCACCGGATTCTCCCAGGGCGGGATCATGACCAACTGGGCGGTCGGCCACACGAACCGGTTCCGCGCCGCGGTGACCGAACACGGCATGTGGGATTATGCGGCTGCTTTCGGTACGGACGATTCCCACCTGTGGTGGCAGGACGACCTCGGCGTACCGTGGCAGAACCCGGAAGGTTACCACCGCATATCACCGGCGGCCGCTGTCTCCAACATACATACCCCGCTTCTTATCACCGCGGGTGAACACGACTGGCGTTGCCCACTTGACCAGGCGGAACTTCTGTACATGGCGCTCAAAAAACGGGGAGTGCCCACGGAACTCGTGATTTATCAGGACGAGCACCACGCCATCACCAAACCACGCCGGGCGATCGACCGTCTCGAGCGGATCTGCCGCTGGCTCGAAAAATACGGCGGCCAGCCGTTCAGGGACGATTCGGCGCGCGAGATCCCTGATGACGCGGGCACATCCGAGCCTCAGGCGATCTAGGCGGCATTATGGCGATACGGGCGCCGGCACCTGCGACGACGGCGATGGACGGGGCGAAGGTGCCGGCAGCGGCAGGGGTGGTGCCACGCTCGGTGGTATGGGCAGTTGATTGCCCGCAGGGGCCGGTGCCTCGACCGGTGTACCCACGGACGTATCCGGTTCCCCGCGGAGCACCACCAGGTCAACCCGGCGGTTTTTGGCCCTGTCCGCGGGCGTATCGTTCGGATAGAGCGGGTCCCATTGAGCACGGCCCACCGCGATGAAACGGTCGGGCTTCAACCCGGCATCCTCGGTGAGAAACCGGACCACCGCCACCGCGCGGGCGACCGACAAATCCCAGTTGCTCGGAAACTGGGCATTATGGATGGGGTAATTGTCCGTGTGGCCCTCTACACTGATCTTGTTTGGCAGCCCCGCCAAGACCCCCGCAATCACAATGAGCACCTTGCGGGCTTCCGGGGTGAGATAGGCCTGGCCGCCAGGGAAAAGAAGCGATCCTTCCACGCTGATGGTTAGCCCGCGCTCACCGTAATAGACCGCTACCCCCTGGGGCAGTTTGTCCGAGGCGATCGCCCCCGCGATAGCCTGCCCAGCCTGTTCGAGCGGGCTCGGCCCGGACTGGCCGCCCGTGATTCCGGGTGCCCCCGGCGGATTGTTCAGGTCGATGGCCGAGGTGCCACCGTAGAAGCTCGCCTTCAGCGACGACGCCACCTGGGCCCATTTCTGGGCCTGTACAGTTGAAATAGAGTACATGACCACGAAAAACACCATCAATAGCGTGATGAGGTCAGCGTACGTGAGAAGCCAGCGCATGGCGCCGGTGTTATCGTGGCCACCTCCGCCCCCGTGGCCGCCGTTGCCGCTCCGCCTGGGCAAGCTCTTGACCGGAGCGGGAGTCATGAAGCCTCCCTCTCTTCATCCGGTGCGTTTTTGTCTGCCCCGGCTTCCCCGGCCGGCCGGGCCGCCTGTTCACCTTGCAGCTCACCCAGCATGGACAGAAGCTTCTCCCGTACCAGATGTGGTGAAAGGCCGGATTGGATCGCCAGAATGCCTTCCAGGGTCATGTTCGCAATCAGCCGCTCTTTCTCGTTTTGCAGCTTCAGCTTGGCCCCCAGGGGCAGCCAAAACACGTTGGCGGTGAAGATGCCGTAGAACGTAGCCAAGAACGCGGTGGCGATCGCTGGACCGAGTTTGGACGGCTCGGACAGCTGGGAGAGCACATGTACAAGGCCCATGACCGTCCCGATGATGCCCATGGTCGGTGCGTAACCACCAGCCGCGTCCAGCATCTGGGGACCGACTTTCCATCTGGCTTCCATGGAATCGATCTGGTTTTGTAGGATTTGCTGCAGGGCGTCTGGCTGGGTGCCATCGACCACCAGCATGATGCCCTTCTTCAAAAGGGGATTGCTGGCTTTTTCGATCGCCGGCTCCAAAGCCAGAAGGCCTTCCCGCCTCGCGGTCTCGGCCAGGTGTACGAGTTCGTCCACAGAAGCCACGGGATCGGCTGCAGCATTCCGGAACCCGGCGACGATGAACTGCGGCAGCCGTTTCACGTCGCTCGGGTTGCTGGAAATGATGGTGGCACCGAGGGTGCCGCCCAGGATGAGCACGAGTGCGGAGGCATTGAAAAGGGCACCGAGGTTGCTGCCCTCCATGATTTGTGAAACCACGAGCGCCGCCAAGGCAAGCACCAACCCGGCGATGGTTGCCAGGTCCACAGCGAAGTCCCCCCAAAGCCGCAAGGCTATGCCTTCTATCGGCAAATGAGAAGGCTCGCGTTAGGGGGCGGCAGCCAGCACACTCCGTGCGGGCCCGACCAGGTACAGCGAACCCGCCACTACCAAAAGCCCGCCTGCGCCAAGGCCGTCGAGGCCACGTCGGAGGGCCGTAGCGATGTCCGGCTCCACTGTTATTAAGGCTTTCGGGTTGGCCTTTTGCACGTACCGGGCCAACTCGTCTAGCGCCAAGGCCCGCTTGCTGTCCGGGCGCGTCGCAACCACCATCTCCATGTCCGCCACCAGGGGACCCACCACCCCGGGGACGTCCTTGTCGGCCAATACGCCGAGCACAACACGCCTGGGCCGGAGCACCGGGAAAAGCTCCGCGATGGCTTCCGCCGCCGCCTGGGCACCGCCGGGGTTATGGGCACCGTCGAGCACGACCAGCGGATCGTGCCGGACGATCTCCAGCCGGCCCGGCCAGTGCACACTGCCGAGCCCGCGCCGGATGGCATCGTCGGAGATAGGCACACCGGCCTTTCGCAGCTGCCAGGCCGCCGTCACCGCGACCGCAGCATTGTAAGCCTGGTGGCGCCCCCGCAAGGCCGTGCGCAATGCCGCATACTCAGACGAGGCAGCATGCCAGTCAAAAATGGTACCGTCCTGCCGGGCCGTCACGTGGTCGAACCAAACGCTTTCCCAATCTTCGCGGTCATCCCGGGCGGCCGGCTTGCCGGCATATACCCTCACCACCGGTGCTCCCGTTTCGCGCGCCACCGTCAGAATGGTCCCCCACGCGTCTTCGTCGACGCTGCCCACCACCAGCGGCACTCCACGCCGCGCGATACCGGCCTTGTCATGGGCAATCGCAGCGGTGGTATGCCCGAGCACGTCCGTGTGATCGAGGTCGATGCCCGCGATGGCCGTCACCAGCGGAGCCGCCAGCACGTTGGTGGCATCATAACGTCCCCCGAGCCCCACCTCGATCACCGCCAGGTCGACCTCTGCTCGTGCGAAATACAAAAAGGCTGCCGCGGTGAGCACCTCAAATTGGGTGGGATCGAGACCGTGCCGGTCATGTGCCCATTTGGCAGCCAGCGCGGTCTCCGCGATCAGGTCAGCGAACTCCGCCGAAGAAACCGGCTCCCCATTGATCTGGAACCGTTCCTCAAAACGGGCAAGGTGGGGCGAGGTGTAGAGGCCGACCTTGTACCCGGCGACGTTGGCCATGCTGGCCACACAGGCCGCCACGGAGCCTTTGCCGTTGGTGCCGGTGATGTGCACCGCCCTAAGACCGGCTTCCGGGTGACCAAGGGCATCCAGCAGGGTCAGCGTGCGTTCCAAACCGGGCTTGATGCCGAAACGAGCAAGCCCCTCGAGGTAAGCGAGCGCCTGGGTGTAGTCCAACGCCCCGTCACTGCTCCAAAACCGGTTCTTGGCCTACCAGGCGTGCCTTGGCGTATGTGCGATAGGCCCGCGTGATCTCTATCCGGGCCGTTTCGCCCGCCAGGTTACCGGCCCCCTCGATGTCGATCACGTATCCTTCGATACGGGCGATGCCATTCCAGGGGTTGGTGGCGTGGGCTTCTTCCACGGTCACTTCCAGCACTTGGCCGGGCCTGACCGGCAGGGCCTTGGCCTCCACCTCGGCCCGCGTGCCGAGCCCGCGGATGTGCATCTGCTCCACATGGCAGTCCTGGGCACCGCGGATGTACACGGTCTTCCCCGTTTCGCGCTCCAGCTCGCGGAGATTCGCTCCCCCGGCGCCGATAAGCAAGGCCGCCACGCCGGGATTGACCTCGGCCAGGATCGCCTCGCTGTTGGAGGTGTTGAGGATAGCCCGCAGCTCGCGGCGGAACCGGTTGGCCATGGTCTCCTCCGAAAAGACACGCCCCCGGCCTTCGCAGTATGGGCAGGGCCGCGTGAGCACGGTATCGAGCGTCTCCCGGACCTTCTTCCGCGTCATCTCGACCAAACCGAGCTGGGTGATGCCCAGCACATAGCTCTTGGTGCGGTCTTTTTGCAGATGCTCCTGGAAAACCTTCAGCACCGCCTCCCGGTGATCGGGCGAGGTCATATCGATGAAGTCGATGATGATTATGCCACCGATGTCGCGCAGTCTGAGCTGCCGTGCAATCTCGGCCGCCGCCTCAAGGTTTGTGCGCAGGACGGTATCTGAAAGATCCGTGGTGCCGACGAACTTTCCCGTGTTGACATCAATAGCAGTCAGGGCCTCGGTCTGGTCGATCACAAGATAGCCGCCGCTTTTCAGCCAAACGCGCCGGCGTAACGCCTTGTCGAGTTCGTGCTCGACGTGGTAAAGGTCGAAAAGCGATGGGGTCTGCTGCTGGTACAGCTGCACGCGCGGCTTGAGGTCCGGCGAGATGTCATCGAGAAGTTCCATGACCCGCTCGTATTCCTGCCGCGAGTCGATGATGAGCCGGTCAATCTCCGGGGTAAAAGAATCTCGCAGGATCCGGTACACCAGCCCGAGGTCCTTGTGCAGCAGAGCCGGGGCCTGGGACTGCCGGTACCGCAGCTGAATCCTGCTCCATAGGCGGGTAAGGAAATTGACATCTGCCACCAGTTCTTCGATGCTGCGTCCAGCAGCCATAGTCCGCACGATCAGTCCCATCCCTGGCGGCTTGATCCGCTCCGTGATGGCCCGCAGCCGCTCGCGCTCAGCCTCATCTTCGATGCGCCGGGAAATGCCCGTGTAATCCACCAGAGGCATAAGAACTAGATAGCGACCGGGCAGGGTGAGATGGGTCGTGACCCGCGCACCCTTGGTGCCAATCGGCTCCTTGGCTACCTGCACCATGATCTCCATGCCCTCGTGAAGGACTTCGGTAATGTTGACATGCCGCGTGTCCAAGGGCTCAGGGGTCAGGTCTTCATCTTCCACCAGCCGTGCGTTGCCGGCATCGGCCACATACAAAAACGCATTACGCTCAAGACCTATGTTAACGAAAGCTGCCTGCATGCCAGGCAAAACGTTTTCTACCCGTCCTTTGTAGATGTTGCCCACTGTACGCTGGTGCACTGGCCGTTCGTAATATGCTTCTACCAGGACGCCGTCTTCCAACATAGCCACTCTGGTTTCCGTAACATCGACGTTGACGAGGATTTCTTTTGTCATCGTGTCACCTCAATAAACCGCACGTGGCGGCCGCATAAGCCGGTAGTCACCGGAGGTTCCAATGTATTATATCCGCTGCGCATGACCCCCGCCATTTTTCACGCGTTCAGCGTACGAGACGGCCGAGCGGCGTCGCGGACCCGGACTCGAGTCCCCGTAAAAGATCCTCCTCGCTCAGTATTCCCAGCTGTTTTCCCTGCCGGTCCAACACCAGAATCTTGTGTATGCAGCCAGGACGAAGGTGGCGCACCACTAACGCCACCGGCAGGTCCTGGTCACCCGCCATAATGCATACCGGCACCAGGCGATTCTTCTGCAAAAGCCGCCACCGGGAAATCATCGCCAGCCACGGCGTGGCAAGAGCAACCACTTCTTCTCGCCTGGCGCCCAGGATGAGGGATACGCCGAGCCCGGCTACGTTTATGGTCCCCACCAACAAAAGCCGGCCCAGACCGAGCCGGTGGCCGTACAAAATGCCGAGGCTGGCCAGCACCAACCCCCACCCCGCCACCCGCCCCGCCCGTGCCAACATCGCCGTGCCCACGCGGTAGCCCAGCCGACGGGCCAATCCGGCCCGGAGCACCCGCCCGCCGTCAAGCGGCAAGACGGGCAGAAGGTTCAGCACGGCCATGGAAAGGTTCGCACCCACAAAAAGGTCCATCAGGCCCGGGTTCCACAGGTGCCAGTCCTGCAAAAGGGTGGCCAGGGCAATCAGAAGGAGGTTTGCGAGCGGCCCGGCGACGGCCACGGCCATGTCATCCTCCGGCCTGACCACATCGATCCCGGTGATTTCCGCCACCCCGCCGAACGGGAAAATGTCGATGCGGGCGCAGGACAATTCGTGCAGCCAGGCTGCGGTGATATGCCCGAGCTCATGCAAAAACAACACCGACACCACGACCGCTGCCTGGGGCAGGTATCCCGACAGCGAAAACAGCAACAAAAGGGCGAGAAAAAGTGGGTGGATACGCCAGTCCGTGCCCAGGAACCTGGCTACCAGCATGCGGCTACCGCCCCCGCCCCGCCGGCTTTACTGGGTCGAAGACGGCAGGTACAACTGCGGGTCCACGGCACTGCCATTCACGCGAATCTCGAAATGCAAGTGGGGCCCAGTAGCTGTCCCGGTTTGCCCGACCTTTCCTATCTCATCACCCTGTTTGACGTACTGGCGTTCTTTTACCGTGATCGCCGACAGATGAGCATACCACGTGGTGACACCGGAACCATGGTCAACGATCACCAGCTTGCCGTACCCCGGTTCCTCAGTTACTTTGGTCACGCGGCCGTCGAGAGCCGCCACCACCGCAGTGCCGTCCGGAGCAGCGATGTCGATGCCGGAGTGGTATGTGCGCACGCCGGTCTGGGGATCAGCCACCCAGCCAAATACGGACGTTACCGACCCTTCCACTGGCCTGCGGAAATGCGTTGCTTGCAGCACGGTCGTGGTCCCGCCTGGACCTTCGTCATTGCCGCCACGCGTGGCCAGACGAGTCAGGTAGGAATCAAGCCCGGTGGCTGAAAGCACCTGCTGCACCCAAGGCCACGAAAGCACGGTTTGCCAGGAGCCCTTGAGGTCGAAGTCGCTGACCACATACCGCTGCAAAATCCCGGTCGCGGTGGATCCGGCCCGCCCCGGCAGGCGCGTGGCCCCCACCACCACAAAAATCAACAGCATAGCGATGGCCAGCTGTATGGCCAGGGTGCGCAGGCCGGCCCGTCTTTTCTCCCACCCGGCCACCCAAGCTGGCCGGACTTTGTGCCTACTCTCGCGGCTTTTTTCGCGCCATACGGAAGTCTGCCCGGGCATGTGACACCACCCCCAGACTAACTCCTATGGCTGCACGCGGTAACTTATGAAGAGAAGAGGTCAGGAGAGGATCTTTACGTACAGGGCACCATCGGCCTCCATGATGCTGCCCGACTCGGCATGCACATGAATGCCCGGAATGGCGATATCGAGCCCCTTGGTGAAAGCCGCCGGCTTGACCATGCGGAAGGACTGGCCGTCGCCGTCAAAATGGAGCCGGCGCCCGCCCGTGGACACGTGCAGAAGTTTTGAGCGGGCATCTTCCACCACCGGCACCGTGAACTGGAAGGTAGTCTCGCCGGCCTCGAGACTGAGGCCGCGGTGGTGGATTACGATTCCCTCGCCCACCCGCTCGGCGTGCCGCGGATCGAAGGAAAACACCGCCGGCACATGGCCGCCGCTCCAGCCGTCCCCCGGGAACATGACGGAAAGGTCAAAGGTGATTTTGCCGTCCTTTGGATCGAGCGCCTTTTGCAAGGCGGTCTGGTTTTTGTCCTTGATGAGGGCAAGGAACCCGCGCTCGGCATCGAGGGCCTGGTAAAAACCGTAGTGCTGTTCTGCCCAGGCGATGAGCTCTTCGTCCCCTGCCCCGCCATCGAACTGCACCCCTGCCTCCAGGATGTCGTCGAGGGTGCGCCGGCCGGCCAGGAACCCCTCCTGCCATCCTGGCGACAAGGCGTCCAGCCACATGGCCAGTGCCAAGCCAGATAGGTCCCACCGCTGCCATGCCGCTCCCAGCCCATGGGCGCTCAGCGACAAAAGCCCCCGCAGCCGGTCAGCCAGCGACCGCAAAAACTCCTGCGGAGCCAGGTCCTTCAGGGCGCGCATGGCCACGTATTCGGCTACGCCGCCAAAAACCTCGAGGGTCTTTTCGTACGCGATCAGGTCGTCGTCGATGGGACCGCGCCGTTCGCGCCGCACAAGGCTGAAAAGCCGCGGCATCTCGGCGGCGTCGGGCGGCGGCGGCAGCTGCAAAAGCCCGGCCGGCCACGGCCAGCCAGCCCCGCCAGCACCGTAGGTGGCGAAAAGCACCGCGTACAGAATGTGGCCTTCCAGCGTACCGAACGCATTGTTCACCGGATCATCGTCCGGGTAAAACCCTACATAGCGGATGTCCGGCAACCAGTGCGGAAAGCGGGCCAGAAAAGCACGGAAATATGCCCGGACGACGGTAAAGAAAAAGCCGGTTTCGTCCCATGCTTCCGCCGGCGGAACGGCCACAGTGGCCACCGGCACATCACCCACGGTCACTGGCACCGGACCGGGCGGTGGGGTGAAGCGGCCGCGCAGCTCTGCCACTGGCAGCCGCCAACCAGCATGCTCGACTGGGCTGGTCTCCAGTTCCGCCGGACCCTGTCCGACAAGATAGCCGGCGCCGTCCTCGTGCAAAAGCACAAGCGGAAGCTCGCGCGGCGAAAAACCGGGCCACCACTGGCCCAAGTCGGCGTCTGCAATACGTTGGACGGCCTCAAGACAACGGAGAACATGCGACTGACCGAGCTCTCGTGACATGTGACACCTCGAAAGTGGCAGTACTATCGGACCGCCAGACCCTTGCGGGCAGCTAATAGACAGTATATCGCCGCATGTAAATACTCAACAAAAGGCCCATGCCGACCGCGTTGGTCAAAAGAGAGCTGCCACCGTAGCTTATGAACGGCAGCGGGATGCCTGTCACCGGCATGATACCCATCACGCCGCCCACATTGACCAAAACGTGAAAAGTCAAAAGACCAGCAATACCGGATGCCACCAGGGCGCCATAACTGTCCCTGGCCCGCTGGGCCACGTTGATGGCCCGCAAGATGACGACCAAAAACAAGACCAGCAATAAAGCCGCTCCCACAAATCCGGCCTCTTCACCCACGACGGAAAAGATGAAGTCCGTATGCTGTTCTGGAATGAAGTCGAGCATGTTCTGCGTTCCCGACCCGATGCCTTTGCCGAAAAGTTCGCCCGACCCCACCGCGATGATCGACTGGATAATGTTGTATCCAGCCCCGTGCGGATCTGACTGCGGGTTCAAAAATACCAATAGACGCTGCAGCTGGTAGTCACGCAGTATGATGGGCACCCCCAGGTAGAAGTGGGCCAGAATCCAGATCACCACCAACGCAAAGCCGCTGCCGCCTATAATAACCAGATGCTGCCAGCGGGCCTGGGCAACATACAGCATGACGAACAGGATAGCCACAAACGCAAGCGACGTACCAAGGTCAGGCTGCTTGAGCACCAAAAGCATTGGCACGGCCACATGGGCAAACGGTGCCAAAAGATCCTGCCAGCGGCTGAGGCGGCCTTCTTTTTTGCTCAGGCTTCCCCCCAGCGTGAGAATCACAAAAATCTTGGCCATCTCTGACGGTTGCAACGGAAGCGGGCCGATCTGGATCCAGCGCTGGGCTCCCATGGCACTGTGGCCCACCACAAACACCGCCAGCAGAAGGCCAAGGTTGCCGGCATAGATGACCTTCCACCAGCGCTGCCATACAGAATAGTCGATGGCAGCAAACACGACCATCAACACGATGCCAATGCTTACCCAGATGACCTGCCGCTTGACGTAGTAGAGCGGGTCACCATTGACTGGCGAATGCGACGTGGCACTGTTGACGAACACAAGCCCAATGCCCATCAGCACGATAACCAGGGCAATGAGCACAAAATCCAGATGCCGCCACAGCCGCCAGTTAACCAGGCGCGCTACCTCGCCGTCGACGGCAGGGGCCGCCTGGCCTAGCCTCATCGTACGCCACTCCTGCATTTCGACCGCCTTTTCTACTTGCCCGGCCCGGCGCCCCTCAGGACCTGTTGGACAGGAATGTCTGCTACCAGCGATACACTGTTTTCCCTGGTGCGAAGAGCGATCTCCATATGCTGTTCATCTACCTGCATATAGCCAGATACCGCTTTGAGGATGTCGCGCCGGACGTCTTCGAGCAGGTGCGGGCTTACGCCCACCCGGTCGTTGACTAGCACCATCCGTAGCCGTTCCCGGGCAATATCTTTACTTTTGGGTGACGAATGTTGAAACATGCCTAACATCTTTACCGCCCCTCCCCTATGGGACCGTGAGCTTACCGCCGCCCGAGACCTACCAGCCTGGCCATGCGCTGGAGGATGCCTGCATCGTCTTCTATATGCATCAGGGGCACGTTCTCGCCTGTAAGCCGCCTAGCGATGTTGCGGAATGCCTGGCCGGCCCGCGACGACCGGCTCAGGATGGCGGGTTCGCCACGGTTGGTGGACACCACGATGACCTCGTCTTCCGGTACCACCCCGAGCAGGTGGATAGCCAGGTTGTCGATGACATCGTCGATGTCCATCATGTCACCGCGCCTTACCATCTCGGCCCGGATACGGTTGATCACGAGCCGCGGATCGTCCATGCCGCCCGCCTCCAGTAGCCCGATCACCCGGTCGGCGTCGCGCACGGCCGACACATCCGGTGTTGTCACGACTACGGCCCGGTCGGCTCCGGCCACGGCATTCCGGAACCCCTGCTCGATACCGGCCGGTGAATCGATGAGCACGTAGTCGAATTCTTCCTTCAGCTCGGCACAGATCTTGCGCATCTGGTCCGGGCTGATCGCATCCTTGTCCTTCGTCTGGGCCGCCGGCAAAAGGTACAACCCGTCGAACCGCTTGTCTTTGATCAGAGCCTGTTTGAGGCGGCAGAAACCTTCCGCTACGTCCACCAGATCATAGACAATCCTGTTTTCCAAACCCATTACCACGTCCAGGTTTCGCAGGCCGATGTCAGCGTCTACCATGGCCACCTTCTTGCCCAAGAGTGCCAAAGCCGTGCCGATGTTGGCGGTGGTCGTGGTCTTGCCCACGCCGCCCTTGCCGGAGGTAAAAACGATCACCTCTCCCATGCCCTCACCCTCCCTGCCTGAAGATGTACGGTTCCACGATGATCTGCCGGTCCTGTAGCCTCGCCAGCTCTGGGCGGTCGGGCTTTTCCGGATGGTCAGGCGCACGCCCCAGCACGTCGGCGATTCTCAGCTGGGCCGGCAAGAGCCGGTAGGCTACCACCACGGCCAGCTCGTTGGCCGGTGCCCCCGCATGGGCCATGCCCCGCAATGTGCCCATCACCACGACGTCGCCGCCTGCCACAACCTCCGCCCCCGCATGGACATCCCCGAGGATCACCACATTCCCCTGGTACTGCACCTTTTGCCCCGAGCGCAGGGTGCCACGGTACAATAGCGTGTCCTCACTGCGGCTCGCCCATTGGCCGTCGGAGCCCGTGGCGGATTCGGTACCGGGGAAAACGGGCATTGCCTTCGCCGCAAGCCCGGCCTCGCCGTCGAGCCGCACCTCGCGTACAACACGCGCCGGCGTGAGGTTGAACTCGGCCAGTGCTTCGCGCAACCGTCCAAGCTGTGCCGGCGTAAGTTCGCGCTCACCCACGTTGACCGTAACCGCAACGTTGCCCAAAAGCCGGCCGGCCGTAGCCAGCCTCGCCCGCAAGGCCGCCTCCACCATGACAAAATCGCGCCTGTCGTCCAGGTGGATCACAATGCCATCCTCAAACCCTCGTAGTACCACCGGCGCCCGCACCGTTTTACTCCCCCGTGCCCCCGGTGGCCGCCTGCGGCGTCACCTTGCCGTTTTGCACATGGAAATACTGGTCCAGGATCGCCCGCACCACCGGAGCAGCGGCACCGCTACCAGACTGTCCCTGTTCGATCACAGCCACCACCGCGATCTCGGGATGGTCGAGCGGGGCATAAGCCATGAACAGTCCGTTGTTATCAGTGTTGGCCGTCTGGGCCGTACCCGTCTTGGCCGCCACCGGGATGGGAAAATCGTAGAACCGATAATAAGCCGTGCCCCCTGGCAACGTCACGGCGTGCATCCCCTGCCGGATGGTGTCCCAAGTGGTCGCGGACAGCTGAACCTGCTTTCTCACCTGCGGACCAAACTGGGCCACCACGCTGCCGTCGGGAGCAATGATCTGGCTCACCAGGTACGGCTTGTACACGGTACCCCCGTTCGCCAGGGCACAGGCATACATGGCCAGCTGGATGGGAGTGAACTGCTCGGCGCCCTGTCCGATGGCCAAGTCGAGTTTTTCACCCGGCCAGAAGTCGGGGCTGTCTGCCCGCCCAGCTTTGTACTGGGCCGCACGCCAGGCCGTATCGGGCATGAGCCCGGTGGCCTCACTCGGCAGGTCAATGCCGGTTTTCTCGCCCAGGCCGAACATATGGGCGTACTGGGCCAGGATATCCGGCGTGAGCCGCGCGCCCATCGTATAGAAATACACGTTCACCGACTGGGCGATGGCCTTGACCATGTTGACGATCCCAAAACCGCCGGCCTTCCAGTCTCGTTTGATTATATTACCGATGCGGTAGTAGCCTGGGTCGAAAATTGTCTCCTGTGGCGTCGTGACTCCGGTCTCGAGCGCGGCGATCGCCGTAATGGGCTTGAATATCGATCCAGGAGCATAAAGGCCCTGGATGGCCCGGTTCAAGAGTGGCCGCAATTTGGCCGTATCGGTAAACAGGTAGCTCGCCTGCTCTTTGGTCAGGCCCGTGGCAAACCAGTTGGGATCAAACGTGGGATAGCTGGCCATGGCGAGCACCGCACCGGTATTCACATCGACCGCAACCACCGCCCCCGACCGGGCATGCGGCGCCGGCGTCGGGGCTTTGGGCAGCGCGGCAATCGTGGATGCCAGGGCATTTTCGGCCGCCTGTTGCAGTTGGAGGTCGATCGTCAGCTTGAGCGTGTCGCCTGGAGTGGGTTGCTCTTCCCGAATGATGTCGTGGAAGCGCCCCAGGGCATCGACCTCGACAAACTCCTTGCCATCCACACCTTTCAGATACTGGTCGTACTGGAGTTCCAACCCCTGGCGCCCCACGATATCGTCGCCGGAGTAGCCAGGCTGTTTCAGCCGCGGATCCCCGGCGGCAATCGGACCTACATAGCCAAGCACATGTGCAGCCAGGCTGCCGTATAGATACTGCCGGAGCGGTTCGGCATTTACCGTTACACCGGGCAGTTCATTCAGGTGTTCCGCCACGATGGTGTACTGTTCCGGGGTAAGGTTTTTCAAAAGCGTGACCGGCTGATAGGGAGCAGCCTGTTCACGTGCAATCGTGTCCTGCAGGTCCTTCACGTTCAAGCCCAGTAGCGAAGCGAGCCGGTTCAGGGTGGCTTCCTTTTGCTTGGCCGGCAGCGGCGATAGGATCAGCGCCCACGACGGGCGGTTTTGCACCAGCACCGTACCGCTGCGGTCTTCGATGAGACCCCGCGGGGCCGGGATGCTGATCTCTTGTACGCTGTTGGCTTCGGACTGGGCACGCAGGCTCGGACCGCGGATGATCTGCAGCACCGCCAGCCTCCCGAGGAGCACCACAAAGATCGCCAGCACTATGACCGCCAGTACCGCCAGGCGCCCTTCCCGGTCGTCGTTCATAACGCCCGCCCCCCAAGACCAACGGGTTGCGGCTGCAGCTGGGCCCGCACAAGCCGGTACAACACCGGCGACACGAGCCCGTTCCAGAAGGCTTCTTTCCCGATCAGGGCCAGCATGCCAGCAGGAAGAGGCAAGCTCGTACCCCAGATGGCCGAAAGTGCCCAGAATCCAAGTTCAGCGATCACGGTGCCGGCAGCCGAAAACAAAAACGGGAGATATAGGGGGTTCTCGAACAATTTCGCCTGGGTGACACCGGCCAGGTACCCCACCACGGCATGCGTCAGGGCAAAGGCCCCGATGAACTGGCCCCGGACGAGGTCCAGAAGCAGTCCTCCCACCAGTCCGGTCAGACCACCAGCCTGTGGCCCTTGCCTCATGCCCACCGCCACGGCCGTTGCCAGCACAAGATCAAGGCGTACCCCGCCCCATAGCGGGACAAAGGCCACCTGGGCAAAAAAACAGGCCAGAAACACGACCACGTCCGGCCATCTGTACTTCCAAGTCTCCATGCCAGACATCCATGTGCCTCCAGCCAGAACCTACTTGGGCGGTGAGGCGGCATTGCCGGCCGCCGCGCCCTGTCCAGAAGTGATAATGAGCACGAAGTCAATCTTGTTTAAATCGGCATTTGGTTTGACGACCGCGCTGCGTACCAGGTCGAAGTCGGTCTGGGAAACACTCTCCACTACCCCGACTGGCAAACCGGCTGGGAATACGCCTCCCAAGCCGGAGGTAACCACGACATCCCCGGGCACGACGCTCGCGTCGCGGGAGAAAAAGTTCATGACCAGGCCGGATGCCGATGAGCCCTGGCCGAGAATCACCCCGGCATCCTTCGTTCCGTCAAGCATCGCCCCGACGCCACTCGCCGGATCGGTCAAAAGTCTCACTTGGGCGGTATGGTCGGTCACCGCCGCCACCCGCCCTACGACGCTGCCGACGACCGCCTGCTGGCCGTCTGCGGCCGCCACACCGGTCACAACCGGCATGTCGACGGCGATGCCGTCCTTGGCTCCCTTGTCCACCACCAGATAACTCGACCAGTTGTCCGGGCTTCTGGCAATTACGCTGGCAGCGACGGTCGTGAACGGCAGAGACTGCCGGAGCGCGAGCATCGTCCGCAGGCGGTTATTTTCATCAAATAGCAAACGGTTTTGCTCTTCCAGATATGCGAGCCGCACGAGATCGTTTTTCAGGGTCTCGTTTTCGGCACGAAGCTGGCGGAACTCGGTCACGGAAAAGGCCGCCGACTGGACTGCACCCACCACCGACCGGGCCGCCATTTCCACCGGGCGCAAGGCATACGCCACCACCCGTTCCACCGCCCCAAGGCGCTCACGTTCCCTGGCCGTTACGCCCATGAGCACGACGAGGACGGCCACCAAAAGGGCCATACTCAAAAACCGGCGGTACCTGTAGAGGAGTGCCACCGGCCCCACCCCCAGATTAGCCAGCTAAACCACTTTCACCCGGCGCACGTTGTCCAGTTCTTCAAGATATTTGCCAGTACCTTTTACAACACACAGCATGGGATCTTCCGCCACGTGCACCGGCATGCCGGTATGTTCAGACAAAAGACGGTCGAGACCCTGCAAGAGCGAGCCGCCACCTGACATGACAATACCCCGGTCGATGATGTCGGCCGCCAGCTCCGGGGGCGTGCGCTCAAGCGTCACGCGGATCGCCTCGATAATGGCGTTCACCGGCTCCTCCAGTGCTTCCCGGACCTCACTCGATGTTACCGTCAGATTCTTAGGCAATCCTGATACCAGATCGCGGCCGCGCACCTCGATAGACTTCTCCTCGCGCGTTGGATAGGCAGACCCGATGGCGATCTTGATTTCCTCGGCGGTCCGCTCGCCCACCAGCATGTTGTACTTTCGCTTGATGTAATTCATGATGGCCTCGTCCATTTCGTCGCCAGCAATGCGAATAGAACGGCTGGTCACAATGCCACCCAACGAAATGATGGCGACTTCGCACGTACCGCCGCCAATGTCAACAATCATGTTGCCTGTCGGCTCGTAAATCGGCAGGCCAGCACCGATCGCGGCCGCCTTGGGTTCCTCGATGAGAAAGACCTCCCGCGCCCCCGCCTGCAAAGCCGCGTCGCGCACCGCCCGCTGCTCTACCTCGGTGATGCCATTCGGCACCGCCACCACCACACGCGGCCTCGCCACCGACCGCGACACGCCTGCCTTGCGGATGAAATACCGCAGCATTGCCTGCGTGATGTCGAAATCGGCAATCACCCCGTCTTTCATGGGACGGATGGCAACCACGTTGCCAGGGGTGCGCCCGATCATGCGTTTGGCTTCCTCGCCCACGGCACGGATGCTGCCGTCATCGCGGTGAATGGCTACCACCGACGGTTCCTGCAAGACAATCCCCTTGCCACGGACGTAGACCAGTGTGTTGGCAGTGCCAAGATCTACCCCCATGTCACGTGCCAAATAATGATATATAGCCCCGAACATGCCCAAGTCTCCTTTCCCAGCCATTCGCGTCCTGGCCAGCGCCTCACGGCCACAAACCCTGCTCCCGGAAGCTCACATAACGATTATCGCCGATGATAATATGGTCCAGTACTTCAATACCAATAAGTTTGCCCGCTTCGACAAGCCGGCGTGTGACGTCGATGTCCTCGCGGCTCGGGGTCGGGTCGCCACTCGGGTGGTTATGCACCAGCACCACGCTCGCTGCCGCCCGCCGCACCGCCGCCTTGAACACCTCCCTCGGATGGACTATGGATGAAGACAGGCTCCCCACCGAACACAATTCGGATCCCATGACATGGTTTTTGGTGTCCAGTAGGAGCACGCGGAACTCTTCTTTTTCCAATGGCCGCATTTCCTCCATGAATAGCTCCGGCACGTCTTGGGGAGAAGTCACCACCACGCGTTCGGTTCGCCGCGACGCCAGCCGCCGCCCGAGCTCCACCGCCGCCACCAGCACTGCCGCTTTGGCCTCCCCGATGCCTTGGATGGCACACAGGTCGTGTGTGGTGGCAGAGGCCAAAAACCGCAACGCAAGTGCTTCCTCAGCAGTCCCCGTTTTTGTGTTTGTCTGCCCCTCCCGCATGGCTCCGTACGACAAAAGCCGCTGCCCGAGCTCCACTGCCGTCACGCCCTGTGACCCCGACCCGACCAGAATAGCGATCAGCTCTGCCAGCGACAGGGCCGCCGGCCCAAGTCGCCCAAGCCTTTCCCGCGGCCGTTCGCCGGCCGGGATGTCCTTAATGGTAAGATGCACCTGCCCATGGCCAAGTTTCGCGCTCTTTTCGACCAGCCGCTTACGCACTGCTTGCCTCCGCCCAGCAGGCTACTCCTGGCCCGGCCTGCCACGGGCTAACCCGCACGTGCAGTGGAAATCAGGTCAATCCCGAAATGTGACAACAAAAGCCCGAGCCGCATCAGAGGCAATCCCACCACGTTGTAAAAACAGCCGTCGATCCGTTCGATGAGCAGCGCACCCAAGCCTTGCACGGCATAAGCCCCCGCCTTGTCGAGCGGCTCGCCGGAGGCAACGTAGGCATCGATCTGCCCAGGGGTAAGCCGCCGCATCCACACCCGTGTGACCTCCACCGCCTCCGCCTTTTCGCCCGTCCTGCTGTCCAACACCAAAAGCCCGGTGTAGACCTCGTGCCGCCGTCCGGACAGACGCCCCAGCATGTGCCCTGCCTGCTGCGGATCCACGGGCTTGCCGAGCACGTCGCCATCGATTACCACCACGGTGTCGGCAGCAATGACAAGACCGGCATCCTTGGCCGCCACCGCCTCCGCCTTTGCCCGGGCCCGGGCGAGCACAAGGCCCGCCGGATCGCCCGGCACCTGCACTGCCTCCTCGTCGACCTGAGGCACCACGGTGCGGAATGGCACGCCGAGCCCAGCCAACAGGCTTTGCCGGCGCGGCGAACCGGAAGCCAAAATGAGCAGCGGTTGGTCTACAGGATAAGCCATGGCATCCAGTTATAACCACCACCAGGCCAAAAAAAATTGTGCGCCTTGATAAGTCTAGCGCCGGGACATGTACCGTCAAGCGCATATCTGCAGTATACTGAGTGCGATTTGCTGGCGCTGCTTTTTAATCCAGTCAGCCGGTAATACTGCCACGGGGGAGGTGTGATGGACATGTCAGCCGCGACCAGTACAGGCGACGATTCTGCCAGTAGCCCGTCACGGTTATGCCCTGCATGGACACAATCTTCCCCGTGGTGGTGGTGTAGGTGGCGCAGTTTGTCCGCACTATTACACGGCGCCGGCCTGGTTGGGCCGATGTTGTCATAGGCACAGCATTATTCGCAGCCCTGGTGGCTGTAGCCCGCCTGGGAGCGGCGATGTTTGCACCCCTGCCTACGCAGGGAGTCAATATTAGCCTTAATCCTGCCCTTTTGCCGTATTATGCCGGCCGCTCGCTTTTGCGCATGCTTTTGGCCCTCGCGGCTTCGTTCTTGTTCACCATCGTGTATGGTTACGCGGCGGCCCGCAGCCGAAACGCAGCCCGTATCCTGATCCCTCTGCTGGACGTGCTGCAGTCGGTGCCGGTATTGGGGTTTCTGGCCGTCACCGTGACCGGTTTTATGACCCTTTTCCCGGGCCGGCTCACAGGGCTCGAGCTGGCGTCGATATTTGCGATCTTCACTGGGCAGGCCTGGAATATGGCCTTCGCTTTCTACTACTCTCTGATGGCGATCCCGGCCGACCTGGTGGAAGCGGCCCGCCTGTACCGTCTCAGCTGGTGGCAGCGCCTCATAAAGCTGGAGCTGCCGTACTCGGCCATCCCGCTGGTCTGGAACGCCATGATGTCCTTTGGCGGCGGCTGGTTTTTCCTGGCCGCCAGCGAATCGATCAGTGTCCTCAATCGCAACATGCGGCTGCCCGGCCTGGGCAGCTACATGGCAACGGCCCTGGAGCAGGGGGACATCCGGGCCATGATCTACGCCATCATCACCATGGCAGCGGTGATCGTACTGGTGGACCAGGTGATGTGGCGTCCCCTCGTGGCCTGGGTTCAAAAGTTTCGTTTTGAACAAAGCCCTGGCGAGGTGGAACCGACTTCCTACGTGCTGTCCCTTATGCGCCGGTCGCCCCTGGCAGCCTGGCTGCAAGGCCACCTCATTGAGCCGGTGCTCGGTGCCTTCGACCGCTTCATGACTAGGATCGCGGCTGGCGGCCCGGAAAACCGCCTGACTTCACCACTGCAACGCTGGCGGCGCCAGGCAGCCCTTTTGATCAAATACGCTGCTTTCTTGGTACTGGGAGCTTTCGTACTGCGATACGCCTGGCTCGGCGCCGTGCAGGTGGCTGCCCTCGACTGGCGGACGGTCGCATCGGTGGTAGTGCTGGGCCTTCTCACACTAGCCCGGGTGATGACTGCCACCCTGATCGGGGTGGCCTGGACATTGCCAGTCGGGGTGGCCATTGGCACCAACCCTCGCCTCGCCGCCGTGGCCCAGCCGCTTGTGCAGATCGCGGCCTCGTTCCCGGCCAACATGCTGTTCCCGTTCATGGCTTGGCTTTACATGCGGTTCGGCGTGAACATGAACTTTGGTGCCATCTTGCTGATGATGCTTGGCACGCAATGGTACATCCTCTTCAATGTCATTGCCGGTGCAGCGGCCATCCCGGCCGACCTTTCCGAAACGGCCTCGATTTTCAAGCTCGGCGGCTGGCTGAAATGGAAACGGCTTATCCTGCCAGCGGTGTTCCCGTATCTGGTGACGGGCTGCCTCACGGCGGCCGGCGGGGCATGGAACGCGAGCATCGTGGCGGAAGTGGTCACGTGGAGCAACCGGACGTTGCTTGCCAAGGGACTGGGTGCCTTTATCACCAGTGCCACCGAGCAGGGCAACTGGCCCGGCATCGTATGGGGACTTGTGGTGATGTCCGGCTTGGTGGTAGGACTGAACCGCCTTTTGTGGCGGCCGCTACATAACTTTGCGGACGAAATGTACCGGCTCGGGTAAAGAGTAACGTTTGCCTGGAGGTGAAAGCATGACGGCCATCATGGCGGGAAACCGCAACGCAAGCGACGTCCTGATAGAGTGCAGGCAAATTCGAAAAACGTGGGATTTCCCAGGCCAGGCCAACGTTACTGTGCTCGATGACATAAACCTGGAAGTGCACGAAGGAGAATTCCTTTCGATTCTCGGGCCGTCCGGTTCGGGCAAGTCAACCTTGTTGCGGATCATGGCGGGCGTGATCCAGCCGTCGTCCGGTGAAGTCTTCTATCGCGGGCGCCCGCTTGTGGGGGTCAACCCAGGCGTCGCCATGGTCTTCCAGACATTTGCCCTCTACCCATGGCTCACGGTGCTGGAAAATGTGGAAATGGGACTCGAGGCCATGGGACTGCCGCGGGCGGAGCGTCGCCGGCGGGCGGAACGGGTGATCGACCTGGTTGGTCTCGACGGCTTCGAAACCGCGTTCCCCAAGGAGTTGTCCGGCGGGATGCGGCAGCGCGTAGGTTTCGCCCGTGCCCTGGCCGTGGAACCCGACGTGCTCATGATGGACGAGCCCTTCTCGGCCCTGGACGTGCTGACAGCCGAAAACCTCCGTCGCGACGTTTTGGATCTTTGGCTGCAGCGGCAGATTCCTACGCGGGCCATAATCATGGTCACCCACAGCATCGAAGAAGCCATCTTCATGGCGGACCATGCCCTGGTACTTTCCCGTGATCCCGCCCGGGTGATCATGAACGTGCCGATCACACTGCCGTACCCCCGGGACCGGGACGACCCGGCATTCAAGGCAGCCGTTGACCGCATCTACAACGCCCTGACCGCCGTCACGCCGGCGGGCGCCGCTAACGTCCCCGAGTCCAATGAGCAGGAAAAAGGAGGCGGCCGCGAAGCTGCCCAGGCCAAAGGCGGACACCGTCCCGTCATACCACCTGTGCGGGCCGGCGGTCTCACAGGCTTGGTGGAGTACCTGGACGAAGCCGGGGGCCGGGCCGACCTCTCCGCCCTCGCGGACGATTTCATGCTGGACCTGGAAGACCTCCTTCCCATCGTGGATGCCATCCAGCTGTTGGGATTTGGCACCGTCACAGAAGGCGATGTGATCCTGAGTGATGCCGGACGGGCCTTTGCCCAGGCGTCAGTCCTCGAGCGCAAAGACATCTTCCGCCAGCAGGTGATGGCAAACGTACCCCAGCTGAAACAGATCAGGGCTGTGCTCGAATCGAAGGCCAACCGCCGGATGCCAAGAGAATTCTTCCTCGACATCCTCCAGCGGCGGTTCGGACCGGCCGAAGCAGAGGAACAGCTCAACACCCTTATCGACTGGGGACGTTACGCGGAAATCCTGGCATATGATGACGAAGGGCAAAACCTGTACATTGAGGAATAGCGGCGTTGACACTGAAAGACAGCGGCGTCTATCATAACGTTAAACTTGCATGCATATGGCACCAGCCTATGAAGGGGAGGAGTAGACGCCCCGCTGGCCCCAGCAAGGGAAAGCCTCCGGCTGCAAGCTTTCCTGGCCATGAGCGTCGAAGGTCGCCCCGGAGCTGCCGGACCGAAGCAAAAAGACGGTGCACGCAGACCGTCCTGACCGTGCGGTAGGCCCGGCCGGGTACGCCCGTTACAGCGCCAAGAGCTACCCGCGTCGGCCCTGCAGACTTTGCCGTTGCTGCCGGGGCCCCGGGGCAAGCCAGGGTGGTACCGCGAGGAAACCCTTCGCCCTTGGTCGACGAAGGGTTTTATTTTTTGGAACCAAAACGCAAGGGAGGCCCAAGCCCATGCCGCAGGAAAATACTGTGCCGGAACCATTCACCCTGCCCAAGGCGTACGACCCTAAACAGGTCGAGGATCAAATCTACCAGCAATGGCTGGCAAACGGCGTCTTCAACGCCGAAGTGAACCCCGACCGCCGGCCTTTCTGCATAGTAATCCCGCCACCCAATGTAACGGGTGCGTTACACCTTGGGCACGCCCTGGACAACACCATGCAGGATATACTCATCCGGTTCCGCCGGATGCAGGGATACGAAAGCCTGTGGATGCCAGGCACCGACCACGCCGGCATCGCGACCCAGCATGTCGTGGAAGAGCGCCTGCATAAAGAAGGCCTTTCCCGTTACGACCTGGGACGCGAAAAATTCCTCGAACGCGTATGGGCATGGAAAGACGAATACGAGGCCCGCATTACCCACCAGCTGCAAAAACTGGGCGCCAGCTGCGACTGGCGGCGCCAGCGGTTCACCATGGACCCGGGCTGCTCGCGTGCCGTGCGCCAGGTGTTCGTGAACCTGTACAAAAAAGGGCTCATCTACCGCGGCGAATACATCATCAACTGGTGCCCCGACTGCCATACGGCCCTGTCGGACATCGAGGTTGAGCATGAACCGTCGCCGGGGCTTTTGTACCACATCCGCTACCCGCTGGCCGACGGCTCCGGGTACATCGTGATCGCCACTGCCCGTCCAGAGACGATGCTCGGCGATACCGGCATCGCCGTCAACCCCAATGACGCCCGCTACCAGCACCTCGTCGGCAAGACCGCCATCCTGCCGCTGGTGGGCCGCACACTGCCGATCGTCGCGGACGAGCTTGCCGACCCGGAGTTTGGTACCGGCGCCCTGAAAATCACGCCCGCCCACGACACGGACGATTTTGCCATGGGCAGACGACATCACCTCCCAGCCATCAAGGTCATCAACGAGGAAGGACGCATGACGGCAGAGGCCGGCCCGTTTGCCGGCATGGAACGCTTCGCCGCCCGCGAGGCCGTCGTCGAGGAGCTCCGCCGCCAAGGCTATCTCGACCACACGGAGGAGTATGAGCAGCCACTCGGACACTGCTATCGCTGCCACACGGTCACGG
>CADDZV010000019.1 GCA_902812875.1 Clostridiales bacterium
CCGCACCGCGTCTTTGTTTGCGCTGGTCGGAGTGGGCGGACTCGAACCGCCGACCTCCTGGTCCCGAATTAGCCACCCGCTGTTTTATGCCATGCGCTGGCGATGAATGGTTTCCCGCAAATCGCGTAATGACGTCATTTTATCCATCGCAGTCGACCGTGTCAGGTCACCGCGAAGCGTGGAAATGCATAGTTCCGGATAGCAGTTTGGATAGCAAACCACCTTCTGGCTATGCTGGCGGCACCAACTGTTCCCACCGTGGAAGGGGTATGCATGCTGAGTCTGGCTTGCGGCTCGCTCCAGAAACCTTGCCATGTCCTGGCTGAGCATCCCTCCAGCCACCTGGGCGCCCAGGCCCGGCTTTTTCACAGCGAATTTCCGGTAACACTGCAGCACGAAGCCCGTTTACCATCATGGTTGAGCGGTAAAGAAGCGGACCATTTTGTAAATGGTAAGTCACTAAGCGACCGGCTGCGATGGGCCAGGGTAGTGGCCGGGATGACAGTACGCGATCTTGCTGCCGCGACCGGGCTCACCCCGGCGGCTATTTCCGCTGTTTATAGGGCGCTCCCATTATTCCCGTAGGGTGTGCGCCCTATTTTCGCATAGACGCCGGCAGAGGTTGTTGACTGACTGTTATGACTCTGTTATAGTTCTGTTAGACAAAACATAGAAGCCGCCCGCGGGTGCACAAAGGCACCGGGGCAGAGGAGGATGCACAATGTCACAGTACAACGAGACGATCTATGTTCACTTCGATCCCGGCGACTTGCCCGCATGGGCCCGCCGGTACCCCGCCGTCGTCGCTCTCGCCGAGCGCGACCTGGCGTACCGCTGCGACGTCTGCTCTGCTGACACGAGCGACTACCGCAAGTTCCTCGTGCGTCTCGCAAAACGCACAGCACTCGCCCGCGCCAACCGCTAGCCGCCCTGACGATGGCGCCGGTGGCACCGGCGCCGAAACCGGGCCCTGTGCCCGGTCGGCGGAAGCCAACAGCCCGCGGGCGCGACAAGGCGCCGGGGCAAAGGAGAGTGTCTCAGATGACCGAGACTATTTTCATCCCGTTCGACGAGCGTGACCTCCCTCGCTGGGCGC
Organism: Clostridiales bacterium; assembly: GCA_902812875.1. Classification (GTDB taxonomy): domain Bacteria; phylum Bacillota; class Sulfobacillia; order CADDZV01; family CADDZV01; genus CADDZV01. Next base: position 1,097 of record CADDZV010000019.1, read on the forward strand.
GCCGCCATCCGGAAGTTGTCGAGCTCTGCAAAAGCAACCTAGCTTATTGCTGCGACGTCTGCTCTGCTGACACGAGCGACTACCGCAAGTTCCTCGTGCGTCTCGCAAAACGCACAGCACTCGCCCGCGCCAACCGCTAGCTGCCCTGACGATGGCGCCGGTGGCACCGGCGCCGAAACCGGGCCCTGTGCCCGGTCGGCGGAACCGAAACCAAATTCAATCAGAGGAGGTATCGCTAAAGCTAATGCCAACCACCACAAGTCTCTATTTGCAAGATGCTACGCTCACCGCCATTACCGAGCGCGGCGACAATCGCTCGGAGATCGTCAATCGCGACCTCCAGCGGCTCTATGATCTTTACCGCCGCGCACTCGGCGAGATACAACTCACTGAGGCGGAGGCGTTACTGATTTGTGACGCCCTGAACGGTACCATACACGCCAGTAGCGTTCCTGCACGGATGGTTCTCTATGCTCAGGTTGATGATGCGATCCGCATCTACGGCCTGGACCGCAAATGGATTGTTGATGGCAATGCTTTGCTCGAGAAGATCCACGACATGTCCGAGGTTCAAGCCTTGGCGATCATCGACGCCGTGGAGCGGTTCTGGACCCCCGCTCGCATCGAGGAGGCGAGTGAGCAAATGCGAAGGGTATTTGGACCAGCAATCAAAAGCTAACCCCACTCGTCTCAGCTTAAGACAAAGACACCGGGGCGTGGCAGAAGAACCACGCCCCGGCTATTTTGCAGGAGGTGCCGCACCCCACGTCAACGCGGCCGCAATTTCGGGCCAACCATACGATGCGGGCCCGTTCCATGGTCGCGGGAAGCGAATCCACTTCGCGGGCACTCCGGGGGCGAGATCGTCGATGACGACAGCGTTGGGCTGGCCGGCAGCTCACTGCAGGACCGCTCCCCGGTCTGCCAGGCCGGGCTGAAGAGGGCTACCATACACGACGTCCGCCCGCGGAAAACCGTGCCGCTCGAGCCAGCCGGCAGTCACGAAAGCTACACCATATGTGCCCGGCCGCGCCGTGATGTACTGCACCGTATGGTGACAAGCGAGGGCGTTCAGGGCCTGCCTGGCTCCGGTCCATCATAACATACCCGGAGCCCCAGTCTCCTCAGGATCGCTTGGGATAGAGGGTATCGGCTGGTTCGCATCATATCCCCTGTCACAGGAACTAAAAAGAAACACCCCCGCCGACTTACGCCGGCGGGGGCAAGGAGGGAGGTGTGAGGACCGGGCTACTTGCCGAACTTAGCAGTGGCATAGGCCCGAACGGCATCAACAGTGGATTCGCCGAAGATGTAGCCCAGAATGACCGTTGCGAGGGCAATTACCGCGTCCTTCGGTATATTGAGCCCGAGACCGTCATTCAAGACCACGACAAGGGCACCTGCCACAGCCAGCCAGAACTTCCGGGACTTAAGCTTGTCAGCCATGCATGTCACCTCCTCTCACGAACGATGCTGCCTGCTCAGGACACTACCGAGCTCGCCCCAGGACACCAACGCCCTAGGGTCGTGGAACGAGTCGATGAGCCCGGCACGCCACAAATCGAAAACACCCTGCCACCGCCAGGCCTCGGAACTCTGCAGCGTCTCCAGGATCGCCAGCGCGACCGCCACGGCTACCCATTCGCGGCGCTCGGTAAATCGCGCTACATCCGCTTTGTTGTCATGGAAGAAGCTCTCCACGAGTGCAGCAGGCGCCTTGGTGTCCACGACCTCCGTCCAATGATGGCCAGGTGTGTCCACGTCCTTGATGCCGCGATCCGGCAGGCCCAGCGCCTGCACGACACGCGCCTGCAGGTTGCGCCCAAGGGTGGTGCTCGTGGTGTTCGTCCTGGCGTAGCACCAGGTCTCGGTGCCGGAACCGTTGGCTTCGCCCGCATTCGAGTGCAGGCACACGTGCAGGTCGGGCTTCTGTGCGTTGCTATCGCCTGCCACCTGTGCGGGTGTCATGTCCTGCTTGGACATGAGCACGGTAACACCGGCGGACTCGAGCAAATCTTTGACCCGGGCCGCCAGGGCCCGCATACGGTCGGCTTCTGTGATGCCGTCAGCACCAACGTTATGGACCTGGTTCGAGGGGCTCAGATAGACCTTCACGACCATCACCTCCCAGCCGGTTGCACGATGGTCACTGTCCGACTGTCTGGGTCCCAGTCGACCCAATAGCCGAAGGCCTCGGCTATGAAACGCAGGGTAACCATGGTGCGTCCATCTTTGATAAACGGAGCCACGTCCATGGTCTTGACCTGGTTGTCGACCAGGTAGCTCCTGTCGCCGATCCGCAGTGTAATGGTTCTCCCGTGCACCGCCAGAACGCGGTCGACGATGGTCCAGGCCTCCATGCGCCGGTCCTCCGGGACGGCAGGATCGAGGCTGAAGTAATCGGCGGGAAGCAAGCAGTGGCCGTGGTCGCCCCAACCCTCGCCCCATGAGTTCTGTACGCGGAGGTACCCGTCGGCCGTCCAGCCATAGACCATCATCGCGTGGTAGCCTTCCAGCCGCTCGCCGGGCTGTACACGCGGGACGCGGCCGCTCGCGTCCGGTGTGAAGAATGACTCATAGACCGGAATCGCGATCAGGCATGGACCCGTGTGGAAGATAGCTGTCTTGAGTTCGTTGACCGAGGTGGCTCGTGCAAAGGCCTCGATGACCCACGGCCTGGCGGCGGTACGAGCCTCAGGCGTGATGAGCGAATAGCACAGCGGATATGTTCCTCGGCCAGGAAGCACATCCCACGGACATACACCGTCCTGTCGGAGATGCTTCATGGCCGCCCGAGGTTCCATGCCTTCGCCGAGCGGTTCTGAACCGTCCGTTGCACGGTTGCCGTATACGAAGGCCACTGAAAACCGTGTGGACCTTCCCCATTCCTGCTGCTCTTCCCACTCTTTGATGGCCGTCAACGTCTCCGCCACGCAGGTACCATATTGTCCCTGGTCATGAACCGGCGGCAGGTTCTCACATGCGTACTCGGCCGGTAGGGTTTCCGGCTGCACGGCCATGTACCTGTGGACCAGGTGGTCCCGGGGGTCGTGCCGAGACGGGATGGCCCCGAGCGAATAAGACATCTGAGCTCACCTCCTTGCTACCTGGTCACCAGCCAAAGAACGCTGGCACCGATGAGAGCAATAAGTTCTCCCCACACCGCCCGCGACAGCCAACGCATGGTCTCCTTGATCTCGCCGACGTCTACGGCCACGTTCTGCAGGCTAACCTCGCCTCGGGTCCCTTTGTCCTCGAGCGTGCGGATCCGGTCCTCGTGGTCTTCCAGCATTTTCTCAGCGGCAGTGAGCCGGGCGGCAAATCCATTGCCAGGTGTGGCGTGCATGTCCATTGCTGGCATCACCTCGGCAGGCAACAAAATAGCCCCGCAGGGCGGGGCTTCATGACCGATTTTAGGGGGGGTCGTGCCGGGACTACTCCGCGTCCTTCGCGTCCTTCTCCTCGGCAAGCGGCGCTAATGCATCGACCAGGTTCTTGATCAGGACCAGCATCTGGTCCAACTTCGTGTTCACCTCGTCGAGCTCCCAGTTGAATACCGGGCGGGGCTGGCGGTTTTCCGGCCCCGGCGGTCCCAGGTCCCCGGGCAGGGCGACATTGAAACTCAGAGCGTTCGCCGGCGGAGGTCCCCCCTGCTCAGGCCCGGCATATCCTGCCTGGCACGTGTAGCAGTTGCCGCAGCCCCGGCCCATCACCTGTTCCTGCCCCTGGCACTGGTAGCACACCTGGCAGGTCGTGCAATTGTCCTCACTCATGTCGCATCCCCTCCGGCCTTGATGATCGGGAAGCCCTGGCGGGCTTGCTCGTGGTAGTAGTCGTTGTCCAGCAGGGTTTCGTGAATCCTGATGCACTCCGACACATGGATACGGTGCCACACACAATGGCCGCGTACCGTTTTGAACAGCGACCCAGTGAAGTCCCCGTTCACCCCGATGCAGGGTGGCGAACAGTACGGCCAGGCGGGGCATTTCGCACAGTCAAACGGGAATTCCATCTGGTAGATGTTCAGCCACTGGAACTTTTCCCGCTCGGGCGTGAGTCCTGTCCACACGTCACCGAGCTTGAACCGCTGCAGAAACGGCGTTTCAGCAAAACGGTGGCACGGATACAGCGACCCATCCGGGCCCGCACCCAGAAGACCCTTGCCCGCCCCGCAAGTCTGCGTCTGTGCCTGCCACTTGTTGAGCACGCGGTGGTTGTAGATCGACTGCAGGTAGCGGGTGGTGAAGCTGAGTGGCGGCATGCGGCCCTGCAGGGTGCGCTCGATGAACCAGTCGGCCAGCTCCCGTTCTGCCTGGACGTATGCCTCTCCGGCCGCCTCGTAGTCCGCCTCGTCAACCGGGCAGATCGCCACATCCGGAAATCCCATGTCTACCAGGAACTCGGCCACGCGGCGCCCCTCCTGGTGCACCTGGGGATGCCATGTCACACGGGCGGTCAGGCCCGGCAGCTCATCAACGTGCTTTAGGAGGAGTTCAGCAGCCCTCATGACCTGCTTGGAGCTGCCTCGCCCATTCACGAACACCCGCATCTTGTCATGGATGTCCGGGGGCCCGTCGATGGATAGCAGTACACCGCATTGGTTCTCTGCCAGCGTCTTTACGATGTCTTCCGTCAGCATGGTGCCGTTGGTGGTGACCGAAAACGTGATCTTCTGGTCTCGCTCCTGGGCCCGGCGCCTGGCCTCTTCCATGGTCCAGCGCATGAGCTTCCAGTGCATCAACGGCTCACCGCCAAAGAAACCAAGCGACTTCCAATCGCCCGGCTGGTCCAGCAACCAGTCGATGAGCCGGTCTGCCACCTCCTGTGTGGCCCTCCGGTTGTCCTTGTAGGCAAAACATGGATACTTGCAAGCCAGATTACAACCTGTGGTGATATCAAAGACCACGTTACTGACCGCGATGCCCATTCCTCACCCTCCCCAGGAGTGCACCCAGCACCAGGCCGAGCTCTTCGATTTTGCCGTTGATTTCATGTACCAGTCGCTCGTGTTCAGTGTTCTCGCCCGCCTCGCCACCTGGAGTTTCGGTGTAGAACTGCTTCTTTGTGGCCCAGGCCGTGCATGCGGCCACCCCCGAATAGCAGGTGGTGTTGCAGACCTGGCAGGTATAACACTTGTTGCAGACCTGAACGGTGTTACAGATCTGGCACGTATTGCAGGTGACGCAGATATCGCACGAATAGCACGACGCATTGCAGGCCTGGCAGGTGTTGCAACTTTGGCAACCGGTGTTGCACAACTGGCACGACACACAGCTCATGCAGGATCCGCACGAGCCTTGGGCCGCATTGCAGGTCTGGCAGGCATTGCAGTTATAGCAGGTGGTGTTGCAGGACTGGCACGAGACGCACGTCATGCACGTGTTACACGTACCGCAAGCATTGCCAGCCTGGCATGAGTTGCAGTTGTAGCACGTGGTGTTGCAGTACTGGCAGGTGTTGCAGACCTGGCAGGCCGAGCATGACACTTCTATCCTCTCCCGCTCAGTACAGTTGGCAGGTGTTGCACACGTAGCAGCTTACGTTGCAATAGTCGCAGGTGTTGCAGTGCTGACAGGACACGCATGTCTGGCAGGTGTCACAGTGGTCGCACGTATAGCACACGCCCTGGCATGAGACACAAACCGCGCAGGTATTGCTGATCTGGCAAGCGTTACACAGCTGGCACGAGTTGCAGTTGTAGCAACTCGTGTTGCAGGACTGGCACGAGACGCAGGTCATGCACGACGAGCAAGAACCCTGGGCGGTATTACATACCTGGCAGGCATTGCAGTTATAGCAGCTCGTGTTGCAGTACTGGCAGGTATTGCACACCTGGCAGGCGTTGCAGCTCGTGCAGCTGACCTTGGTCTGGCAGGTGTTGCACTTCCAGCAGGTGGCCTGGACGGTGTCCATGTTCTGCCGCAGGGCCACAACCTGCTGATAGATATCTACCGGCCGGGCGTCTTTCATGGACGGCCAGTTCGTAAAGGGCGAGGTCGCGAAACCGTCGATCTTGGCCTTCAGCTCGTTGATGATCGCGTACCATGAGTCGGGCGGCAGGCGGGCGTCCCGCATGTCCTTGAACGTGAATGCGGTGCCCTTGGCACCGGTCGCGGAAGTTTGATACGCGTTGATCGTATCCCGGATTTCCTGGAGGACCGCGCGCAGAGCCAGTGCCCGCCCGGGCTGCAGGTATTGGGACCAAGCCAATGGTGATCAGCTCCTGACTAGACGGCTGCGGTGGCACCCACCGGCACAATGACGATGGCATCGATGTCGAGAACATGAGTGGAGGTGGCTTTGTTCCAGTACACCCTCACCCGACACTGCGTGCCCGCTGAGTAGTGTCCACGCAGGTAGAACACTTCATAGTCACCTGTAGCTGTGAACATGGTGCCGTCAATTTGCTTCTGGCTTACGATCGACCAGGCACTGTTCGCGAACTGCTCAAAGTAGATCACTGCCAGGTTCAGTGTAGCAGCGTCATTCGTCTTCATCCGGACAGCGATGACATATTCCGTCCAGCGTAAGGTAGACATCGGGAAGATGACGACATCGGCAGCCGCGGAGTTTGTCACGCTCGCGTCGCAGTGTACGGCCTGGCCGGACCAAGCGCCGGTATCGGCCACCACGCTGACGCCTGTAGCTGCCTGGACATAGTCCTTCGCATTGGCATCGGCAAAGAGCCGAGCAACCGCTCCGACCGATGCAGCCGAAGCAAAGTACGAAGCGTGCTGGCCATCGAGGGTGTCGGCATCCTTCCCGGTGAGGATGCTTGGGATATTGGCCAGTGGAACTAAGCCAGAGCCATCGAGCTTGAGCACGTTGCCTGCAGCCGTACCGGCATGAGCCCCATCCACAGAATCAGCGTCTTTACCGGTCAGGGTGGCGGGAATGTTGCCAAGCGGTACCTGCCCACTAGCATCAAGCTTCAGTACGTTGTTCGGACCAGTACCAGCGTGCGCCCCGTCCACAGAATCTGCATCTTTTCCGGTCAGGGTGGCCGGGATACTGCCGAGTGGTATCTGCCCGCTGACATCGAGCTTCAGAACATTGTTTGGTCCGGTGCCGGCGTGCGCTCCGTCTATGGTGTCTGCGTCCTTGCCGGTCAGAGTAGCAGGGATGTTTCCGAGCGGAACCAGGGCATTGGTATCGAGTTTGAGGACGTTGCCCGCGGCCGTGCCGGCGTGAGCTCCATCCACCGTGTCCGCGTTGAGCGTAGTATTGAGAGTCCCGTCGCTGAGCGGCACTTGGCCACTGGCATGACCTACATGATAGCCATCGACCAGATCAGCGTTAAGCTGGGTGTTGACCGTACCGTCGCTGACCGGCACCTGACCGCTGGCGTGGCCGGCGTCATAGCCGTCGAGCTTGTCAGCGTTCAGGCTGGTGTTAACCGTACCATCGCTAACCGGCACTTGCCCTGAGGAATGGCCCGCATGGTACCCGTCCAGACGATCGGCGTTGACCGGTCCCAGACCGGGGAGTAGGTTACGCCTGTCGGTTACAGTTGCGATGTTGCCGCTGGCGTCCGTCTGTACCTCGGCGACCGGCAGGTATCCTGTCTGGGTGCTGTGGGTGGTCGCCCAAGACCAGGTACCGTCGGGCTGAAGGTCAAGATAATAGAGAGCCGAAGTTGCGGCGGTCGTAAAGCTCGTGACCGCGGGCGTGTATCGCCGCAGGCCCCCGCCTGCTTGTTGCACGTACGCCACGCCAGCGGTTACGTTGAGCTTGGTCGCCGTGACACCGTCTTTGCTCGCCTGCAGGCCCGACAAGACAAAACCCTGGGCAAACAGGTCCAGGGCCAGTACTTCAGGTTCGGCCCTGGTAGCCGCATTGGCATCGATGGTGTTGTACACATCTACGAATGCCTGCCGGCTTACGGTCTCGTTACCTAGCGGCAGCGGGATCTTCAGCCTTGAGGTTGGCGTCGGCATCAGCTCCAGACCTCCAGTCCATCCCACGTGAGAGCCTGGACATCGAACTGGTCCCACGTAAGGTTTTTTGTGTCCAGCTGCAGCCAAATCATGTAGGTGTACTCGTACGTGATGTCCAGGTGGGCCGGCACCACGGCTCGCAGGGCCAGCTTCATGTCGTCGATGTTCGGGGGAACACCGTGGGTGTCGATGAACCTGACCCGGACGGCATAATCCGCGTACTGCTCGATCACCGCTACCTGACCGTTGTCGTACGATTGTGCCACCTCGTGGACGACCGCCATCGTGGCAGTACCAGTGCCGCGCAGCCGGGAGAGGATCCGCTGCCGGCGTTCTGCATCCGTGGCACTCGGTACCGTGACCAGCCCCAGTTCGCTCTCCCAGCGGTCGAGTCCCCAGGTGGCAGTGCTTACGAACGCCTGGTCCAGGACCTCATTCAAAGCCTGATAGAGCTGGTCCAGCTCGTTACCCTGGGACTGCAGGATGGCCTGCATGACCCGGGAAGCGGCATAATACGGTGGCAGGTAATCCAGCATGGCCTGGCCGTGCTGCGAGGTTATGCTCATGTCAGGGTCACGCTCCCGAGAACCGCCACCTCGGTCTGGCCGATGGCAATGTTGGCCGTACCGCCGTTCACCGTCAGGTTGGCGTAGTCTACCACGCCGGGGGTGTCCAGGATGGCCTGGCCGATGTGTACATAACGCACATCATTGTCCGCCTGGAAGGCCAGGCCCCTGATGTAGGCCTGCAGGTTGTTGGTCACAGCCGACTTCACGCTGTCAGCGTTGTAACCCGCTGCGATGGTGAGCGTGGCCGAGATGCTGATCAGTACCGCGGTAGCAGGCTCAACCGTCACCCGGGCACCGATCGGGGCCTTGCCGGTGCCGGTGTCCTGGGAGAAGGTCGAGCGGTAGACCACGCGGTCGACCCAGATCGTGGTGGTGGCATCCGTCGTCAGGCGGGTAATCCGGAGTTCCAGCTGGTCGGTGCCGTTCCAGTAGAAGGTCACAATTTTGTCTGCAAACGCTGTCGCCAGGTCGCTTGCTCTCAGGGTGACTACGGCATCGGTGGTGCTGGTCGGCCCAGTCTTGGTCCAAATTGACCCCGAAGCGTTCCAAACACCCACCTGCAGAAGATCCGCCGTCCCAGTCACCGCGTCAGCTTTTAAGCGTACACGGGCCTGCCAGACGCCGGCCTGCTGTAGGATGCCCGTGAGACTGTGCGAGATCGTTCCTGGCCCGGTGGCATTGTAGGTCATCTTGACCGAGTCACCGGTGTCGTCGGCGAGTGTGGTGTCGATGCTGATGCCGTATCCGCCCAGGGTCATGGCTTCGGCTTCAGCCTCGTCGACCCAGGGAGGAGCGATGTAGTTCTGCACGGCGTCTATGAGAGCCTGCTCCGCCGGAGTATGCTGCGTGTTAATGATGCTGACAGCCACGGTCCCAGGCCCGTCCCGGACCGGCACGACCGACACACCGCCCACGCCCGGTACCTCCAGGGCCCAGTTCACGTAGTCGGCCTTGTTGCCGCCCGCAGAGGGGCTCCGCACCCTCTGCAGGTAACGAGCCAGCAAAGACGCATCGTCCTCGGTGTCGAGGCCGCCGCTGGTCGAGGCCGCGTTTGTGACGCTGGAGATGCCGGGGACGGGTGTGACGAGCAGGCTGATGGCCCCGGCTGCCACATTTCCAGCGACACCAGCATCCACGGCCTCTACGGGTGCCGCGGCACTGCCGGTGGTGTCAAGGGTGACAGCCGCCGTGGTAATAAACTCCACAGAAGCGGTCCCGCTCACCGGGTCTGCCGGCGTGGCCACCCGCGTTCCCGCCGGCACAGTGGTGCCTGCGGTCCCGGTGAATATCACCTGGCCGGTGGCCTTGACAGCCGCCCGCCTGGTCAGGCCGTGTTCTTCGCACCGCAGGTCCAGGTACTGCCCGAACGTAGTGCTGGCGAATACCCGCCGGAGCACCTCCTGTGCCCAGATGGCCGCCTGGGCCAGCTCCATTGCGGCCGGGGCCAGGGCATCCCAGATGTATGACCCTTCGGCCTTGTCCAGGTCCGCGGGCAACGAATCCAGCATCCGCTGGCGGATGGCGTCCTCGGTCTGGTCGTTCAGGTAGTCGGGCAGCACCGACATCAGGCTATCACCACACTTGCGGCCAAGGTGGCCGTTTCGCCCCGCACGTTACGCACCTCGCAGCTGAAATACACGCTGTCTCCTCGCCAGTCGAACGCAAACTTGCCTACGCTGGCCGTCCGCGGGTCCACCATCAGGCACTCGGTGACCATGCGCCTGATCTCGGCCTCGTTTCCGGCCCGGCTCAGGTGCCGGGCGATGAGGTCGCCAAATTCCTGGCCGTAGTTCCGTCCATAGGCCAGGTAGCGATACCGCGGGGTACGGAGGGACTTCCGGCACCACTCCAGCCAGGCATCTACATCGCGGCTTTGGGCCACACCGCCCGTGGGGGTCATGACGAACTCGCCAGTCTCAAAATCGAACCGCCAGGATCTCCCGAAGGGTACCTGGCGGTTCTGAGTACTGGCATCTGCACTGGTTACCGCAGCCGCACCGGCCGGGAAAAGGTCAGGCATGTTTGACCCTCGCAATCACTACATGATCCTGGCCGCCGTTGACCGGCACCACCAGCACGCGATCGCCGGGCTGCAGGGCCCGGAGTGGGGCTGGCGTGGCCAGGGTGTCGCCGGCGGAGTCCGTGCCAAACGTGGCGGGCAGGGTCAGGTATTCTGCTACCAGGTAGTCCTTGATCTCGTGTGCGAAGCCGTCCAGCTTGAGACCGCTCGCCGTGATCGTGCCGAGTTCGGCCTGCACATCCATGAGCACGGCCCGCGTGTGACTGCGGGCCCGCTCCTCGATGAATGACGCCAAACTACGGTAAGGATCAGGCATAGACTGTCCGCCTCACGTAGTCGGAGCTGGCCAGCTCCAGGGTCATCTCCCCCGCCGGGCCGAGCTTGTGTTTCGTACTTAGGATAAGATAGTTCACACCATTGAGCTGCACCTTGTCCCCCGCCCGGATCGTCTCGATGTCCATAGCGGTCACCGTAATGGTTTCGGCAATTCCTGTCAACGCAGCCTGGGCTGCCTTCTTGGCATCGGCCGCCGTGGTGATCCGGCTGTCCTGGATGATCTTTTGCAGGGTCCCGTATGTGGCCGTGTCCCCTTTGGCAATGGCCAGCACGGGGGAACGCTCGTCGTCCGTGGCCTCGCCCAGGACCTTCACCTGTGTGACCGCATCGTTGAGTGTCCTTTTTTGGTTGATCTCCTCGATGCTTTCGAGGATCCAGACAGTCTGGTTGCTCCCGAGCGGCACGAGGTCAAGTACCCGGCCGCTCATGCGGGCCCGGAACAGGCCCCCGCCCTTTTGGACGGTCTCTCGGAGATCGGATCGGATCATGTTGTAGATCGCCTGGGTCCTGTAGACCGCCCGGGCCAGTGGCACGCCTGTGTCCGCAATACTGCCCAGAGGAATGGTCCAGTCTGCCGCATACCGCTTCAGACGCTGCGTGGCAGTCTGGCCGGCGGGGAAAAGGTACTCGTCTTCACTGCGAGCAAGGTAGATCGTCCGGTCATAGGCCGTCACGGTCAGGTGCTTCTGGCCGCGAGCGGTGCTGTCACACTCCCATACCACGCCATCGAACAAGACCCCAGCCTGGCCTATGACCTGCAAGCTCTGGCTGGGGGCGATGCCCGGGAAGTCCGGGGTAACGGTCAGAGTAACTGAGGCCTGCATGGCGATATCATCCAGGGCCTCTTCCAGGGTGATGGTCTCGGCAATCGCGGCCAGGGACCACTTGCCGTCAAGGATCACGTCATAGCTTGTCATGACGGCATCACGAGCTTCAGACCCACGTGCAGGAGGTTGGGATCCGGTCCGATGGTGTCCTTGTTCGCGTCATATATCTGTCGCCACTTCGAGCCGTTGCCTAGCTCGGCTTTGGCGATCTTGTAAAGCGTGTCCCCGCTCCTGACCACGTAGACCTTCTGCACTGGTTTGGTGTCCGGTCTGGTCGTGGTGGCTGGCGCAGGCACCGGCGTGGTCACGGTAGCAGCCGCCACGCTCCGCACTTTGATCTCCCGCCACTGCCGTAGCGCAAGGTCGTAGTAGATGTCTCCCGGCTCGCCCCCGGCATACTTGTAGTTCACCTTCGCCACGATCACGAGCATGTTTACCGGGCTGTCGGTGATCAGAAGCCGCACCGGCTGCCCGGTCTCCTGCCAGGCCAGAAGCTTGGCCAGGGCATCTTCGGGCTTCGGGATGTCGGCGTAGCGGCAATAGCCCGCGTCGTAGTCACGGGGGAAGAAGCTCGAAAACGAAACCCCCACCGGCTGGTCGCTAACGGGGATTTCAATCTCGCCCAGGGCTATGATGGTCACGGTCTCAGTCCTTTTGGCCGTCTCTACCTGGATCTCGCTCGGGTTCACTGGTAGGTGAAGTTCGGCCCCATCCGAGGCCAGAAGATAAATGTCCATAACAGAACACCGCCAGGTAAGTTATCTCTACTGGTCTTAACCGGCCAGCGGGTACCACCGTATTAACCGTCAAAAGCACAACTTCCTTCCGGGCCTGCTTACTTCGTTCCCTGTCCCACAGAGAAATGCCATGTTGGCGCCCGGTCAAGCCCCAGGTCCGAGTAGACCAGGTACAAATCTTTTACGTCTTCCCTCACCTGGAACACTAGCAGGCCGCACCGCTCGGCACCAGGAGGAACATCCGAAGGATCGATACGAGTATCTTTCGGAAGATAGTCGTCTGCTCCGGACTCGATGTCGTAAGTATAACCTTGATCGTCTTTGAGTTTCCACTCGGAGAACAATGACAGGCTTTGTGTTTCCTTGGAAATGTTCTTGATGCACAGCGGCACTTCAGCGTACATGAATCCCTGGTCCGCAGTTATGGAGCCCCAGTCGTTGCTGATCTTGTGTCTGAATGTGAGCGAATATGGCCCTCCGCCTGCAGTAAGCGCCCAGATTCCGTTGACTTCCAAGGGGGTACCTGCTTCTGTTGCTGTTTGAGCAATTGTATTTCCAGTCTCGGAGGTAGTCACACTTGTTGTAGGCGGAGTAGATGGGCTCATATGTGGAAAAACCCAATATACGTTCGCATAAATAAACACGGCAGCGTAAAACCATAATCCCAGTACCTTTTTGCCTGTTACGATCCATTCACCCCGAGTAGTTGCTGGTTGCTGACCGCTCCAAAACTTCTTCCAAGTGCGTAACAACTGACTACACAGGACCCCGAAGCTGGCCAAAACAAGTAACAGTGCTGCCACATTGAGTAACACTAGAAATATGTCCCACATTGAGCCTCCTCCTCTCGCCTTGCTTTCTTTTAGGTTGACGAGAGGGCCTATTCGTCAGATAGCTCTTTACCCCCTTCTTACAGTCCTGGATATAGGTATATGATTCAGGTCCCCGTCGACGGATGTTTGAGCTATTGCTTTATTTCTGACCGTTGGATATCCATTGAGACGCATCGGGACGCATCTCAGCGCAGGGCCCCCACAACCCAGCATGCAAAAACCAGCCCAAAACCGTCCGCCCCAATGTTCATCCAAGCATCAGATAACCACCCAGGGCCATCCACCAGATGCCCGGGTGACGAATCCATTGTTTCATGGGACGACGCCATATATCGGGAGCGTCAGCGAGCTGCCACCCAGCCACGGCGTAACATGCTACCCCTAGCCAGAAAACGACGTTATGGAAAGCCACGGTTTGAATACCTGGATTAAGAAAGTAACGTACCAGCACAACGATCCAAACACCCGCAAGAACGCTTATTGCACCCTTGATCTTTGGCATCATTCTTTCTCCTCCTATCCTGCCACATTTTACTACAGATTAACGGGCCAGCACAGGGGAGTTGATCCAGGCCTGCTTGACTTTTTTGGCAATAATGTTGCCGACTTCTTCCGCCATGTCTGCCGCATTCACGGCACTACTGTTCACAGTCACATTGATTGTGAAATTGGCAGGTTGGCGATTGTTCTCTTGGCTGTGCAACAAGGCCATTTGGAACAGGTCCCGTTCATACAGTTTAGGAGATGGTTCGCGCTTCCAATGTTCAAATGGCGTAGACGCCCCTGCCATCTCGTACTCTGTCTTCGAAGAACGAATGCCATGACCAAGGACATCGAACTCCTTTAACGGTCCGCCAAACACATCCCAATCGGGGTTCCGCCAAGATTCCACCATGGAATCAGCAAGCTTTTTCCCGAAACTTATTCCGAGTTGTGAGCCTACTCCAGCTCCTACCAGCGCCCCTACAGGAGCAGCTGGACCACTAACTAGGGCTCCTGCAGCACCCCCGACTGCAGAACCCGCTATCGAGCCAGCGATGTCAAATGGTATTTCTACCAAGGCCTTCGTCAGGTCACCACCGGAGTAAATCGCCTGGGTTAGTTCCCTTATACCTTCAATGGTCCCACTGAGCCCTGGCAACCATTTCAACGCCCCGGTTGCCTCGGCTTTTGCCGCCAGTCCGGCCAGATGCCCTACAACACTGCCTCCAGTGGCAGCAACGGCTTCAGCACCCTGTGCGGCAGCAGCCGAAGCTTCCGAGGCCAATTTGGAGACATCGGCTGCAGCTTTCGCTGTCACATTTGCCGCTTCCACAACTCCTTCTGCTGTTTCAGCTCCTGCAGCTGTCCCTGCTGCCGAACCGGCCCCGAACCACTTGCCCAGTTGCTTACCGGCTTGGCCCAGCAGTCCAGCCAACTTACGCCCGGTCGCAACGGCTCCACCTACGACGCTGCCCACCAGGGAAATAGCCAGGAAGTCCTTGACCCCCGCCGACAGCAGGTTGCCGGCTGTTGGTTCCTTCCAAGCCTGCTTGTTCGTTTCCGTTATGTTGCCCCATACCCCCTTGAGCACGGCCATGATGCCGTCCATCATTGCATTGCCCACTTTGGTCCCCAGGTCGACGAACTCCTGGCGGCCGCCGTTGTCCCACCAGGTATCAAAACTGCTCTTTATGTCCTCCCAGACGATCTTGATCTTGTCGCTGAGGTCCATCTGTGGCAGGCCTTTGAGCTGGTACAGCCACCGATCGGACGCGTCTACGCTGTCGTCGAACAGTATTCCGACCGAGCGGAAGGTACGCTCGAACCAGCCAAGGAGCGAGTCCGCCACCTGCTTGCCAAAACGCATGAGGGCATCTTTCCAACGCTCCACGGTTTCCTGGTTCTTCGTGAACCAGTCCACGATCTTTTGCAGCCGGGGGTTGAGGCTCTGCAGAATGCCCGCACCCACGGCACCGAACATGCTCTTGACGTTGTCCCGGATGGTGGACATGAGACCGACGTAGGTACGGCTCTGGGCCTCCATCATGTGCGGGAACCGCTCTTCCATGCCCTCGAGCAGCCACTTAATTGCCTGGTTCGCCGGGATGAGGCCTTTCTCGCTTAGCTGCATGACCGCAGCCGTGGTCGTGTGCATCTTCTTCGCGAGAATGTCCCACACCGGCACCCCGGCTTCGGTGAGCTGCATCATTTCCTGCCCGGCGACCTTGCCTTTGGCCCGCATCTGCCCCAGGGCAAGCACCAAACGGTCGATGCCCTCGGCTCCCAAGCCAAGACCGGATGCGGCGTCACCGATAGCGGTCAAGGCAGGCAGCACCTCGTCCGCGGCAAAGCCGAACGCCAGCATGTTCTTGGCCGCTTGCTGCACCTGCGGGAACTCAAACGGCGTGGCGGCCGCAAAGTTCCACAACTGGCGGAGGAATGACTGGGCTTTGCCCGCGGCCCCGAGCATGGTGTTGAAGGCGATCTGGGCCTGCTCCATGGAGCCGGCAAAGCCGACAGTAGCGTCCCATAGCTTGCCGATACCCAGGCCGGCTAAGGCAGTAGCCGCCAGCCCCTGGATGCTGAACAGACTGCGACGCACAGTGGACAAGGCACTGCCTATCCGCTTTACAACACTCGTAACCCCGTCGTATGCCTTAATGGCCACTACCCATGCGCCGTGCGTCAAGACATCGAGCCCCGCCCTTATTGTCCTGGCCACGGAGGTCACGCGATCCGTGAGGCTGGCAGTGGGGTTGACCCTAGTCTTGTCGAGAGTCTCTGCCGCCTGCCTGGCACGGTTGAGGTATGATTCGAACCGGTTCACGGATGACTGCATGCGGGCCATGGCGCTGGTCATGCGGTCGTGCATCTGCACGACCAGGTTGATGCGGTAGAACTCCTGCTCTTCAGCCACGGCTATGATCCATCTCCTTCATGGCCCGCGCTTCTGCCTCGATCTCGAGCTCCAGGCTGGCCAGAAGGAACATCTGTTCGCCCCTGGGCAGCCGCCAGAACTCTCCGGGGCGCAGGTGGTGCCTTACCCACAGGGAGTGGAGCATACCCGCCAGCCCCCCGGAGAGGATCAGTTTTTTACGTCAGCCAGGTCGATGTTGAAGCCCGACAGGTCTAGTACTGCATCACCCAGCGCAGCCAACTCACCGGCGAGCAGCACGCGCTTGATGACTTCCTCCGGGCCGGAAGCTTGGTACTTGGCCAGGAGTTTCGGGTTGGCCCAGTTGGGCTTCACTGTGGCCGCTGCGATCAGGGCCACGTTGAACTGTTCCTCGTCAAGCCGCTCGATGGTCTGCCCACGCCGGTTTGTCCGCTCGGTATACCGCTCCCGCAGGCCAAACACCTGTTTGCCGGTAAGGCCCCGCAGCGTGACCGGCACCCCAAGCCTTTTGATCATGACGGTCCGCTCCGGCACGGTGTCAGCATCCAGGAGCCGCTGCAGGATCTGTTCCTCGCTCAGCTCTGCAAAGTCGTCGCTCATGCCCTATCCCCCTACGTCGCCACGATCGGGTCCAAAAGCTCGAACTCCTCGAAGGTGAATGGCCACTCTTCGGTGACGTTTTCGCCGGCCGTCCAGTTGGCCAGCTGGATGCGGTCGAACATGACGTTCTTGAGGCGGATCCGCTCATACCTGTAGGCCTCCGGGTCGGCCAATTTGCTGATGATCTCGGTCTTGACGGCTCCTTTCGTGTTGTCCGCCACCGGGGCCATGAGCTGGATCAGGTCCGAGGTCACCTTGAAACCGGAGATCGTGCCGGTGCCGTTGAGACCGGTCACCTTCCGCCGGGTCCACCGGTCCCCCGACAGTTTGATCTCCGCCTTCTGGACCTCGACGTTGGCCTCCAGGTGGTTGAAGTTCGTAAGCCACTGTCCGTCCATCCAGACCGAGCCGAACGTGCCGTTGATGATGCGGCTGGCATCAAGAGCCACAGTCTGTCACCTCCTACGCGACCACGAAGGTCCCGTAGATTTTCTCCAGCGTGTCGACGATGCCGGCTTCCCACTTGATGTAAACCTCATCCGGGGCCGGGTTCGGATAGGCAGAATCGAGGTACACCTTGTAGTCGCGGTCGATCACCCCACCAGCGACCAGGGTGTCCATGTAGTTCTTGATCGCAGCGATCAATGCCACGCGGCCGTCGTCATTGTTCGGGATCTTGCCGATGTAGGCGTCCGCGGCCGTCTTCTGCAGGTCCGTGTTGATAGCGTCCATGGTCCGGATGGCCTTGATCTTCTTCCACTGGTCGTTCTGGCCGGACTTGAGTGTGGTCAGGGTGTTGATACCCTGCTCCACCTTGACATGACCGTCGTGCACCAGAACGAGCGACCCGGACTGCAAGGCCTGGGTGATCTCGCTGTTGGTCAGCCGGGGCGTCACGTCCTGAAAGACAGTGGCCGCATACGTTATGCTCTCGGTGAGCTTCTGCCCCGCGATCAGTCCGGCTATATACGCCGCCACTTCACCGGAGGCATATGTGACACCGTCGAGTACGGCCGAGGTAATCACGTTCACAACACCCTCGTGGTTGAAGCTCGTGGACCGGGCGTTACCGGTAGCCACGTTCTGGTCGTCCGCTGCCGTCCCGCCGAGCACCGCGATCACGCCCTTGCCCTCCGAGCGAATGCGGTCGATCCAGCCCACCACCGCGGTCTGCAGGGCAAAGCTGCCCGGGCCGTCCAGGACGAACAGGTTGAACTCACGGGCCTCGAAGGCGGTCATGGCGTTCGTGTAGTCCACGTTGGCCACAGCTGCAATGCCCGAATTGCCACCTACGAACGATGCCGTCGTCACGCTCGCCAGCACGCCGTTGCCGTCCGCCAGCTTGCTTGCCGTGATCCAGACATTGCCCGTGTCGCTATTGATGGCTGCAACCGCGTTGTCGATGCCGCCCGCGCCCGTGGTAAACGTCCACGTCCTCAGAAGCGCAGTGTCCTCATACAGTAGGATGTCCTGCTTCGTGGCGTCCAGAATGTTGGTGCGGGTGGTGATCTTGAAGTGGTTGCCGCGCTCACCCTCGTACTTGGCGAAAAGCTGCAGGACATTCGTGGGCGTGGCATTGGTGTCCGTAAGCGTGATGCTGGCCTTGGCCGCGTTGGTGTCTGCGATCCGGTAGGCCAGCACGGTCTTTGCTCCACCGAGCAGAGCGAGGTGGATGATCTTGTACGCGCTCACTCCGTTGGCAGTGTCCGGGCCGTATGCCGCCACCAGATCAGCCTCGCTCTCGATGGTCACGAACTGCCGGATCGGGCCCCACGAGGCCTTCACCGGCACGCCCACAATGCCGCGGGCCCCGGGTTTGATGGCCGCCAGACCGGCAGAAACGAAGTTCATGTAAAAACCCGGCCGGACTTTCGCCTCGGTCGGGCTCCAGGTGCCACCAGGCATACCTTCTCACCCCTTCACACGATCATCTTCAGCCAGTGTGCCACCGCCTGGCGGAACTCGTCGACAGTCAGGAACTGTTCCAGTATGTCCAGGTCCTGAAGGGCGGCCCGGCCGATCTCCGGCTCCCAGCCCGTCAACTCCTTGCAGCGGGCGATAAGCTCTTCCCGGGGGTAGCGGCCCGGCTCCGGGTACGCCGCGACCGGCTGGGGTTCCGCACGGGCCTCCGCGTGCTGTTTCGATGACATGTTGCATTACCTCCGATCAGGTAACGTTCTCTGAGACGTATACCTTACCAATGAGCGGAGCCTGGGCCAGCTCTTTCGGTAGCCGCAGCACGGTACGCAGCCGGATAGCCACGTTCCACTGTTGCGTCTCATCCTGATCCAAGCTTGCCTCCAGTGCCACCACCCGCAGGAAGTGCATGGTGGCGGTCTCTGGGACGGTCGAGTAATCCCAGTACGTAATCAGGCCCTGCAGCGATTGCAGGAGCTGGTACGCGAGAGCATCCGCCACGCCCAGGGCGTCGTCGTGGGACGTCGCGAAGTAGGCAATTCCCCAGTCTACCTGTGACTCGAACCGTGCGGGTCCCGGCTGCTGGTCTGCGACGCGGTCCACCCCGACGTAGAAACTTGGACGCACAAAGCCCTGCGGCACGCGCTCCAGGTACACCGGCCAGGCTGGGTGGAGTGCATTGAGCGTCCGCCTCAGGCTTTGCAACTGGTTTGCCAGGTTCATACCTACCGCTCCCAGTGCCGCTGCAGGGGGACTTCAAGATGATGTGCGCCTGCCCTCCGGGGCGGCAGGGCGTAGTACGTCTCGCCGTTGACCACGATCTTGTCACCGGTCCGTATGTCGGTCCCGGCCGGGAGAAAGAGGGTCACTTCGCTGAAGACCACGGCCTCTGCATCTTGTTCCACTTCTCGCCCACGTTCATAGGACAGCCGGCACGGTATACCAGCCGCTGCTGGCACCGGCGAAAACGAGGGAGTTCCCTGGGTTCGGCTAGCTTCGGCGAAATGGTAGATATCGCAGGTATTGGTGAGCAGGCTTGTGTAGCTCATCATAGGTACTTCCTTTTTAGCTGGTCTTTGACCCAGTTTCTCTCTTTCAGCCAGGTAGGGCGCAAATACGGGCGAGGGGCCATGAACTTGGAGCCATGTTCTAGCCAACCGGCATACTCCACATTTGACCCGATCATGGCCGTGATCTCGACTCGATCTTTTTCTTCCGTCCGGATGAGGACGTACTGGATGCTGTTACGAAGCCGGCCCGTGGGGCTGGCCGGCGGCTCGCCCGGAGCCGAGGCGGTATAGTACCGCACCTTGCCCCGGCGCTTCTTCCTCTTCCCGGTCTTGGGATCGATGACGAAATTGCCTTGGGCATCCTTGAGGTAGACGCCCTTGGTTTCGGGCACCCGGTACACCCGGCCATGCCGCTCGCCACGCAGGATAAGCTTTGTCTGGTCCGCCAGGTGGATAGCCACCCGCTCCATGCGGCTGGCAGCCTTCTCGAGCACGGTGTTGACCAACCGCTGGATCTTGATGCCAAAGTCCTGGGCAAACTCGTCCACAGCGGCTTTACCTCGCCGTGCCGGGCTGGATACCCCGGAGGGTATTGAGCCTGGCCAGTACCTTCTGCCGCTCGGCCTGCACGTCCTTGGCGTCATGCCGGTAGTCCCCGATCTGCTCCAAGGCCTCACCGCCCATGTCCGTGATCGCCAGCCGGCAAAGGTCCAGACACACGCCCTCTAGTAACGACAGCAGGGTCAGGCGGTTTGCGATCGCGTAGGTCACGCGCACCAGCTTCGGCCAAGTGCCTGTGGTGACGAGTACACGCCCCACGCTCGTGTAGGTGCTCGGGTCGACGACCGCATTCGCTGCCACATCCAGCACAGAGGTAATGGCTGCGGCCGGGTACGTGAGCCAGATGGTGCTCCCGGCCGGCACGAGGTCCTCCACCATTGGGTCTAGTGGCTCTGCACCCAGACGCAGCGTGATGGCAGCCGATTCCTCGCTGATGATGCTGGCGAGTGCCGTATCCGGCAGGCTGGTCTTGACCCGCTCTTTGAGGGCGGCGAGGGTCAGGTAGTCCATGGCCATTCCCTTACAGGATCACGAAGAACACGTAAACAGTGGCTTTCCCGGCGGTGGCTCCGGCACCGGTCTGGGCGTACTTCGCCTTGACCGTGGTGGCCGCAGCGGTCCGTACCTTGCCGGTACCTTCGTAGAATCCCGGCGTGCCGACCGTTACCACGGCAGCCCCGACCAGGTCGTCAACGCTGGCGTTCGTGCCCACCGTCAGCGTGTTAGTAGTCCCCGCGTTGAAGCCGGCTGTCACCTCGACGACCACTTTGGTGATCAGAGCACCGGCCGGCAGCTGCACGATATCCACCGTTCCTGCCCCGCCGGCCGGAGCGGCCGTGTAGTCAATCTCCCCGCTGGCTACTTCCTCGACCCCGACATAGCCCATACCCAGGGGTTTGGTCATTCGCTATCCCTTCTTTCGCGTGGAGTGCTTCGTAACTACCTGCTCGCTGGTAATGGTGCCTTCTGGTGTGGCCGACGGGGGAGTCGCCGGCATGCCGGCCATATCCTCGAAGTAACCCGTGGCCAGAAGTTTTGCTGCCAGCTGGTCGTCAACTTCAACAAACGGCTGTACCTGGGTCACCGTCACCCCGTAGCCGGAGTAGGAACCCAGGTACAGTAGCTTCAGCCTCTTCACGCTGCGTCACCCCTGCTATGCCGCTGCCAGGGCGTTCGGGATGTTGTCGATCAGCACGCAGGCATCGAGCTCCTGGATGATCGGGTCGTCGTCGAGGTGGATCACGTATAGCCGCTTGTCCTGCATCACAGCCTCGCGGCCTTCCGTGGTCTTGCGGATCCGGATGTCATAGGTGTTGACCACGATGAAGTTCTGCGGGTCGGTGAGCAGAATGATGTTGTCAGGCAGAGACGGTACCTCCACGATGGCGTAGCCAAGCGGCTTGTTCACCTGGTCGCCGGCGCCAATGAGGGCCACGTCGCCGGCCGGGGTCGACCGCTGCGTCAGGTACTCCAGCCACTTCAAGCGCCGGGTTGGCGACATGAGCCAGCGGACGTTCGGACCACGGTACTTGTTCGGCAACGCTGCCAGGCCTTTGAACAGAGTATCCTTGCCGAACCCGGTATCGGCCGTGCAGTCGACCACGTGCGCGCCCGCACCGGTGCGAATCTGCTTGATCCAGCCGTCGTTAATGCTGATAAACGGGTCTGTGCTGGCAGTATCGCCGTTAAAGTGGAGGTCCTCGAGGTCAATACCGAGCTGGGTGGTCATCATAGTCATTACGGTATCCTCGAAGGACTCGCCCTCGATGTTCTGGCGGATGGTCTCCTCGGTGATCTCCCAAGGCAGGCGGACAGCCACCGTGGAGTAGCTGACCTTCGAGGTAGCGATACCGGCGCGGTAGTTGTCGTCCGTGCCCTCGGTCTTTTTGCGAAGGAGGCGGCCACCGATCGCAATCTTGTCGATCTCGCCGGTCTTGGCTACCCGTGTTTCCTGTCGGTGCAGCTGCGAGAACGGCGTAGCCTGGAACGTCATCCGCAGGAATTCCTTGCTCTGCTCGGGGTTCAAAAGCCCCCCGCCGGCCAGGGTGCCGGTGTCGATCTTCTCGAGCAGTTCAGCGTTGCTCATGGCCATTCCCATCACTCTCCTTTACAAAAGACCGGCCCAGATGCTCTTCTTCTGGACCGGCTCGCCGTCTTGACCATCTATTGACTTCCTAACGCCCTTCGCTTTCTCCAGGGCTTCCAGCCGCTGAAGTACTGGCTCCAGGGCTTTGTTCACCGCTTCGGCCACAGCCGCCGTCGGGTCAGCCTTTTCGAGCTTTTCCAGCCGCTCGGTGAGTGGCTTGACGGCTTCGCCCACCAGGACGGCCAGATCCTCCTTGCTCACGCTCTCCACTCCCTTCGTCACGTCATCCGCAGCGTCGCTCGTTTCCGCCTCGCCGATGATCTGTCCGAGCAGATCGTGGGCCTGCTTCAACCGGGCCAGGCGGTCGGCACTGATCTTTGCCCCCCGCTTCACGATCCCGCTTTGCTGCAGCTGGCTGCGGAACTGGCCGAGCACGGTGTCAATCGCTCCGGCCTTGTCCGTCACCTGCGGGTCCTCCAGGATGCTGTAGAGCGACTCCTGCAAGGCATACGTCAGGTCCCAGAGCACCTCGCTCCGCTGCCGCTCCGCCAGGATCTCGTTCACGTCCTTAGCCGTGCCGGCGTCTGCCTGGTCCACGCCCCCGAACATGCTTTTCACAAACCGCCACAGCATCTGGGCCTTCGACTCTTCCTTCTTGATCGTGTCGGGCATTTCACTCACATCCTTGTCCGGGTTCACTTCCCGCCACAGAGACCGCAGCTTGGCCTTGACCTTGGGGATCTCGTCCGCCGGGATGTCTACCTGCTGGCCGCGGAACCCTCCGGGGCTCAGGGCCGCGATTGCCCGCCCGACCTGGGCCGCGGTGACCTTCTTCTCGGGATCTTCCCAGATCCGCAACTTCCAGGTGGAGGGCTTTTCAGGGTCGGGAACATACAGGTAGGCCTCCGCGGGGAACTCCTGGCCGTTCTCTGTCTTCTTCGGGGTGTCGGCTTTGACCATGTCATCACTCCCTTCTTGCCGCTTCATAACCAAAAAGCGGCGCTTGTTCGCCGCCTTGTCAACCCCGCTCACCTCTCGAATCTGCAGGTCAACCAGCTTGGGCATCATCGTCCACCCGCCTTCCGGTGCCGCCCATGGAAAAGCCGGTAATCTCGCCGGCCTCGACCTTCTGCCAGTACTCAGGCGACCAGACCACGCCCAAAAGCCACGTGCCCTGTTTCACCACCTGGCCGTTGATCACCATGTCCGCCGGTGCCACGTAGCACTCCACGATGTCGCCGATGCCCTCGTCCCACACCTGGTGCATGTACCCGAGCCCAGCGGAGGCCTTCTGCAGGTCCTGCCAGATGTCGGTCACGTCCACAAAGGCCATGTGATCGTTAGTCAGTCCCTCCACGATCACATCCACCAGGGCCGCGACCGACTTGCTCACCTTTCCCTGCAGGGCCAGCATGAAACCGTGGGCGGCTTTCTCGATCTCCTCGACATCCGTCCAGTCGCCCTGGCTGTCGACCACGTTGGGCTCGTAGACGACACCGAGGGTGTAACGCTTCTTCATGTCGGCTTTGATGATGCGGGCCTCATGCTGCCAGTTGTCCATGGCGCTGCCTCCACAAACGAAAACGCCCGCCGGATGGCGAGCGCCGTATCTCGGATATGCACAGCCAGCTAAATGTTACCTCGCCCACTCCTCCGCCGCCGCGATCGTGTTCATCTAGCCTGCAGACGGAAATTCGTTCGCATCACGCGATGCTGAAGCTATTGTACACCGGCAGTTCGGATGGGCAGGCGGAGCGTAGATCCCCGGCGAGAACTCCTCGTCCAGCCCGACGGTGCGGCCATCAAGACCGCCGCAGATCGGGCAGACCCGCTCGTCATCCGCGGTGACCCAGGTCTTGTACTGGATCCCGACCCTCCGGTAGACCGACAGCTGGGCCATGTTGGCCGTGGCTGTAGTCTCGGTCCGGGCGATCATCGCTGCCCGGAAGTGGTCGGCGTCGTCGAAGACCTGGCGCACCCGCCTGGCCAAGTCCGGGATGCCCTCGCCGGCGTCCCAGCCCTCCTGCAGAGCGGTACGAAGCTGGTTGACGGTGGTATCCGTCACACCCTTGACCAGCTCGAAGGCATGGGTGTCCAGCCACTCCTGAGCCGCAGCGTCGAAGGGATCGAACTGAACCTGCTCGCCGAACATGGCCAGGAAGGCGAAATCCACGAAAGCCTGCTGCAGGAGCGGGTATACGGCATCGAGGAATGCCCTCTGCTCCACAACCGGGTCGACAAGACCGTCGAACCAGGCCTTCTGCACCTGCGGGGCCGGCGGAAACGCGGCTAGGACGCGCTCCGCCTGTAGGCGAAAAAATCCCGCACCTTTTCCTTGAGTGCTTCCTCGTGCTGGCTGTGCAATCGTGCCCAGTCGGCCGGCGGGGTTGCGGCTTTCTGCACCTTGGCCTGCCCCACGGGTACGAGCGCGGCCGGCATGTAGTACGTGTCGCCGCCCGGGTAGGCCTCGCGGCCAAGGTGGGCGCGGGCCTCGTTGGGTGTCAAAAGACCGGACTGTATGCCCTTGATCGAGTATTCGAGGTCCGCCATCTGGTCCGAGAGGTCGATCTCATCCAGCTTCCACCGCCAGTCCAGGTCCCCGAATGCACGGAACAGCTGGTTGTTCAGCCGGTGCTCCAGGATCTCCTGGCCAGGCTGGACGACCGAGCGCTTGTAGATCTCGGTCATTTCCTTGGCTGTGGCACCACCCAGCCCGCCGACGATCGGCCAG
>CADDZV010000020.1 GCA_902812875.1 Clostridiales bacterium
AGATCTTCCCAGAACCATTCTTCGATCTGGTTGAAGGAAATGCCTCCGCGACCCTGAATCCTATACATTGACGAGAGGTCCCCCCTGTTTGGCGTTGTCAACCATAACTTTTGGGGAACAGGCCTCTTGTACTGCTTTTTTACCCTCCATCCGCCACAGAAACTTTACTCACACCCAGCCGCGTGCGTCCGGAATCTCTTTGAGCCCCTATAATTCCTACTTAACTACTTACCAACGCCAGCTGGGTACCGCCAACAACATCAATAGTGCGGCAGTGAGGGCAATGTTCTTCAGGAAATGGGCCATCTGATTGCTCCTGGCCATGGGCTCGCCCTCAGTCCAAAAGTTGTGCATGAGAACAGCCGCCGGAACCAAAAAGAGTGCGAGCACGGCCACTCCCCAAGGAATCAGGTACCCGAGGAGGATCGAAGCACCTCCGGCCGCCATCATCAGGCCCGTCGCAACCACCATGAGGGACGGAGCCGGGATCTTCTTGAACGCCGCATATTGAGTCATGGCTTTAAGATTGGCGAAATGGTTGAACGCACTGAAGAGAAAGTAGACTCCGAGCGCCACACGTGCCACGTCAATCACAATTTGCATATGTTTTCTCCCCTCCCACTCCACGAGATTGGCGGGTTTCCCCGCTTGCCTCTATCCTATTGCAAGTGACTATATAAATGCAAGTGTCGAATTGCATGTCTTTCCAATAGCTATGGAACGTATAATAACTTTATGACCCTGCATCGTGGAAGGTGAGCATTTTGGAGCAGATGTGCCCTATCGCCAGGACGGCCGCTTTGATCGGTGACGTGTACGTCCTCCTGATCCTGCGCGACCTAGCAAACGGGCCCCGGCGCTTCAGTGCCTTGCAAGAGTCGGTGCAAGTCAATCCGCGTACCTTGAGTAGCCGCCTGCGGCGTCTGGAAGAGAAGAAGATAATAGCCCGCACTCAATACGCCGAAATCCCGCCGCGAGTGGAATATGCCCTAACCGATAAGGGACGGGCCTTGCTCCCCATCATCGAGCACATGCGGGCGTACGGCGAACAGTGGCTGGCTGGAACCGACGACGAAGCGCCACCGCATACGTCACCCGGCGGTGAAAAGGCCCAACCGGGGGGATAGCGGCAGGCTGCAGGCCACACCGGCACCCGGCTCAATACCAGAGCACCACACCGGCGAAGGCACACCCGAGGTAATCGACCGTGTGCTGTGAGCTCGCTACCAGGATCTCTTTGAGGGGCAGCTGACGTATGGCAAAAGCCTCTTCCACCATTGCCCTCACTTCCGCCTCTACGACCTCCCGGCCGGTTTCGCCCGAGTGTTCCATGATTACCCCGTACGATTGCTCGTCGGCGGGAATCCCCACGGCCACCGCGGCCGATATGGTCGTCCCGGGCACGTCGCTTGTCGCAAACCCATAGGCAATTGGTACCAGCGCCCCGGGCGGCAGGACGAAATCGTGATCCAACCGGCATCCAGGCGGCAGGATACTGCTCACCTTGATCAGATTGCAGTTTCCTACTCCAGCCTGCAGGATGGCATGGTCAAATGCGGTCAGCCTGTGCCAGCCTTCGGCAGTGCCGGCGACGAGCTTGAATCGAACCGGTGTGGGAAGCAAACTGCCACCTCCTCGTACAGCGACATAACCTCTGGAATTGGGCTTTACACACTATGCCGCACAAAACAATTGCGTCACATCGCCAGTTCTTCGAGGTCGCACAAGGGGCATAAACCTAGGCCAGCCTGGCAGACTAAGACCATCGCAGTTTTTCGGGTGAATCCCCGCTCACACGGAGGCCTTGCCTTGTCCAGGAAATACATTGTGGGCATAAGCGTTTTGGTTGTTCTCATGGTCGCCATCGGCATCTGGACGGTCGGCGGTGCCAGAGGCTCCAAGAAGGCTGCACCCGCACCGCCGGGACCTTTTCCCGCAGACGAAAACCCCGCCCCCGCGCCGCAGGATGAAAAAGCCCAGTGGGAAGAACAGGCCACTCCGTACACCGGCCCCCTGCCGTGGGATGGCGAGCCGGGTGTACAGGAAAAACTGGCCCAAACGGGAGCGACCGTGCTGATGGCCGCCTTCAAGGCCACCCTGCATGAACCGATTGCCAACGAAGCATACAACATCGCTTTGGCGGCCGAACAGCTTGCTGGCACGGTGGTGGCCTCGGGACAGGTGTTCTCCCAAAACCAGACCATCGGCCCTTACACGGAGGCACGCGGATACCGGGCAGGCCCGACATACATGGGTAACCGCATCGTCACCACGGTCGGCGGGGGCGTATGCAAGATATCCTCCCTTCTGTATAACGTGACCGTGTTCAGCCAGCTGAAAGTGGTAGAGCGGCATGCCCACTCCCTGACGGTACCGTACGTCCCGCCAGGCCAGGACGCCACCGTTTTTTATGGTGTGAAGGACTTCAAGTTCAAGAACACCTCCGGCGGCCCAGTGGTCATCTGGGCCCGGTTCCAGAACAACACGCTGTACATGGCCATGTACGGCACCGTCCGTCCCCCGGCCGTCCGTTGGCGGCATGAGGTGGTAAAGAGGGTTCCATACTGGACGGAGTACCGCTACAATCCGGATCTCCAACCAGGCGAGGAACGCGTGGTCATGCCCGGCATGGAAGGCATCGTGGTACGGACTTGGATCGTCGTGGATGGGCCGGACGGACCGCGGGAAATCCAAATGCCGACAGATTACTACGACCCGAGCCCGCGGGTGATCGAAAAGGGGTCCGCAAGCGGGTAAAAGGTGCCACTCATCGCAGGCAGCCCGCGTTTAAAACCGTGGCTGGATGCCGATGAGCACCAGACCAGCCACAATCGCCAACACGCCTGCCACCTGATAGTGCTGGATCGGTTCGCCGAGGGCGAAATGCCCAAGAACGACGGTCACCATCGGCGACGTTGACATAATCACCGTCACGTCGTTTATGTTTCCAAGCTTCAAAGCGGCAAAATACGCCAGATCGCCCACCAGCGTGGCCAGCACCGCCTCGATCGCAATAAAAAGCATGCTGCGGGGGCTGATGGCGGCCACCTGGTTGAATCCGCGCACCTCCACCAGCCACAGGATCACGACCAGGGAAGCGATGAGCGTCCGCAGTGCCAGGGCGGTGACAGGGTTGACATTTTGGAGCCCGAGCTTGCCAAAGATCGGTGCCAGTCCCCAGCACAAGGTGCCCACCAGTGCCAGAACGAAAACCACCGCCAGGCCATCTCCCCACGCATACTGAATAGCCCCCTAAACGTGTATGAGGCCGGGGACGCCGGAAAGAACCAAAAACGCCTGTCCCCAAAAGGGAACAGGCGTACCGGCAACGGCGTGGCAGGCTAGTCTTGATTGATGGCTACCACCCCACGGCCGATCCAGGCGGCCCGGCCCTGGTTGACTAGCATCTGTGCCCGCTTTCTGCTCATGCCGCGGACTTTGCCGTCGACCCGCACGGTTTCCGTGATCCGGCCTTTCTGTACCGAGTCACACGCCCTGGCCGCCGCACGGGCCTGTTCGCGGGTGGGACGGACGGCACCTTGGTAGCAGGTCTCGAAACCGACGCAGTCGAAGCACGAAGAAACAATACCAGATCGACGGGGAAGCAAAGCGAAGGCACCCACTTTCACTTTAAGACTCTGCTACCATTCGTATCGGCACCCGAAAAGGGGTTTTTGAGACCACGAAAACGTCTTAGATGACAAACCGGGAGGCACCGTCATGACCGCAAACCCGCATCACTACAATACAGATACCCAGCGCCTCTACTACGAGGACCCATATCTGACTTCTTTTACTGCTACGGTTACGGCGGTACGCCCGGGAGACGGACAGACGCTCGTGGCGCTGGACCGCACGGCCTTCTACCCCACCGGCGGCGGCCAACCACATGATACGGGCACGATTGACGGCCAAACAGTGCAGGATGTGATCGCCGAAGACGGGCTCGTCTGGCACGCCCTGCCTGCGGAGGCCAGGCTGCAGGTTGGACAGGTGGTACAGGGCGAAGTCGACTTCCGCCGGCGCTTCGACCACATGCAGCAACATGCCGGACAGCACATCCTGTCCGCGGCACTCGAACGACTGTATGGCTATGCCACCGTTGGTTTTCACCTCGGAACTGAAACGGTAACGATTGACATTGCGACCGACAAGGCAAGCCCGGAGGAGTTGCAGGCGGCGGAAGATTTGGCCAACCAGGTGATCTGGCAGGACCTGCCCATCGCGGCCATCTGGACAGACGACCCTGCCCAGGCTCCGTCCCAGCTTCGCAAGTTGCCAGCGGTGCCGCTGCCGTGGCGGCTCGTCCAGATCGGCGAGTTTGACATCTGTCCGTGCGGCGGTACACACCCCAGGCACACTGGAGAGATCGGGAGCCTTTTTATCGTGAAGACAGACCGGGCGCACGGGGTGGCGCGGGTGCATTTCGTGGCCGGGGGACGGGCCCTACGCTTTTGGCGGGAGGAACATGCCGCCCTGCTGGCGGCCGGACGGCAGCTGTCCGTGGGCCCCGGCGAGGTGCCAACGGCAGTGGAAAGGATGCTGGCCAGCAATGAAAGCCAGGCCAAGGCCATCGCCGGGCTGCAAGCCGAATTCGACCGGGCACGGGCTGCCCTCATGCGGGCCAGGGCACCATCGTTCGGTACTGGTGACGAGTCCACCACCCTGGTGGTAGAAGACGTACCAGGAGCAGCACGGGACGAGCTCAAGGCCCTGGCCGTCGCCGTCGTGGCTGCCGGTGGCACAGCCGCCGTTTTGACGACCCAGGACACAAACGGGGGATTCCTGGTAATGGCCCGCTCACAGGACCGGCCGTGGGACCTTCGGGAACCGGTCCGCCAGCTCACTCAACAGCTGCCGGCCCGCGGCGGCGGCAGCCCGAGCCTTTGCCAACTCAGCCTGCCGGCGGACGACACAAAACGGGCAATGGATATGGCGCTGGCCTGGCTGATGACTCAATTGCCGCCCAGGGGTTGAATACCCGGCACGCCGCGGGCTTGCAGATACTGCCAGGCTAGCCGGTGCGGCCAGGCACGGATGCGGCCCCAGCCCGCCCAGGAGCCAGTAAGCGATTCCAGGCGACCGGCCAAATAGGGAAGCTCATGCACCGGTATGATCCGCATCTCCCCGATGCCTTCGGCCGTATCGCTCGGCTTGGGCAGGCCGTCCACCGGGACGCGCGGCCGCATCTCAAACACGTAAGAGGGGAAATAAATGTGGGTTCCCCGCCACTCGAGGTCAAAGAGGCAAAAGCCTGCGAAGCCAGCGATATCCGCCTGCCAGCCTGTCTCTTCTTCCATCTCGCGCAGGGCTGCGGCATCGGCGGGCTCGTCCCAGCCGATCCCCCCGGAGGGAAGCCGGAAGACCGCATCCGGATAAAAAGGCTTGGTATGGACAACCGTCTTTTGTCCGGCCAGGCTGACAAGGAGCACGACTTCACCGCGGCGCTCGTGTTTCTGCAAACGCGGGTAAAGGTCAAGCACGGGGGTTTCGTCATACACGACCGCCCCGCCGGCCGTCCCAGCCGTGGCCTGACCGCCGAAGGATAGACTGATATCCGTGCGCACGGGCACACCGTACCGGGCCGTCAGTACCGCCAGTTCCTTTTCGATTGCCGTTGGGCTGTCCGGGGAGGCAAACTGGCTCATGCCCGCGTCACCAGGGCCCGCCCAGCACGGGACTCCTCCACGAACCACTTGAGCCGTTCCAAAAACGCGGCCGCGGCTTTTTTGTGTGACTTTTCCCACGTGCCCACCGGGTGGTAGAAGGGCAGAACCACGTATTCACCCACCGTGAGGTACATGAGGCCCACCACCGCGGCCAGTTTCAGCTGCTGGGCGAAGTTGGGACCAGGTACCACACCCAGCACCTGGTCGTCATAATTCAGGCGCCGCACACGCTCCGTGTGCTGGTAAAGCCTTGTCAGGGCTTCCAGGGTGTACTGCAGGGGTGGCGTGCCCAAGGTAACCACCAGTCGGGGGGTGTTGGGACTGGCGAGCCGGGCGCGCAGGTGCGGCAGACAACGCATCGCGAAAGGGGCAAAATCGGAAGCCGTCAGCTGGCTTTTGGCCTGCCGCAGGGACTCCCCTTTGACAATGGAGCATTTGACCACGTTGGTGATGACTACGTGGTCGAGGTCCAACCCGGCCGCGGCCGCGGTTTCCGCGATCCACTTGAAATACTGCGGCGCCTCCTGGCCAAACGCCGCCCGGCCAAGAAGGTTGGCATACTCGGTATAGCTTGACGCCCCGGCATGCCGCCAATCGAAATGAACGCTGGCGCCGGGTGAATCGTCGAGACGGGGATACGAAGGACCAACGAAGGTGATGCCTACATTTGGGGCCGCCCGCGGTCCCACCAGGTCCGGCATGGGACGCTGCCCGCTCGCTTTCTGGTACGAACCAATGCCCTCACTGAAGGCGCAGTCCTCGAGGCAGTTCCATATATCGTGGTTAATTTCGTCACGTTCGCCCCAATCCACTGACAGCCCCCCAATGATGGCAAGTATTTTGCCCGCGACACACCGTCTTTCATCATAGCACGGCGCCACGCGGCCACCGGGCATGCCGCCGCTGGAATTGTTTTCGCCACCGGCGGCGCCGTCACGAAATGACGATGGGTTGTCCGCGTTCCGGCCAGACGACCTGCATCTGATCGCGGAAGCGATCGAAAAACGCGGGACTTTCGGTATGTACCGGTACCAGGTAACGCGGTGCGATGGTGCGGATGAGCTCTTCGAGCCCGGGACCATGGATGTGGCCCGAGGCATGGAACCCTGGCTCGCGGCTACGGCCGCTCCGGTCGCCCGGATCCCCGACCAGCCGCAGCTGGAAATGATCTAGCCAGTTACGCAGGCGCTGCAGGTCCATAGCCGCTTCCTCATCGTAAGCCTCGCTGGAGGAGTATATGTAAGTGCCGCCGCGGGTCTTCAGATCGATGAGCTCGGAAAGGTCCCAAAAGCTGAGACACAGGACAAATTCTCCTGGCCGCTCCCGCACCTCCGCCGGGGTCACCATTCTGTCCCCAGGGAAGCTGCCCAGAAACTCATCTTCCCACTTGAGCCGCTGCAGGCGGTTTTTCACGTACACGACCATGACGGGGTCAGCCGCCGGGTCGGGCAGCTGAGGATCGGCCAAATGCAAAGCCCGCAACAGGTAGGCATCTTTGGGTAGCACAGCCAGGCGGCGTCCATGCTGCTCTGCCAGGATCCGGAAGGTGAGAAGGCGTTCCACGTTCCGGGGGCCGAAATCGGCGATCAAAAGTCCCCGCTCCTGTGCCACCACCGGATCGGCGTGCTCGTAAACCTCGCTTTCGGTGACGGGCACCGTCGTCTCCGGATGGGTGCCCTCGCAGATGAGGCAAACCGGCTGGAGCCGGGAAGCCTCCGCCATAAAGCGGCGGGTGTCCTCGCCGTTGCGGCCGTGAAACCTGAGGTCGCCGGTGTAGACCACCCAGCCGGCCGCAGTCTCGAAAGCAAATGCCATGGCGCCCGGGATGGAATGGTCGACCGGGAAATAGCGGACGGTCAGATTGCCGATGCGCTCCGGGGCTGGTGCCGGCGGCGGGCCGGTCAGGGCGCGGGCACCGCCACCTTGGAACCAGAATGCGACCAAGTCGTTACTGGTCGCGGGCACGCCAAAAAGAAAGTGCGGCCGGACAACAAGCTTGTCACGTGCCGACGTCACCAACCCGTTTTTGGCCACCCGCGGCGACTGGTAGAAAACCTCCCGCTCGAAATCGCCCGGCGCCGTGTCCTGGATGGCCTTGGAAATGACCGCCGTCAATGGGCTCGTGTACACCGGGATGTCCGGGTGCAGTAACGAAATGTACCCCGTGTGGTCCACGTGGGCGTGGCTCACCACGACACCGTCGACGTGATCGAGCCGGCGGTAGCCCGGCCGACCCTCGGCCGCCGCCCACAGTCCGTCGGCGTCGCCCCCCATATCCGGACGGTAAAGGCCCGGCAGTGGCGGCAAAAGGTCAAACTCGACAAGGTCGGTGAGACCCGCGGCACTACGCGGCTTGAGAAATTCCTCGAAGTAAAGGCTGCGGGTGCCGAAGCTCATGCCAAAATCAAGAAAGATGGACGTGCCCCCGTCTTCGAGGAGGATTTTGTTCCCGCCGATGACACCGGCACCATCGTATACCGTAATCTGCACACTCTCACCCAGACGGTAGTTCCACCCGCCGGCCGACGATCCCTGCGACCCTGGCCGCGCCAACTCGAAGCGTCTACAATTAGAAGGCAGCCGGGCATTTTGCGGGGGGCGATAGCGTGAAGATATATACGCGTACTGGTGACACCGGCACGACCTCGATCCTGGGGCCGGGGCGGGTCGGCAAGGACGACCAGCGGGTGCAGGCGTATGGCACCGTGGACGAGCTGCAGGCGGTGCTGGGGCTGGCGCGGGCCCTGGCAGGTGATGCGGAAATGAGCGAGATCATCCTGGGACTGCAACAGTCGCTTTTTGTGGTGGGCCAGGACCTGGCCAGTCCCATGGAGCAAGGGGACCGCTTCCAGCGCGTCGCGGCCGCGGACACTCAAAACCTCGAGCAGCTCATCGACCGGCTCGACGGTGAGTTGCCGCCCCTTCGCCGGTTCGTCATCCCCGGCCATGACCCAGCCAGCGCCGCCCTGCACGTGGCCCGGACCGTGGCCCGCCGGGCCGAGCGTGAGATCGTTGCCCTCTCCAGGCAGACTCCCGTGAACCCGGAATTACTTGCATACATAAACAGGCTTTCCGACCTTCTTTTTGTGCTGGCCAGAACAGCGGCCCGCCGCGCCGGGGCCGCGGAGGACTAAAAGGCAACAAAAAACTTGGTAGCGGACCCTCGCCATGTCAGGGTCCGCTACCAGGGAGCAGCAGGAAGAATGCGTTACGCCTCTTCTTTGACGGTCCGGTAGGCCCGCGAGAACACCTTGCGGAGGAACGGGACCACGTAGTAATCGAGACCGATCAGTCCGGCATTGATGCCCGCCAGGATCAGAAGGATCTCCAGCGTGTACATGACCGGGTTCGTGCTTGCCGAGCCGGCCAGCATGAAGTTCAGGTTCATGAAGGCGCCGACTACGGCCGCAAACGTGGTGACGATACCGAGTATAAGTGCGGTACCGGTGAGAAGCTCCCCGGCCACTACCAGCTTGGCAAACCAGGTGTAGGCACCGCTGTTGACCAGGCTGGCCGCGAACGACTGGTACCACGTGTAATGGGCTCCCGCTGGCACGTTGGGAATCAAACCCGCCGCCTTGCTCAAAAAGCCCTTCAGTGCCTCGCCCGTCTGCACCCACTTGGGATCAGAGAGTTTATGAAGTCCGGCCTCGATCCACTGATACCCAAGCCACACCCGCACAACCAACCAAATGACGCTCGACCACTTTTCCGTGAAAATCTTACGCACTTCTTGCTCCCTCCTCCGATTCTCAGTTTCAAGGCCAGTGTACCGGCGGGCTCAGCGCGTTGGTATACAATCGCCTACGGAAAATGACTAGAATCGAATACGCGTCTTGGGAGTGGTAACATATCGATAACCAAGCAGCTTGTATTGGTTCGCTAGTATAAGCCCACATATATTGGGCGCCTTAGGCTTTAGTGACAACTGTCATCATGGAAGGACGGTGGCAAACGATCATGATACGGGTGGAAGCCCTAATCCGAACGGCGGGGAAACTGGTGGTAACCCAAAAATCGGAGTTATCATGGCAACTGCCCGCAGGAGAAGCCGACCTGGCGTTGCCGCTCGACACTCAGGCGGCCGAACTGGCTAGCCGCACGGTTGGCCTGCCGGTAAAGATCGATACGCTGGCATATGTCTACACAGCCGACACCCAGTCGGCCTCACCGGTGCTGGGGGTGGTGTTCCGCGGGCAGCTCCTGGCCAGAACCCCCGGCGACACCTGGCGCCATGGGAGTAACCTCGTACGGCTGATCACCCTCGACGAGCTCCCCGCCCTTGACCACCCACTCGTGAGCGTCTTTCGTGCGGACTGGCGGGTGTCTTTTGCCAAGCCTGCCACCTACATCGCTGCCGTGCCCGAAAACCGGCCGCTTACGGCGCCGGGCGACCGCCACCGCTGAGTGCGGCTTGGCAGTCCGGACAAAGGCCAAAAAGCTTTACCTCGTGGTCTTGCACCAAGAAGCCGGTTTTGGCCACCACCGCGTGTTCCAGCGGCTCCAAAAGGTCTTCCTCAAACTCGGTCACTCTACCACAACGCGTGCAGATGAGATGGTGGTGGTAATGCGGCGACGACCGCGTCAGTTCGTAGCGGGCAGGCCCGTCGCCAAAGGTGATTTTCTGCAGCACCCCGATGTCGGCCAGGATGTCGAGGGTACGGTAGACCGTGGCGAGGCTGATGTCGGGATGGTCCGTGTGCAGAAAAGCGTAAATGTCCTCAGCACTTAGATGCTCGTGAGGGTTCGCGAAGATACTTTCGATGATGGCCACCCGCTGGGGAGTTACCTTGTGGGCCGAACCTCGCAAGAGCTGAACCGCACGATTTGCCAGTTCTTCTACCAAAGATCTCACCCCTTGAAGCTTTCTCTTCCGAGCCCAGGCGTGGATTGACTCCCCACCCACCCGCGCCTGATGGCCCACAGGTCGGCCACGTTGTACACCGCATGTGCCACGAACACTGTCCACAGCACCCCGGTGGCACTGTAAAGGTACCCGAGCCACAATCCGGCTATGCCAGCCATGACGCCGTACGCAACCAGCTCCCGGCGGAAGCCCCAGTGCAGAACGCCGAAAAGCAGAGCCTGCCACACCAACCCCACCACCGGCTGCAGAAAACCGCGGAAAAATATCTCCTCTCCGATCGCCGAGCACGTCACTACGGCAATAGCGGTACCAAAAGGCAGGTGCTGGAAAAAGGGGATTACCACCTGGTTCAAAGCGGCGCGCAGACCCGGCCACAGCCGCGTCGCTCCGGACGCCATGACCGCCGCCCCCAGGCCCCCCAGCAGTCCATACACGATGACCGCCACACCGGCGCCTGGTATCGCCAGAGCATGCCACCAGGCGATCCGCCGCCACCACCCGCCGGCCGCCGCCAAAAGCAGCAAAAGTACCTGGGTGAATACGGTGACCAGGATCACTATCTGGGACTCGGGCCGCTCTCTTTTCCCGTAGGCAAGATAATCGTGCCCGTTCATGCCGGTTGGCCCGTGCCCGGAGGAAGCATAGACGGCACCACCACGTCCACCGCGATGCCGGCATCCCGCAGATATTGAGCCGTGTCCACTGGACCGTGTGGGTATGGCCGAGAATAGACCACCCGGGCGATGCCTGAGTTGGCGATCATCTTGGCACACGTGAAACACGGCTGGTCGGTGACATAGAGCGTGGCACCGTCCCGGTCCGCCCGGTTGCTGAACAGGATGACGTTTTGCTCGGCGTGAACGGTGCGCACGCAATGGCCGTTCTCGATCAGGCAGCCGACCTCGAAGCAGTCCGGCAGGCCACGCGGAGCACCGTTGTAGCCGGTGGCTTTGATTTCGCGGTCGCGGACCAGCACCGCTCCCACCTGCCGCCGCGGACACGTGCTGCGAGCCGACACCATCATGGCGATGTCCATAAAATACTCGTCCCAACCTTTGCGGCTCATAGGCTCAAAATTACACGCGCCGCCCGGCATTCCTGCCGGGGGCATGCCGTCCCAGCTTCCCGGGCACACTGATCGGTGCCAGTTCCTTCTAACGTACCGGGCAATCACGCGGACATGGTTTTTCCGCCGCGTGCAAATACGGAGGTGCCAGGTGAACCATGCCCAGATTCGGTCTCAAAACGTCTCTCATACTTATTCTCGCACTGGTAGTTTCCATGGCTGGGTTGTGGGGCTGTACCACGACCGCCCGCAGCCCGGCCCCCTTCGAGGTGCAAGTGAAGGATGCCCTGGTGCCGCTCGCCTCCGATCTCCAGGTGCAAAAGTCACTGCTTGATGGCCGCAAGCGGGCCCTGCAAGATCCGAGCCTGGGGCCGCAGTTTTTGCAGCAGGACCTGGAGGAGACACGCCTTGCGTTCAACGACGTTACGCTTGGGCCGCAGGTGCTTGATTTGCAGGGTGACATCATCGCCCGGGCCGCCAGTGCCCCGGGGCCCGACCGCAAGCTGGCGGCCGCGGCTGTGTCAGCCTTGCAGCAGGCAATGCTCGACCCCAACCTGCGGGCCCAACTGGTGTCGATACTGGTAAACCTCATGCAAGACCCCGCTGTCCAGGCGGAAATGCAAAAGGCGTGCCTCTCGGTGCTGCCGACGGCCCCCAACACCCAAGGAAAATCGGGGGGCGCACACTGACAGCCCGTTCCGCTTCTCAGACACCGGCAGGACCAAAAGCCTTAAAGGCGAATTAAAAGAGGGTTAGAAATCCCACGCCGCTTTTGAACGGTGCCGCCCTGTTGGTGCTTTTAACGGGCGGCCCGGCATCTTCAGATGGGGGTGATACATGACCATTGTGCCCATGAACCCCGTTTCATGTCGCCCAGAGATATAACCCAGAGGAAAACGGAGAACCGGAGGTGTGGGTAACATGCGCATGAAATGGCGCGGGGCAGCGGTAGCACTCGTTCTGGCCATGGCGTTGGCCGTGGTGCTGGGAGGAGCGTTCTCGCCGCGGGCAGTGGCGGCCGGTAGCTACCAGCTGACGCTTCTTGAGACTACCGACTTGCACGGCAACATATATCCTTGGGACTATTACAAGAATGCCCCGGTTGACGGCCGCGGACTGGCCCAGGTTTACACCCTGGTGAAACAGATCCGTGAGCAAAACCCGAATGTCATGCTTTTTGACAACGGGGACGAGTTGCAAGGAACCCCGCTCGACTACTACTACGCGAAGGTGGAACCCATCCAGCCGGGCCAGGTGCACCCCATGATCCAGGTCATGAACTACATGGGGTACGCAGCGGCTTCGATCGGCAACCACGAATTCAACTACGGCCTGCCCTTCCTTGACGAAGTCATCAACGACGCGAAATACCCGTACCTGTCCGCCAACGTGTACAAGTACGGGACTACCGACCCCTACTTCACACCCTATGTGATCCTGGACGAACCGCTGAATGGCGGCCAGGAACACATCAAGGTGGGCGTGCTCGGGCTCACCACCCCCGGCATTGTCATCTGGGATAAATCCAACCTCGATGGCAAGATCTCCGCCGGTGACATGGTGGCGGCAGCGAATAAGTATGTGCCCGAGATGAAGGCCAAGGGAGCCGACATTATCGTCGTGCTGGCCCATGCCGGCACCAGCGGAAGCACGTCGTATGACCAGTCGGTGCAGCCGGCGCCGGAAAACCCCGTGCTTGATCTGGCCAACCAGGTGCCGGGCATCAACGTGATCTTTGCCGGCCACGAGCACCAGCAGATCCCTGGCAAGGCCCTGCAAAACAACGTGGTCAACGGCGTGACCATCGTGGAGGCATCGTCCTGGGGGCAGGCGCTCGGAGAGGTCGACCTGACCCTGGAGAAGACCGACAGCGGCTGGCAGGTAGCGAACGCCGCCAGCAAACTTTTGTTCACCAAGGGCGTGCAGGCCGACCAGGATGTACTGGACCTCGTGAAGACCGCCCATGAAAAGACCGTCCAGTATGTGACGACGCCGATCGGCAACACGCTGGTACCAATCAGCACCGCTGCCGCCCGTCTGGCTGACACGGCCGCCATGCAGCTCGTCAACCAGGTGCAGATGGAGCGGGTCAAACAGGCCCTGCAGGGCACGGAATATGCCAACCTGCCCGTGCTCTCCGCGGCGGCTCCGTTCAACGGCGATGTGAACATCAAGGCCGGACCCGTCAGCATCGCGGATATCGCCGGCATCTACATCTACGACAACACCCTTAAGGCTGTCCTGATTACCGGCAAAGATCTCCGCGGCTGGCTTGAGCATTCGGCCGAAAACTTCCTGCAGGTGACGACACCGGACGCCGGTTACACGCCGATCATCAACCCGAAGTTCCCCGGTTACAACTTCGACCAGATTGACGGTGTCCGCTACCAGATCGACATCACGAAGCCCGTGGGCCAGCGCATTGTCAACCTCACCTACAATGGGGCGCCGGTCACCGATGATCAGAAGTTTATCCTCGCCACGAACAACTACCGGGCTGGCGGCGGGGGGAACTTCCCGGGCACGGGCAAAAACGCCGTGGTCGTCTATGACAAGCTGGAAGAGAGCAGACAGCTGATCATCGATTATGTAAAGAGCCACGGTACCATTGAGATTGAAGCGGATCACAACTGGTCGCTTCTGCCCACGTTCCTCAACCACTGGTCCGCCCAGTATGCCGTTGACCTTATGAATCGCGGCATCCTGATCGGCAGCGGCAGCTCCGCGGACGTGCACGCCACCGGCGGCGCCACCGACATGGGCGTCCTGCGGCTCAACGATCCCGTCACGCGGGCTGAGCTCGTGAAGATGCTGGTGACTGCCCTCGACCTGCCGGCGGCCACCACGCCGAGCCCGTTTGCGGATGTGGCGGGGAGCTGGGCCCAGCCGTACGTAGATGCCGCCTACGCCGCCGGGCTGGTGAAGGGCGTGGATGCCACGCACTTTGACCCGGACGCCACTGTCACACGGCAGGACGCGGCCTTGATGGTGGTGCGGGCCACAGCCGGTGCGGTGCCGGCCGACCAGAACCTCACCTACCTGGACAAGTTCAGTGACCAGGCGGCGGTATCCGCCTATGCCCGCGGGGCGATGGCATTTGCCCTGGAAAACGGCGTGCTCACAGGCGACGCCGCGGGGACCCTGCGGCCGCAGGCCACGCTCACCCGCGGTGAGGCCGCCAAGATCATCGATCTGGCTGTGCCTGAGAAGGTAGGCCCGAACGACAGCAAGATCACCCTCGTCACGGTAAACGATTTCCACGGCAACCTCGATTTCGTGGCCAAATACCCGGATTACGGTGCCGCGAAGCTTTCCACGGCCTTCCGCGAGGAGAAGCTCGCGAACCCGACCGGCACGGTACTTTTGTCGGCGGGTGACATGTTCCAGGGCACCACGGTGTCGAACCTGGTGCAGGGCCGCTCGGTCATCGAGTGGATGAACCAGGCCGGTTTCCAGGCGATGGCGATCGGGAACCACGAGTTCGACTGGACCGTGGACGTGATGAAAAAGGACATGCAGTATGCCGATTTTCCGTTCCTCGCCGCTAACATTTACGACGAGACGACAGGTAAGCCGGTGACGTGGGCACAGCCCTACGTCATGCTCAAGGCGGGCGGCCTGAATATCGGCGTGATCGGCATCGCCACTCCCGAAACCAAGACTGTGGTCATGCCCAAGAACGTGGAAGGTCTCGAGTTCCGTGACCCGGCTCCGATCGTGGCCGACCTGGCCGCCAAGCTGCGGGCACAAGGGGCTGACCTCGTCGTGGTTCTCTCGCACCTGGCCTCTTACCAGGACAAGAACACCGGCGTGATCACCGGCGAGGCGGCGGACATGATCCATACCCTCACGGCCGAATATGGGAAGGCCCCGATTGATGCCCTGATCACTGGACACAGCCACCAATACGTATCGGGTTACGTGGACGGCGTGCCGGTGGTGCAGGCGATGTCGAGCGGAGCCGCCTACGGCAAAATCACCCTGGTGTACAACAAGGACCTGAAACAGGTCATCCGCACCGACGTGCAGGTCGTCAAACCGTCGGTGTACCTGGCCGACAATCAACCCGCGGCTGACCTGGTGTCCCGCTGGCACCTGGTAATCGGACCGCTGGTGAACCAGCAGGTGGCGACGTTGGCCCAGGATATCACCCGCACGCAGACCAAGGCTGGCGAATCCGCCCTGGGTGACCTGATCGCCGATTCGCAGCGGGCGGCCACGGGTGCGGACATCGCCGTGATGAACTCGGGTGGGATCCGCACTGACCTGTCTGCTGGGCCGGTGACGTGGGGGCAGCTCTACGCCGTACAGCCGTTTGGCAATATCCTGTACACCCTGAAGATGACTGGCCAGCAGATCCACGACGTGCTGGAGCAGGGTGTCGGCGGGAAGGGTGCGCTGCAGGTGTCCGGCATCTCCTACAAGTGGGATCCGAGCAAGCCCGCCGGGGACCGGATCGACCCGAAGGACATCCTGTTGCCGAACGGCCAGCCCATTGACCTGAATGCCACCTACACGGTGGCGGCGAACAACTTCATCGCCACCGGCGGTGACAACTTCACGGTCTTCAAGTCGGCCCCCTCCGTCTATACCGGCATTGTCGATCTGGATGCCTTTGTGAACTACCTCAAAGGCCTGCCACAGCCGGTGCAGTACCAGCTGCAAAACCGTATCAGCGTGGTGGGACAGTAAAGGGCAGGCACGTCCAAGGCACGGCAGGATAAAGCCTGTGGCACAACGTATGAGGGGGGACGGGGCCCGTCCCCCCTCATGTGCTTCCTTTACAAGGAGTGATGCCGATGCCTGACATGCGCCTGGCGATCCCCTGGTGGGATTTGGCGCTGCGAGCAGCCATCTTTTACCTGGTGCTACTCGTAGCGATGCGTCTTTTCGGCAAGCGGGAAGTCGGACAGTTTACGGTCTTTGATCTGGTCATGGTGCTTTTGGTGGCCAACGCTGTGCAGCCGGCCATCACCGGACCGGATTCGTCGATTCTTGGCGGGCTGATCATCATGGCGGTGCTGTTTCTGCTCAACGCCGGCCTGGCCAGGCTACGGTACCGGAGCCCGCTTGTCCGCCGTCTGCTGGAAGGCCAGCCGCGGATCATCGCCCGGGACGGGAAATGGATCCCCGAAGCCCTCCGCCGGGAGGGACTGGAGCCGGAGGACTGCCTGATGGCGATGCGTGAGCATGGCATCGGCAGCGTGTCGGAAATCGGTCTGGCGGTGCTGGAGACCGACGGCACGATCAGTTTTGTCCCTGCCGATAGCCCCATGCGTCGCGGCCGGCGCCGGGTGAGAAGCCGGCGGATATAGCACCACGCGTTTTACAGGCCTTCTGCAGGATCCTCTGCCAAGGTGCCGGTTTCGATGTCGTAAAAGCCCATCCTGCTCTCGCCTGGGATCGCGATGATGTTCTCGGGCGGCACTATGACCGTCACGTTCTCGTTCCAGTCGGACGGGTGGCGGCCGCGGTAGCGGACGGCACCATCCTTCGGGCTGTAGAAGACCCCCTCCACGTGAAATTCCTCGTTGCCACGGGCACGGTCGAGCCTCGTGCTGCCTGGCATGATGACACGTACACGTGCACTTCCCCCGCCGACGGTCGCCGTCGCGTCCCCGCCTTGTGACAGCTCCCCGGCCGGCAGCCCCAGTGCCACTTCGCTGCGGGGCCCGGAGAGGCTTTCCGCCAGGGCCTCCAGGGCGGCGGCCGTCTCCCCAGGGAGGGCGGGGAGCGACTCATCCCGGCCCACTGCCACCGCCCTGGCCACCACCTGCTCGATCACCCCCGGGTCCAAAAGCCGCCCGGACAGGCGCAGGCTGCCATACGTCTGGTCATAGATGGCCAGGAACCGGGAGTCTTTCTCGAGCGGCCCCCGGGACAGGCGCAGCCTGCCGGCGCCCGAATGAATGTCGTGTCGCTCGAAAGGTACTTCCATGAGAAAACACTCATAGATCAGCTCCGCCAGTGCGGGCAGGTGCACACCCGGGGCGGCCAAGGCCGGGTGAAACAAAACTGTGCCGGTGGTAAAGAAATTCCGCGTGAAGAACTGCTGTGGAAACGTGATGCCTCCTCCCGCCAGCGGATAGGCCTGGCTGATATCGTTCGAGCCGCGCCGCTCCTTGAACCCCATCACGCTCTCCCGGACCTGCAGGGTGGTTTCCACCATCACCAGATCGCCGAGCCGGGCCGACCGGTACACGCTGTCTTCCGAGAGGATAGGGATAATCATGGCCGGAGCCATGACCGGCGTGGTAGTATAAGCCTTCTCGCGCCGCGCCCGCACAGTCTTGCTCTGCAGGTGCACCTGTACCACGCGGTAAGGCACTGTCATGTAGTAGTAGACCGCACCCGGATAAGCCTCCCGCATCAATTGAGCATGTGACAGCGAACCCAAGAGCTCGATCTCCGGCCCGCGGCGAGCTTCCACTTTGAACTGGCTTTCGACGTCCCGCAGCGGGAAGGTCAAATGAGGCGCGTCACCTGCCTCGGCTTTCATGGGACGGAGGTCAACCGGCACGTCGCCCACCCGTTCCTTTTCGCACAGTTCGACAAAGCCGGCCGGCCAGTTCACCCCGGTGTCGAAGCCGTTTTCACTAGATGTGTGTGCCTTTTCACAGGCCTGGTCATGTTCGCCACCCACCCGTGCCAGGCACATGGCATGGATATACTGGATACGCGGATTCTCCAGGTACAACGCCGGTTCCGCCAGCGGCCGGTCGAGGGCCTCACCCGGATTTTTGAACATGGCCTCGCTGTATAGGTCGCCGTTGTTGATGACGATCACCATGCCCGGGCGGTGCCGGCCGACGCGGCCAAGCCTCTGCTGAAGGCTCGTCATGGAACGCGGCACTCCGAAAAGGATGCCAATATCCAGGTGCGGGATAGCGATCCCCAGTTCCAGGGCGCTTGTACTGATCACTCCCCGGAGCCGCCCGCTTGCCAGCCGCTCCTCGATCACGGCGCGGTCGGAGTCCTCGAAGCCGGCCCGGTACGGCACCACGTCCAGCCTTTCGAGCAGATTGAGGGCGCGGGGCGAAATCTCCGGCACCTCCTCGCTCTCGTGCTGGCGCGAACGGCCGATGATGGAAGCTACCA
This sequence comes from Clostridiales bacterium, assembly GCA_902812875.1. GTDB lineage: Bacteria > Bacillota > Sulfobacillia > CADDZV01 > CADDZV01 > CADDZV01. The sequence continues at coordinate 18,701 of CADDZV010000020.1, forward strand.
GTTCTGTCTGTTTGCGGCTGTCCACAAAGGTAATGAACCTGGTTTCCGATTGGGCCGCCAATTCCTTGTCCAGCTCCGACAGCGAGGTGAGCGGGTCCTTGCCGTTGGGGTTGACCATGTGCACGGTGAGCGGGAAGCGCCCAGATGTATCCATGGATTCGTCCACGATGCTGAACTGGCGGCCAAAAAGGGCCTCCAGGTGTCGGGCCGGCTCGTGCACAGTGGCAGATGCCACAATGTACTGCGCCCTGCCACCCCCCACATGCATGAGGTGCTCCAGGCGGCGGAAAAGAAAGGCAGCATTCGACCCGAATACACCCGTGTATACATGCACCTCGTCGACCACGATGAGGCGTATGTGACGCACGAAGTCCCATACGTTGGAGTCGGATATGTTTGGCAAAAGCCACGCGTGCAGCACATCTGGCGTCACTACCAGCACGCGGCTCCGCCGGAGGTGCCCCTGCCGCTCGCCGGCGACCACATCCCCGTCTACGCGCCCGACCGCCTCGGCCGGCAATCCTGCCGCCCCAAGGGCTTGCCGCCACAACCGTTCCAACGTGCCGCCTACTTTTTCTGGGGCCGGATGGTCATGTCTCGAAATGGACAAATGGAATGATAAGTTACTGGTATGACATAGACTGGCATGCCTATCCTCCGTCCAGCAAAGCGAATAAATATGCACAAGTTGGGGTTGTGTACCTAACGCGGTAGTGATAGACTGCTTCCAAATGTGCACGAATGAAAATGCACCCGATCTGTATGAGATTACGCACCAGGCTACGCTCGTACTGGCTGACGGTACGTCATTCCCGGGAAATGTCATCGGTGCGAAAGTACCGGTGGAAGGTGAAGTCGTTTTCAACACCAGCATAACCGGCTACCAGGAGATCCTCACCGATCCGTCCTATGCCGGACAGATCGTGGTACTGACCTACCCCCTGATCGGCAACTACGGGACAAACGCCGCCGACGTGGAGTCGAAGAAGCCGCAGGTACAAGGGCTGGTGGTACACGAGGCAGCCAGCCATCCGAGCCACTGGCGTTCCCAGCAAAGCCTGGACAGCTACCTCGCTAGCCACGGCATCACGGGCATCACCGGTATCGACACCCGCCGGCTCACGCAGCACCTCCGTGAGCACGGCAGCATGCCAGGACGGATCCTCCCGGCCGCCGGGCCAGCCCTCCCGGCCCGCCAGCCCGCAACATACCACCCCGGCATTTCCGACCTGGTGGAGACCGTAACCACGCCCGTGCCCTACCACCTGCCAGGTCCCGGGCCGCGGATGGTGGCCATGGACTTCGGGATCAAGCACAGCATCCTTCGCATAATCGAGGCGGCCGGCATCGACACCTGGGTGGTTCCGGCCTGGTTTTCGGCCCAGGAGATTGCGAGCTTGAAGCCCCGCGGGCTATTCCTTTCCAACGGGCCGGGCGACCCGGCCGAAAACCCGGGGGCGATTGCCGCCGTACAGGAACTGGCCGGCCAGCTCCCCATCTTCGGGATCTGCCTCGGCCACCAGATCATTGCCCTGGCAATGGGAGCCGCTACCACCAAGCTGAAGTTCGGCCACCACGGCGGCAACCATCCCGTGCGGGAAATCGCCACCGGCCGGCTTTACATCACGACGCATAACCATGGTTATACGGTGGAACGGCTGCCTTCAGACCTGGAACCCACGTTCATCGACCTCACGGACGGCAGCCTGGAGGGGTTCCGGCACCGCCGCCTGGAGATCGCCGGGCTGCAGTTCCACCCCGAGGCTGGCCCCGGACCACATGACACCAGCCACCTCTTCGACCCCTTCTGGGACCGCTTGCGACGGTGAAGACAGCGCGGCTTTCACTTGGCACCGACCTGGGAGAGGAGGGAGTCCATGCCCAGACGGGCGGACGTGCAAAAGATACTGCTGATAGGCTCTGGGCCGATCGTGATCGGGCAGGCGGCGGAATTCGACTACGCCGGCACGCAGGCCTGCCGCGCCCTGCGGGAGGAAGGCGTGGAGATCGTATTGTGCAACCCCAACCCGGCCACGATCATGACCGACCCGGACATTGCCGACCGCACATACCTGGAACCCCTTCTCCCCGAGGTGGTCGAGCGCATCATCGAAAAGGAGCGGCCACAGGGACTCTTGGCGGGCTTCGGCGGGCAGACCGCTCTCAATCTGGCGGTGGAGCTGGCGGAAGCCGGGATCCTCGCACGTTACGGGGTAACCCTGCTGGGGACCCCTTTGGCCGCAATTCGGCAGGCAGAGGACCGGGAAATGTTCAAGTCGGCCATGGCGGCCTTGGGCGAACCGCTGCCGCCCAGCCGGATTGCCACCAGCGTCACCGCCGCCCTGGCCGCGGCCGAACAAATCGGCTATCCGGTGATTGTGCGGCCAGCATACACCCTGGGTGGCACCGGCGGCGGGGTGGCACCGGATGCCGCGACGCTCAAAGACATCGCCGCCCGCGGACTGCAGGCCAGCATGGTGCACCAGGTGCTCGTGGAAAAGAGCCTGCAGGGCTGGAAGGAAATCGAGTTTGAGGTCATCCGGGACACAGCCGGCAACGCCCTGGCGGTGTGCGCCATGGAGAACCTGGACCCAATGGGCATCCACACCGGCGACAGCATTGTGGTGGCACCGACACAGACCTTAAGCGACCGCGACTACCAGATGCTCCGCTCCGCCGCCCTGCGCATTACCGGCGCCCTTGGCGTGGCGGGTGGCTGCAATGTGCAGTTCGCCCTCGACCCCGGCTCCAGCCAATACTACGTGATCGAGGTCAACCCGCGCGTGAGCCGGTCGAGCGCGCTGGCCTCCAAGGCCACCGGCTACCCCATCGCCCGGGTGGCGGCCAAGATCGCCCTGGGGCTCACGCTCGACGAGATTACGCTCGGATCCACCCGGGGCCCGCAAAACGGAGTCCTGACCGCTTTTTTCGAACCGGCAATGGATTACGTCGTGCTGAAGATTCCGCGCTGGCCGTTTGACAAGTTTGCCCAGGCAAACCGCCATCTTGGCACCCAGATGAAGGCCACCGGGGAAGTGATGGCCATCGCCCGTTCGTTCGAAGAGGCACTGCAAAAGGCCGTGCGTTCGCTCGACCTCGGTGCGGCCGGTTTGAGTTATCCGGCGGCGGCCGCCTGGAGCCGCGATCAGCTCCTGGCCAGCCTAAGCGAGGCCACGGACGAGCGGCTCTTCGCAATCGCAGAGGCCTTCCGCCGCGGCATGACGGTACCGGACGTGCACGCCCTCACCGGCATTGACCAGTTTTTCCTGCACAAGATAAACGCGATTGTCGCCTGCGAGGCCGCCCTGGCCAAAGGACCGCCAAGCCAGGAACTCTTGGCCCGGGCGAAGGAACTCGGGTTCTCGGACCGGCAGATCGCCCAGCTGGCAGGTGGCACCAGCAAGCGCACGTCGTCGGCCGCTACCGCTCCCAGCGAATCTGCCATACGTGCGGCCCGCCACCGCTGGGGCATCAACCCCGTCTACAAGGCAGTGGACATCTGTGCAGCCGAGTTTCCCGCTCCGCTGCCATATTTCTACTCCACCTACGAGCGGCAGGGCTCGGACGACCTTTCTTCTCTGGCCGCCCCAGATTCCCCGGCGGTGGCCGTGCTGGGTGCCGGCCCCATCCGTATCGGACAGGGAATCGAATTCGACTACTGCTGCGTGCAGGCAGCCAAAGCCCTCCGCACCCTCGGCTACCGGGCAGTGATGATCAACCAGAACCCGGAAACCGTCAGCACCGATTACGACACCGCCGACGTACTGTTTTTCGAACCGCTCACCCAGGAAGACGTGCTGAACGCAACGCAAAGGTTGGGCGTGCGCGGGGTGTTCGTGCAGTTCGGCGGGCAGACGGCACTGAATTTGGCCGCACCGCTCGCCGAGGAAGGCGTGGCGGTGCTCGGCACGAGCGTGGACAGCATCGACTGGGCCGAGGACCGCGGACGTACAGCCCGTTTGCTGGAGGAGCTCCACATCCCCCATGCGCAGGGCGGCGCCGCCTGGACGGAAAAAGACGCCTACGAAATTGTGGACCGCACCGGCTACCCCGTGGTGGTGCGGCCGTCATACGTGATCGGCGGGCAGGCGGTGGAGATTATCCGCTCGCCAGGCCAGTTCGCCCGCTACCTGGCCCAAGCCAGGCCAGACCACGGTGCCCACCCGCTTCTGATCGACCGCTACCTGCCCGGGCGCGAGGTGGAGGTGGACGCCGTCAGTGACGGTACTACCACCTTCATTCCGGGCATCATGGAGCACGTCGAGCGGGCCGGCATCCACAGTGGCGACAGCTTTGCTGTGTTCCCGCCCCAGAACCTGACCACGCAGGAGATCGCCCAGATTGTCCAGTATACGCGGCGGATCGCGGCGGCACTCGCGGTCCGCGGCCTTTTGAATATCCAGTTCATCGTGTACGACCGCACAGTTTACGTGCTGGAGATCAACCCGCGGGCCTCGCGCACGGTGCCGGTGCTCAGCAAGGTGACGGGAGTACCCATGGTGCGTCTAGCGACACAGGTGGCACTGGGCCACAAGCTCGCTTCGCTTGGGTATCCGGACGGCCTCGGACCCTTACCGCCGTATGTGTGCGTGAAGGCGCCGGTGTTTTCTTTCGACAAGCTCCCGCAGGCGGATGTCACCCTGGGCCCCGAGATGAAATCGACCGGCGAGGTGCTCGGCTGGGACACCGACTACCACCATGCCTTGGCCAAGGCATTTGTCGCCTCCGGCCTCGTGCGTCTGCTCGGCTCCCGGGCCGGCGGGCCCGCCCATCGCACGGTGCTCGTCTCCCTGGCCGACCGCGACAAACTGGAAGCCGTACCGATGGTAAAACGCTACGCCGAACTCGGATTTGGCATCTTCGCCACCCCAGGCACCGCACGGGTGCTGGAGCAGCAAGGCCTGACCGTCACGCCCATTCCCTGGGACCGGGTGCCAGAGGCGCTGGCACAAGAAGTGGACCTGGTTATAAACACGGCCAACGGAAACGGGGGCAAAAGCCTCGGCCAAAGCCTCCGCGAAAGGGCACGGGCCAAAGGGGTAGTCGTGCTGACCGCCCTCGACACGGCACAGGCGTTTGCGGAGGCACTGCCGGCCACCGGCGGCGCCAGCTGGCAGATCAAAGCGTTGCAGGATTATGTTCCCATGATCTGGGACGAAGGGAGGAAAAACCATGAGCGGCAAAATGAAGATTGTGCTGGCCTACTCCGGGGGGCTTGACACTTCTGTCATCATCCCGTGGCTGAAAGAACACTATGATGCCGACATAATCACGTACACGGCGGACCTCGGCCAGAACGAGGATCTCGAGGCCATCCGCCAGAAGGCCATTTACAGCGGGGCGGTCAAGGCTTATGTCGAGGACCTGCGGCGGGAATTCGTGGAGGAATATGTCTTTCCGACGCTGCGGGCTGGTGCCGTCTACGAAGGAGAGTATCTTCTCGGCACGTCCATGGCACGACCGCTCATCGCCAAACATCTGGTCGCGGTGGCAGAAAAGGAAGGCGCGACGGCTGTCGCCCACGGTGCCACCGGCAAAGGCAACGACCAGGTGCGCTTCGAGCTCGGGGTGCGGGCCATGAACCCGGACCTGCGCATCATCGCCCCCTGGCGGGAGTGGGAGTTGCGGTCGCGGGAGGATGAAATCGATTATGCCGCCGTCCACGGCATCCCGGTACCCGCTACCAAGGAAAATCCCTATTCCATTGACCGCAACCTCTGGCACACGAGCCACGAAGGCGGGGTGCTGGAAGACCCCTCCCGC
>CADDZV010000021.1 GCA_902812875.1 Clostridiales bacterium
CCTGCCGCCGCCAGATCGCCGAACGCCGCCAGAGCCACGGCATCCTCGTTGTCATGAATGCCCACGAGCCCGCGGCGGTATGCGTCCTCGATGACAAGCCTGGCGTAGCGTTGCCGTTCCGCCGGTCCCGGTGGCGGCACCGCCCGCCACACGAGTTCGGTGGCATTCTCCTTGAACACCCCGGTGGGCGTCCCCGCCTTGTCGCGCAGAATCTCGCCGCCGGCGGGATCGGGCGTGCCAGCACCCACTCCCGCCGCCGCCATGGCCGCCTGGCTTGCCCAGGCACTATGCCCGTCTTTGCTGGCCAAAAGCACCTTGCGGCCGGGCAAAATCCGGTCGAGCAGGCCGGCCGGAGGCCAGTCCCCGCCAAACAGGGTAGCCTTGTCCCAGCCGCGTCCCAGCACCCACTCCCGATCGCCAGCCGCGGCCAGAAGACGCCGGGCAAGCTCGGTCAAGTCGGCCACGCCATCGAGATCAACCTGCTCGAGACTCTGCCCATAATTGAAGGCATGAGTGTGGGAATCGTTGAAACCAGGGAAGACAGCCCGACCGCCGGCATCGATCTTTTTGACCCCGCCGGGATAACCGGACACGTACTGCGAAACCTCGGCATACGGCCCCACGGCCAGCACGCGGTCGTCTGCCCACGCAATCGCCTCGTCCCCTCCGGGACGGTAAGAGCCGGGCACCATCGTATGCACGTGGGCGTTGTAAAGAAGGAAACAGGGCACCGCCATCCGCCTCCCGCCATGAGGTTACGCCGCGCCGCCAGACGGTTCCTGCTCATTCGAAACCCGGGAACCAAAGGTGCAGGGTCCACCGGACCGGCTCCCGGTCGATTTAGCACCTCATGGGCTATTTTGATCATAAACTTTTTGCCTTTTCTGATGTATACAGAAGGAAATTACACATGTCCTGTTCAATTTCGTCATAGACGTTTGTATACAGAGCCCGTGCCGGAGGTGTGCACCATGTCGGAAAAGCCCTGGGTCAAGTTTTACGATGAGGGTGTCCCCGCTCACATCGACTATCCCGAACTGACCCTGCCTGAGCTCTTGGCGGCGTCCGCCCGCAAGTACCCTCAGCGGACAGCGACAATCTTCATGGGCAAGGCTCTGTCCTACGCCCAGCTCGACGAAGCCGCTACCCGCTTCGCGATTGCCCTCAGCCGGCTCGGAGTGGAAAAAGGTGACCGCGTCGCTTTGGTACTGCCCAACTGCCCGCAATTCTTGATCGGTTATTACGGGGCCATGCGCCTCGGAGCCGTCGTGGTGCCGACGAACCCGATGTACGTGGAAAGGGAAATGGAGCACCAGTTCAAGGATGCCGGCGTCAAGGCAGTGCTCACGCTCGACCTATTCTACCAGCGGGTACGCCGGGTGAAGGAAGCAGCCGGCATACAGTCGATCGTGGTCACGAGTATCCGGGAACAGCTGCCCCCGTTACTGTCGCTTTTGTATCCCCTCAAGGCAAAACGCGACGGCACCCTGGTGAACGTCGCGGCGGAAGACGGGATCTACACCTTGCCGGAACTCTTGCGGTCTGCCAGTGGCCCCGCTCCCGCCACGCGGCCGGTCCCCGACGACCTGGCCCTCCTCCAGTACACCGGCGGGACGACGGGTGTCGCCAAAGGCGCCATGCTCACCCACCGCAATCTGGTCGCCAACACGGCACAGTCGGTCGCGTGGATGACGCCGGGCACCCACAAAAACGCCCATGACATCGTCTTGGGCGCCCTTCCATATTTCCACGTCTACGGCATGACCGTGGCCATGAACCTGGCCGTGTACGTGGGGGGCACGCAGATCCTCCTGCCGCGCTTTGTGGTCAAGGATGTGCTCGAGGCGATCAGGAAATATCGCCCCACCACCTTCCCCGGGGCACCCACCATGTACATCGCCCTGATCAACTCCCCCGAAACCAAAAAGTACGACCTGTCTTCCATCGCGGCGTGCATAAGCGGTTCTGCCCCGCTGCCTGTGGAGGTACAAAACAAGTTCGAGGCGATGACCGGCGGCAAGCTCGTCGAAGGTTACGGCCTCACGGAGGCCTCACCGGTGACGCATTCGAACCCGCTGTTCGGATTCCGCAAATACGGCACGATCGGCGTCCCCTTCCCCGATACCGACGCCCGCGTGGTCGACCTGGAAACCGGCACTGAGGTCCTGGGACCAAACCAGCCCGGCGAGCTCTGCGTCCGCGGCCCACAGGTGATGAAGGGATATTGGAACCGACCGGAAGAGACCGAAAAGGTGCTCCGTGACGGCTGGCTTTACACCGGTGACATCGCCACGGTCGACGAGGACGGATTTTTCACCATCGTCGACCGCAAGAAGGACATGATCATCGCCTCCGGCTACAACATCTACCCGCGCGAGATTGAAGAGGTGCTGTACACGCACCCGAAGGTAGCCGAGGCGGCCGTCGTAGGCATTCCCGACCCCTACCGCGGCGAAACGGTAAAAGCCTATATCGTTCCCAAGGCCGGCGCCAACGTGACCGCGGAGGAGATCATCGCCTACTGCCACGAGAAACTGGCGGCCTACAAGGTCCCGCGCCTGGTGGAGTTCCGCCCCGAACTGCCCAAATCCATGGTGGGCAAGGTACTCCGCCGTCTTTTGCGGGACGAAGAGGTCACGCGGCAGCAAAAGCAGGCCTAACCTGGCGGGCGGCCGAAAGCGGCGATCGCACTGGCCAGGAACCCGGCACAGGTGGCAAACGCCTCGCCGGTGGCGACAAGGCCGGTGGCGGCGTCGATGCTCTCGCAAGCCAGACCGTTATCCATGGCGGCCCGGGCAATCGCCTGGGCCGCTTTGCGTTTCAGTCCGGGGTCCGGTGCCAAAAGGTCGTTCGCCAGCGCCAGTATCCACGGATGCCGCGCGTGCGGGCTGCCGGCGGCCGCAAACTCGCCCGGAAAGTAGTGGGGGTTGTATGGTGAGTGCACCCACGCCACGGTATGCTGGTAAACCGGGTCGTCCGGAGGGCAGAAACCGTAGGCATGCAAGAGTGTGAGACTACCCGGCGGTTCGTCATACAGCTGGTGATGTCCCTGCAGGTCGGTGGCCCACGCAAACTGCGGTCCGAACGGACCCTCCACGACGAAATGGCGGTAGATCGCCGCTCGTACCTGTTCGGCAGCGGCTGCATTGCCCATGAACCGCAGGGCCCGCCAAGCCAGCACGTTGTCGTACAAGACAAACGGGTAGACGGCTGGGTCGTCGGAGGGCAGTAAAAAGGTGTCAAAAAGCCACTCGCCGTGGTGCCGGTGGGAAACAAGCAACCGCTCGACCGCAGCCAATCCCTCGCGGACCGCCGGTGTGTCCAGGATGGACCGGTCCCCCGTCCTGGTGACATAGGTTTCCAGGCCGATGGGATAAGCACACAGCTCGTCCAGTTCGAAGCCCGGATAAAGCAAGGTCCCGTCCATGTAGAGGCTGTGGACGCCGGCGTGCTTGCGGTAGCGCGTGAAAGCCACCACCAGCGCCTCCCGGGCGGCCGCCGGGTCAGCCAGGACAAGCCCGGGCAGGCTCCACAAAAACGCATCGCGTGCCCAGAAGGCGGCGCTCACGTAGTAGTGCGGGCTGCGCGAGGTGACGAGCACCAGGTCTTCGGTGTCGATGGTATAGCCGCGGCTGTAGTAGAAGTTGAACCAGAGGTTCCGCCGGAAGACATTTTCCAGCGCCGCCGCCAGCCCTTCAGAGCCGGTCGCGTATTCCCATCGCCGGGACACCTCTTTCGAGACGGGCAGCGCCCAGGCCTCCTGGGCTAGGCGGTACCAGTGCTCCCAGCCGTGCCGCAGCATGTCCACCGCACTGGTACGGGCACCGTCCCCGTCCTTGCCCACCCCTACCGCAAACACGCTGACCTCTTCGGCTCCTGGTGGCAGCAAGTGCTTCACCACGCTCCGGTAGGCCACCCCGGTCCCGGACCCGGCCGCCACGGGCTCCTGCGTCCATTCCAGTGCCGTTTCGCGGCTCCAGTCGGCCAGGACCTTGGCCCAACTGTTGGCAGCCGGGCGAACGGTAGCGACCGCCATGGCCGCACCCGCGGCGCCCGCACTCGCCTCCAGCACAAACCCGCGTGTCCACCGGTCGCCGTAGACATCAATACGCGTGTCCAAAGACCGGCTTGTGTAAACCGTGCGGCGGCAGCCGGCCAGCATTCCCTGAAGCCCTGTCTCCACCGTCAGGCTGCGGCTGGCAAGGTTTCGTACCGCGATTCGCACCAGAAAACCCCGCACGCCCGGCGGGGCAAGTATGTCGATGCTGGTCTCGAGCCCCTGCGTTGCCCACGACGCTTTCCCGCGAGGCAGCCAGCCGGCCTCGAGATTCCACGCGATCTGTCCGCGGAGGTCGATCGTTCCACCCTCCGCTGCCACCACGGGTCCCAACAAGGCGGCATCGGCTCTGCCCAGAAACTCCCACAGCCCCCCGAGCCCCATGTGCAAAACGTTCACACTTTGCAAACCGCCGGTGGCGGGATCGATATCGGGCAGGCTCACCCATTCGTTCCCGGTGACCAGACGGCGCTGGTACGCTTTCACTTCCTCCGGTACGGTGAGAATCCGGTCCTCGTCGTTCACAAAGTGCCACCCCGTTCGGGAAGGTCGTAAACCGCCGGGAAGTAACGCTGGTACAGGTCGAGGTTGAAAGAGGCCTCTATCTGTGCCTGGCGGCGGTAATCCCGCAGGGCTGCAAGGTCGAGCGTGGCCACCGCCATCCCTTCCCGGTCGTACGACTCCACCTGGGCCAGGATGCCGTCGCCATGCGGGGAAAGGGCCAAGGGAGCCACGATGGCGCTTTTGCCTGTGAGCTTCATGCCCATGAAATCGCCGACCATGCACGGGTTCACACCGTAAGCGGGGCTCTCCTGCACCCGCGGCCAAATTCCCCGCAGCTTCCGCCAAAAGTTGTACTCGTCAGGGTCGGCGGACGGGTTGATGATGATCTCGGCACCGAGGAGCGTCAAAATCCGATAGGTCTCGAAATAGGTGGCGTCCATGCACACCGGCAGTCCGAGACGGCCAAACGGCGCCTCGTAAATGCCGATTTCGTTGCCGGGGGAAAGCCCCCACACAGCCTCCATGGGAAGAAGGTGCATCTTGGCCTGGGAACTCACCAACCGCCCGTCGGGAGCAAAAAGGTACTGGCGGTTACGCACCTGCCCGTCCTCTTCCGGCAGCACCACACTGCCGCCGGCGATGTACACCCCCAGCGTGCTCGCGACCTTGGCAAAAGTGGCCAGGTAGGTCCGCCGCATCGCCGGACCGAGAAACCGGAAGATGTCGGCCACTTTTACGTCCATCCCCATTTCCCCGAGGGCCGCCTCCACCGACCCCGCCCCAGCCAGCTTTTCGATGCCCGGCAGCATGCCCACAAGATGCGTGGCAGCATCTTCCGGAAAGCAGACGAGTTCTGCCCCTTCCGATGCCGCCTGGCCGGCCAGAGCGGCCACTTTGCGGGCATACTCGGCCGGGTCAGAGATCAAAGACAGCTCCATTTGGACAGCCGCCACCCGCACCTGGCGGCGATCGTACGTCCTGCCTTTCGGCTTCACGCCACCGAGCGCACCGGCCACCGCCCGTTGGATAGGGCCTGGACGTGTGGCCCACTGCAGGTAGTAGAAAAAAAGTGTTTGCTTAAGTTCTTCCATGCCCGCCACGGCCGTCACCCCCGCGGTAGATACCGGGCATCATGGCCCGGTACAAGGGCCGGTTCAGGAAGGAAAATATCGGATACGCCGTACGGATGGACCGGAGAGCAGTGAAATCGAACATACCAGTGATTGCCTCCGGCTGGTCGCAGCTTCTGGCCTGGGAAAGGTAGCCCGTGTCCCCAGGCGTGATCTCCACCGGCCCGTGCAGGGCCGACACGCCCGCCCACGCTTGCCCGGCCCATCTCCCCACGAGGCAGGCCTCCACCGCGTACACCTGGTTTTGCTGCACCTGCGCCCACGCGCCTGGAAGCGCCTGCCATTGGCTGTAAGGTGCGGCGGTGGCGTTCGGCACGCATATGATGTCCGCCCCCTGCAAAGCGAGGATACGCCACACCTCCGGGACAAAAACGTCCCAACCCACGACCAGTCCGATCACGCCCACGGGCGTCGGCACGGGTGCAAGGGTAGTGGCAGGTTTGAGCGGCCAGGTGCGTTCGAAAGGACCGGCATGGGTTTGATCCTGACTGCCAATGACCCCGTCCGCAGTCACGACGTAAGTACGGTGCACGAAACCGTCGCCGGCAGGCAGGATCACACTGCCCGGTACCACCACCGCCCCGGTACGTGTCGCGAGGGCCACCGCACGTTCGACGACCCACTCCGCGAGCCGGTCCGCCTGCCTGGCCAGCGCCAGCACGTCGGCAAACGAACTGGCAGTCTCGCTGCCCTCGACAACGCCAAGCCCCGCAAAGGCTGGAAACACGATCAGATCGGGGTGAACTGACTCGGCATCACGATCCAGTGCAAACGACGATTGGACGAAACTTTCCACTCCGCCCTGCACTGCCATTACTTTCACCACGTTCATGCCCACCGACGCCTCCTTTCGGGTCTAGCGCGCTCCTTTGATCCGCCAGACAAACAACGAACCAAGAAGCGAGTACAACACCGCTGTGGCCATGGCAGCCTGGTAGCCGACCCTGACCGACCAGTGCTGGAAGACGGTGATCACTAACGCTCCCAGTGCCGGGGCAATCACCTGCGGGATGGTCACCGCAGCGCCCCAGACACCGAGGTCTTTCCCCGCGGCCTCAGACGCAGGCAAAATATCGATGGCCAAAGCCCAGTCCACGCTTGTGTAGGCGCCATACCCGAGGCCAAACACAGCCGCGAAAGCAAGGATCAGGCCGTATGACCTGCTGACAATCATTACCGCCGGCGTGACACTCATCAGAATGCCCGATATGAACACGATGAGCTTGCGGCCAATGCGGTCGGACAGCCAGCCGCCTGCCAGGGTGCTGATCATCGCCCCCACCATGACGAGCCCGCTCACCACGGTGGTCGCCGCCACGTATGTGGCCATGCCGAGGACGTCTTTGAAGTAGTACTCGAGAAACGACAGGATTGTGTAGAAGCCCAACATCACCATGCCACGGGTGAAAAACACCCAGCGAAAATCGGCGTAGCGGAACGGGTCAACAAACGACCGGGCAAACTGTCCCCAGTCCATGCGGTGGGCTTCCCGCAACGGCTCCTCGCCGACAAACAGCACCGTCACGGCGGCCCCGGCCAGCATGACGCCTACGGTCACCCAGTAAAACGTAAAAAGATGCCCGCTCCCGATGAGAAGATCAGCCAAAAATATACTGGTGATCGTCCCGAGCATGGTCATCAGGCCCATCCATCCCGAGGCCGCCCCGCGCTGGTCTTCCGGCACGATGTCAGGAATGAGACCCTGGTAGGGGCCACCGGCGATGTTGTTCACCGCCTGCACAATCAGGTAGGCGAAGGCGAACAAAACCACATGCCGCGAATACGCCATGCCGACGAGGGCCGCCGCGTTGAGAATCGATCCCCACAGGATGTACGGCCGCCGCCGTCCCCACGGATGCGTGGAAATGTCGGAAAACGCCCCCGCGATGGGCAAAGCGAACACCGCCACCAGTGCCCCGAGTCCGGAGATCACGCCCAAGGTCCTTACCTTGAGGGCATCGGGGACAAGGCCGATGATGGCGGTGGGTACTACCACCGTGAGCATGGCACCCCAGTGAAAATTGAGAGAAAACCAGAAAAAGCTCAGGACGATTTGATCGAGAAGGCCCAGGCGCTTGCCGGGCCGCACCTTGCTTGCCGCCACCATGACCGCCCCCCGTCCGTGCACAACGCTAAATTCGACCGGGCGGCGGCAATGCCTGCCGGCGGTGATCAGATCATGCCTGCGGACGGTAGATGCGGGCCAGCCCTGCCTTGGCCGCGTGCCGCTCCAGGGCGAGCCGGATCAGCTCGTCGATGAGGTCGCGGTACGAAAGGCCGCTTTTTTCCCAGAGCTTGGGGTACATGCTCGTGCGTGTGAAACCAGGAATGGTGTTGATCTCGTTGAGATAGATGCGTCCGGTGTCCCGGTCGACGAAAAAGTCTACCCGCGCCATGCCGGCCGCGTCCACCGCCAGGAAGGCCTCGATGGCCAGGCGCTTGAGCTCGTCAATCTGGTCTTCTGCAAGCGGGGCAGGAATGAGGAGGTCCGAACCGCCGGGCTGGTATTTGGCCTCATAGTCGTAAAACTCGCGGTGGGGCACGACCTCACCCGGCACCGACGCCTGCGGTCGTTCGTTGCCCAGGACGGCCACTTCCACCTCCCGGGCCAAAACCCCCTTTTCGACCACGACTTTGGTGTCGTAGCGGAAGGCTTCGGCCATGGCCGGTGCAAACTCATCGGCATTGTGCACCTTGCTGATTCCTACGCTCGAGCCAAGGTTGGCTGGTTTCACGAACATGGGGTAGCCGAGACTTTTCTCTGCTTCGTCTTTGAATTTGGGGCCGGCACTTTCCCAGTCCGCCCGCCGCACGACCATGTATGGCAGGATGGGCAGGCCCCGTTGCGTAAAGACCGCTTTCATAATCGCCTTGTCCATGCCCACGGCAGAAGCCATGACGCCCGAACCCACGTAGGCGATGCCCGCAAGCTCCAGAAGACCCTGGATACAGCCGTCTTCCCCGTAAGTGCCATGCATGACGGGAAAAACCACGTCCAAGGGCTCTCCGAGCCCGGCGATTCGCGCGGGCATTTCACCGGCCGCAAGCGGCACCACCGACCGCATCCCCGGGTCGGGCGGCAGCACGACGGGCCTTTCTTCTGGTGCGGCCCTGCCTGCCAGCATCAGGCTTGGCGTGGTGCCTACCACCCACTGGCCGTCCGGGCGGATGCCGATCGGGACCACCTCGTATTTGGCCGGATCCATGGCCTCGAGCACAGATTCGGCCGACCACAGCGACACCTCGTGTTCGCCCGAACGACCGCCAAAAATCACCCCTACCCGCAGACGCTTGGCCATGCCGCTCCCTCCGGTCGTGTGACCATTCTGCTTATAGACTATTGACCGCACCGGCCGGTTAACCGCCGGCAACCAGTTCACCTGCAATGACGCCTTGCTCCGGCCGGAGAAGTCGCACCGGCACAAGTTCGCCCTTGAAGCGGTCGTCGCCCTCAAACGCCGCCCGCAGGTAGTTGCCCGTCAGCCCCTCAAGCCGTCCCTGGCCGTCCCGCTGCTCCTCCACGAGGACTGCCATGACCCGTCCCAAAAACTGCTCCTGGAACCTTTGGCCAAGCCGGGCGCCGAGGGCCACCAGGACCCGGACCCTGGCCTCTTTCACGTCTTCGCTCAGCTGGCCGGGCATTTCTGCTGCCGGCGTGCCAGGACGGCGCGAATATGGGAAGACATGGATCCTGGCAAAGCCCATCCTTTCCACAAAGTCGCTGGTTTCCGAGAAGTCTTCTTCGGTTTCGCCCGGGAAACCGACCATGACGTCGGTGGTCACGGCCAGGTCGGGGATGACCGCACGGGCCCTGGCCACCACGGCCGCGTATTTTTCCCGTGTGTAACGCCGCCCCATCCGCACCAGGATACGGTTGCTGCCGCTCTGCAGCGGAATATGAAGGTGTGCCGCCGCCGGCGGCTCTGCGACCACTTGCAAAAGTTCCTCGTCGATGTCGGTCGGTTCCACCGAGCTCAGGCGGATACGTGCCACACCTGGTACCGCCGCCACTTCCCGCACCAGTCGGGCCAGGCTCACCGGCGGGGTGAGATCGCGGCCGTAACCGCCCATGCAGATACCGGTAAAGACAAACTCGCGGTACCCCGCCGCTACGAGCCTTTGCACCTCCGCCACCACCGCCGCCGGGTCGCGCGAGCGGGCAGGGCCGCGGGCATATGGAATGATGCAGTACGTGCAATGCAGGTTGCAGCCCTCCTGGATCTTGATGGTTGCCCGCGTGCGGCCGGCCATGGCCGTGATGGGCGTTTCGTCAAAGACCACCCCGGGCTCCCATGGCGCCACCCGCACGAGCGGCCCCGGCACATTCCCAGCCTGGCGTCGCCGGCGGGCCTCGTCCACTGCCTCCATCAGGGCCTTCCGCTCCCGGTGGCCGATCACGACGTCCGCCTCCGCAAGGCTGGCCGCCGCCTGCGGGTTGGCCTGCGGAAGGCAGCCCACGACAACCGTCACCGCAGCGGGATTCTGCCGGCGGGCCCGACGCAACAGCTGCCGCGACTTTTGGTCGGCGCGGCCGGTAACCGTGCACGTGTTGATGACATATACATCCGCCGTCTCCGGAAAATCCACGAGTTCGTAACCATGACGCCGGAAAACCTCGATCATGGCCTGTGTATCGTATTGGTTGACCTTGCACCCGAGCGTGGCAAAAGCCACCCGCGGTGCCCGGCGTTCGTCATGCTGGGGAAAATCCGTCATTTTCTGGCCACCAACGTAACCCAACCTTCCATTCGCCTGGTGTCTTCCACGATCAGTCCGTTGGCCTCAAAAGCCTGGCGACATTCTTCTTCCCGCGCGGCGGCGATCCCCCCGGCCAGCACAAAACCCCCTGGTGCCACGGCATAAGCAAGTGCCGCCGCGTTGGCCAGCACAAACTCAGCCAAAATGTTTGCCGCCACGAGATCGAACCTTCCCGGTAACGCGAAAAGCCCCTCCGCGGCGTCCCGGCACGACACGCGTATTTTGTCCTGCACACCGTTGTGGGCCGCGTTTTCGGCAGTGGCCTGGCAGGCCTCCTCCTCGAGGTCCCACGCCTCCACCAGACCGGCCCCCAGCCGGGCCGCGGCCACCGAGAGAATCCCCGATCCGCAGCCGGCGTCACATACGACCATGCCGGGCCGCAGATAGTCTTCCATGATGGCCAGGCACATGGCAGTAGTAGGATGAGTGCCAGTGCCAAAGGCCATGCCGGGATCAATCTCCAGCACGATATCGCCCGCCGCCGCCTCAAAACCTTCCCACGACGGCTTCACCACCAGGCGGCGCCCGATCCGGAGCGGGTGGAAATGAGCCTTCCAAGCCTCCGCCCAATCCTGGTCGTCTACTACCTGCACCTGCAACGTTCCGGCCGGAAGGCCCCACGACGGCAGTAAGGCCACGAATTCGCGGACAGCGGCCACCGCCGGCAACCGCTCCGGGTCACCAGATGCTTGGGGCAGAACAAAATAGCCACTGGCTTTTGCCTCGCCAGTGGCTTCCTCCGGCTCCGTTACCGCCACCCCGCGGGCCCCGAGCTCCCAGAAACGGCCGCAAACGGCCTCCACGGACGGAGGCGGCACGCTCACTGTCAGCTGCACCCAGCGCATTTATTCCTTTCCTCCCAGCGCCTCGCGGACCCGCTGGAAAAAGCCGCGCTCACCGGCGTCGACATGCTCCGATTCGAGAGCCGCCCACTCCTGCAGGAGCGCCTTCTGCCGCTCCGTAAGGGCAGTGGGCGTGCGCACTTGCACGGTGACGACCAAGTCGCCGCGCCCGTACCCCCGCACGTCCGGCATCCCCTTGCCCCGCAGCCGGAACACGCTGCCAGACTGGGTACCGGCCGGGATGTGCAGCTTAGCCGGACCGTCTAGACTAGGCACTTCGATGGTCGCTCCCAGCGCCACCTGGGCGAATCCCACCGGCACGGTCACGAGCAGATCGTTGTGGTCACGGCGGAAGATCTCATGTTCGCGCACGCGGATGGTGACGTACAGATCGCCGGCCGGGCCACCCCGCCTTCCGCCCTCGCCCTCGCCCGAAAGGCGAAGCTTGTGGCCCGTATCTACGCCCGGCGGCACCTGCACTTCCAGCTGCCGCCGCACCTTCACGCGTCCCGTGCCCTGGCAGCGGTGGCATGGCTGGCTGATCACCTGACCGGTGCCACCGCAACGCTCACACGTGTGCACGGTCACAAAACGCCCGAGAGCAGTCTGCTGCACATGCTGCACCTGCCCCCGCCCGCCGCAGACCGGACAGGTGGTGGGCTTGGCGCCACCCTCGCCCCCGAAGCCGCCACATGCGGGACAGGTCTCCGCCCGGGTGACTTCCACCACCTTGGCCACCCCGCGGGCGGCTTCTTCCAGGGAAATCTCCAGGACGATCTGCAAATCCGCCCCGGGCTCCGGCCCCGGCGTCCTGCGGCCACGCGGTGTTCCCATCCCGAAAAACATGTCAAATATGTCCTCGAAAGGATTGGGCCCAAAACCGCCAAAATCGCCGTAGCCGGTACCGGGGGTACCCTGGGCACGGCCGAACTGGTCATAGCGCGCCCGTTTTTCGGGGTCGCGCAGGACCTCGTAGGCTTCGTTGATCTGCTTGAACCGCTCCTCCGCCTGCGGATCGCCCGGGTTGGCATCCGGATGATACTTGCGGGCCAGGTTACGGTAAGCCTTTTTGATTTCTTCTTCGCTGGCATCCCTGGGAACGCCCAGCACCTCGTAATAGTCGATGTCAGCCAATGATTAACCTCCTGACGGGGCCCTTTCCCCGGGAACCTCTTCGGCATCCTTCATCTTGATGATGGTGTCAATCCGCAAAATCGTTTCGGCGACTTCCGCCGCCGCCGCCAAGGCATGCATTTTCACCAGGGTGGGATCCATTACCCCCGCGTTCACCATGTCCACGAGGCCGCCGGTATCGCAATCGATGCCCAGGCCCGGGTTGTGATGGGCGTTCTGGGCCGCGGCCGCCTCACCCACCTTCTCGAGCGGGTTGAAGCCGGCGTTCGCCACGATTTGCGCCAGTGGCCGCCGCAGGGCCTCGGCCACGCAGGACATGCCGTAGGCCGCCATGCCCTGGAGGCTCGACCGGGCCCGCTCAACCGCCAGAGCGGCGGCGAGCTCGACCGACCCGCCGCCCGGCACCACACCCTCGCGCACGGCCGCCTGCACCGCTCCCGCAGCATCCTGAGCAATCCGCTCGCGCTCCGCCACCACCTCCGACGTGGCCGCCCCGACCAGGACCGTCGCCGCGGGCTTCCCGGCCCCACCGGTCATGATCACACGCTCCAGTTCCTCGTCCTCGTAAGCCTCATCCACGTGGCCCAAAAACCGCGAAAGCTCTTCCGGCGGTTTGCCGAGGGCAGTCCTTTTGACCATGCGGGCGCCGCTGAACTCGGCTGCCCGCCGGAGGTCGGAAGCCAGCACGCGCGAAAGCACCATGACTCCGGCATCAGTCAGGAACTGTTCTGCGGCCGGATCCACCCCGCGGTCGACCAGTATAAGACCTACCCCCAGCGCCCGGAGTTTCTGGAGGTTGTCGGCGAACTCCGCCCGGTACCCCTTCTGGAGGGCGACTCCGCTTTCGGTGTGCAGGGCTTCGTCCTCTACCTTTTGCGGTTCCAGGGCATCATCCACGACCAGCACGCGCACGTCGGATACGCGGCGTGGCATTTCGGTGTTGAGGCGCTTTTTATCGACGATGATGCCGCTGATGACTTGGTTTTTCGCCCTTTCGGCCGCCACTACCGCCCCGGCCAGACGGAATCCGGGGTCGCGAAGCTTTTTGATCCCGCTCTTTTTGGCGGCTTCCACCACCAGATCGGCGATGTCCTCCCGCCCGCGGCCTGATATGAGGGCCACCTGGCGAAGGACAGGATCATCAAGGTCGGTCACCGGACGGGAGACACTGGCGATGAACTTTTGGGCCAACTGCACCCCCAACCGGATGCCTTCGATTATCCGCGTGACCGGCACCCCTCGGCGGGCTTGGGTGAGTCCCTCCGCCAGCAAGGCGGCGGCCATGATGGTGGCCGTAGTGGTGCCGTCGCCCACCTTTTGCTCCTGGGCCCGGGCCACGTTGATCACCAGCCGGGCCGCCGGGTGGTTGGCGTCCATGCGGGACAGGATGGTAACGCCATCGTTGGTGATGACTGCGTCGCCAAACCTGTCAACCAAAAGAACATCGAGCCCCTTGGGCCCGATGGTGCTTTCGACAGCCTGTGCCATGGCCTGGACGGCGTTTACATTCGTGACCAGGGCAGCCAGCCGCTGTTCGACGTCACTGGCATCCTGCGCCTTGGCAGCGCTCATACTGTCGTCCCCTTTCCCCGGAGGGATCTAGATCCGCCCAAACCACCCGGCCAGGTGTTCTGCCACCGCCTGCAGGACGGGTACGGCGTGGGCGTAGTCCATCCTGGTGGGACCAATGATCGCCAGGCGCCCGGCCCACTCCCCATTGACGGTGTAAGAAACCGATATCATGCTGCAGTGGCTCAGGGCGTCCACCACGTTTTCGGTGCCGATCCTGATGCGCACAAGTGGTTCGCCGGCCTGCCCGAGCTCTTGCCGCAGTTCGGGACTCTGCTCCACCGCCCACAAAACGTCCATGGCCAGGCGCGGATCATGAAACTCCTGGTGTGCCAAGAGGTTGGCTACCCCGCCCTGGTACAGATGGGGTTCCCCCGGCGCCTGCCCCTGGTCATGCAAAAGCTCCAGCACTACGTGCAGGAGATCACGGTATGGCGCCAGGGCGTCCTCGAGGCCTTGCAGGACGGTCCGCCCCACGTCGGCTAAGGCCCGTCCGCCTAAAAGCCGGGTGAGCACTTCGGAGATGTAACGGAGCTCCTCGTCGCTCAAGGGCGTTGAAAGATCAATCGCCCAGTCATGTACTGCTCCGCCGCCAGTGACGGCCACCAGCACTGCCCGGCGGTCGTCTACCGGCAGGATGTCGATGCGGCGAAGGACACTGGCGC
This sequence comes from Clostridiales bacterium, assembly GCA_902812875.1. Lineage (GTDB taxonomy): Bacteria > Bacillota > Sulfobacillia > CADDZV01 > CADDZV01 > CADDZV01. The sequence continues at coordinate 14,660 of CADDZV010000021.1, forward strand.
CGGCGGTGGGGCCTGCCACCACGGTCATGTAGTTGGTGAGCCGGCCCAACAGGTGGGCAGTCTGCTGCATGACGGCTTCCACGGTGCGGGTTTTGAGCTCCAGGCTTTCGCGGATGACCTCCAAGAGATCGAAAGGAACTTGTGCTGGCTGCATGAGGTGATCCACATAAAACCGGTAGCCAAGCTGGGACGGGATGCGGCCGGCAGAGTGGTGCGGGCTTTCGAGGTAGCCGCTTTCTTCGAGGTCAGCCATTTCGTTTCGCACGGTGGCCGGGCTCAACCCCAAAGCCACCACGCGGGCCAATAGCCGCGACCCCACCGGCTGACCGGTGGCCACGTGTTCCTCGACTATGGCGCGGAGGATCAACCGCTTGCGTTCGTCAAGTTCGGCCGGGGAAAAGTTGACCACCCTCACTGACCTTGAATTTGCCATGGTTTTTAGCACTCCCACCTGCCGAGTGCTAACGATCTATCCCAAACCATAGCATTGGGCCCGATTTACTGTCAATACGATTGCCCGCAGCGGTCAAGAGCGCTACGATTGGTCATGTCATTCTGACCAAACCCGCCGGTCGCGCGGGGAAAAGTAAATGCTACTGGAAAGGCAAAAGAGTGGTGATCAGCATCGGCAATCCCATCCCCCTTTACCACCGGATCAAAACCGCGATCAAGGAGGCCATCCAAGAGGGCCGCCTGAAACCGGGCGACCAGTTGCCACCGGAACGCGCTTTGGTCGAAGAATACGGCGTCAGTCGCATCACAGTGCGCCAGGCCCTGGCGGAGCTTGAGCAGGAAGGGCTTGTCATGCGCCAGCAGGGGCGCGGTACCTTCGTCACTCCGCAGAAACTGGCACAGCCGCTGGTACACCTCACAGGCTTCGCGGAAGAACTGGCCGGCCAGGGTGTTGCCACAAGCATGCGCGTAGTGGCCGTGCGGACGGTTCCCGCTCCGCCGGAGGTGGCTTTGCACCTCCACCTGGACGCGGGCGAAAAAGTCGTTTTCATAGAGCGGATCATCAGCACTAGCGGGCAGCCGCTACTGCTTGACACCCGTTACCTCCCGGCCAGCCTTGGCCTTGTCGTCTCCTCCGCCTTGCTGGTACGGCAGCCCATATACGCTCTTTTGGAAAACGCCGGCCACCACCCGTACGCCGCCGACCAGACTATCGAAGCCGTGGCCGCCGGCCAGCGGGAGGCCAAGTTGCTGGAAGTAAAAATAGGCACGCCGCTCCTGCTCATCAAACGGGTCACTGTGGATGAGACCGGAACCGTGCTAGAATACGCGTCGGCCGCCTATAGAGGAGACCGCTACCGTTACATTATCCGTTTGCAGCGGCACAATCATCTTTCGGAGGAGTGAGTTTCTTTGTCGCTTGTCACCACATTGGCCATCCTGTCGGGTAGCCTGGCCACAGGTATCCTCGGGGCCATGGTAGGCATCGGGGGCGGCGTTCTTTTGGTGCCATTCCTCATCCTGGTGATGCATGTGCCAATACACAATGCCATCGGTGCCAGCATTGTCGCCGTGATCGCCACCTCAAGCGCGGCCGCCAGCGCGTACGTGCGCGATGAGCTGACGAACATGCGTCTCGGGATGACGCTTGAGCTCGCCACCACCACCGGTGCCATCCTGGGGAGCATCACGGCCGCGATCCTGAGCCGCCAGGTGCTCAGCGGAATCTTCGCTGTATTTCTTTTCATCACAGCCCTGAGCATGCTAAACCGTCGTGAAGAGCAGACACTCGTCTCTGCCACCACGACCAATCCTGGCCGGCTGGGAGCTACCTACCATGACCCCTACCTGAAAAAAGACGTGACTTACGCGGTGCACCGCCTGCCTCTTGGGATGTTTGTATCATTCATTGCCGGCAATATCTCTGGCCTCCTGGGCATTGGGGGCGGCGTCATCAAGGTGCCAGCCATGACCCTCGGCATGGGCGTGCCGATGAAGGCAGCCGCGGCTACGAGCAACTTCATGATTGGCGTCACCGCCGTGGCCAGTGCCTACATTTACTACGCACACGGCTTCGTCGACCCCGGCATCACGGCCCCAGTGGCCATAGGCGTGTTCCTGGGTGCTTTGACTGGTACCCGGCTCGCCAAAAAGGTGGCCGGCGGAGTGCTGGCCAAGGTTCTCGCGGTGGTAATGATTGTGCTCGCCATCGAAATGGGGCTGAGCGTTTTTGGCATCACCATCCACTAAATAACAACGTTGGGGGCAGTCACAAACCATGTCTCATGACCGCGACTTTTTAACCGAAGCGGTACCGCGGGTGTTGATCACCGGCGTGACACTGAGCTTTATCATTCTGGTACTGGGTCTTTTGCTGGTGGCCATTGTGCATGGTCCTACCGACACTGCCGTGCCGGTTGCCAAGCTCGCAGCTGGCCTGAAGGCCGGTGAACCAGCAGCCTACCTGAGCCTTGGGCTCATTGTGCTGATGCTGACACCGTTTGTGCGGGTCATCACAGCCGTCATCGGCTTCGCCCTCGAACAAGACTGGCTGTTCACGGCCGTCTCACTCGGAGTGCTGGTCATTCTGCTGGTGAGTTTTGCCATCGGTATCGGCTAGGTCACACAAAAGCACCGAAAACCACGTTGCCGAGGAGAAGGCCGCGGGGCGTGAGCTGCCAGCGCCCGTCCCGGCCCACGAGAAGTCCGCGGGCAGTAAGTGCGGCGATCTCGGGGCCAAAAGCATCTGCCACGCCGAGGCCGAACTTGGCCCGAAACTCGGCGTCGGATATCCCCTCGACCAGGCGCAGACCGAGCATCATGGTTTCGCCCATGGCCTCCCGGTCATTGACGACCTCTTCCTGCTCGACCGGCAGCACCCCTTTGGCCAGCTTGGCAGCGTAGACCGCGAGGTCGCCGGTGTTGCCCCACCGGCGCCGGCCCCGGTGGCTCCAGGCCGCCGGACCGAAGCCGGCGTAATCGCCGTTGTGCCAGTAAACCAGGTTGTGGCGGCAGCGGAAACCCGGCCGGGCAAAGTTCGAGATCTCATAATGCTCGTAGCCGGCCGCAGCCATCGCCGCGCGTAAAAGTTCGTACATGTCGGCCTGGGTGTCCTCGTCCGGCACCGATAGCCTGCCCAAGCTCACCAGCCGGTGCAACAGGGTACCTTCCTCCACCTGCAAGGCATACGCCGATACATGTTCCGGGCCGAGTGCCGCCACTGCCGCCAGGGTCTCCTCCCAGTCACGCATCGTCTGGCCCGGCAAGCCGAACATAAGGTCCACCGAAACATTCGTAAAGCCGGCCGCACGTGCCAGCTCGTACGCCCGCACCACGGCCGTGCGGTCGTGGAGACGGCCGAGCGCGCGGAGTAGTGTATCCTGCCACGCCTGCACGCCCAGGCTCAGCCGGTTGACGCCCGCGCGCCGCCATGCCGCCAGGACATCCGGTCGCACCGACTCCGGGTTGGCCTCGGCCGTGATCTCAGCGCCAGCGGCGATGCCGATGGACCGTGCAATGGCATCCAAAACTGCTGGCAGCACATGTACGGACACCACCGACGGAGTACCGCCGCCGAAGTAGATAGTGTCTGCGGGACCGGTCTCTTCCCCTGCCCGCAGGGAGATCTCGCGGCGGATGGCCTCGAGGTAGTCGGCCTCGTCCTGGCCACGGTAGGGCCGGCTTTGAAAGTCGCAATACAAGCACTTTCGGCGGCAGAACGGGACGTGGATGTACACCGCGGTGGTGCTCATGGTGCCGTCCCGGCATTCACTTGTCGATCTTGAGAACCGCCATGAAGGCGTCCTGGGGGATCTCGACGCTACCTACCATTTTCATGCGCTTTTTGCCCTCACGCTGTTTTTCCAGCAGCTTTTTCTTGCGCGTGACGTCGCCACCGTAGCACTTGGCCAGGACATCCTTGCGTCGGGCCGGAATGGTCTCACGGGCGATCACCTTGCCGCCAATGGCGGCCTGGATGGGCACATCGAAAAGCTGCCGCGGAATGAGACGCCGCAGTTTCTCGACGAGGAGCCGCCCGTGGGCGAAAGCCTCATCGCGGTGCACGATCACCGAAAGGGCGTCGACGATCTCGCCGTTTACAAGAATGTCCACCTTGACAAGATCCTCCGTACGATAGCCGGTCAGCTCGTAGTCAAGCGAGGCGTAACCCCGGGTACGTGATTTCAGCTGGTCGAAGAAATCGAACATGATCTCCCCGAGAGGCAGATCGTATACGATGAGCACCCGGTCGGAGCCGAGGTACTCCATGTTGATAAACTGCCCGCGGCGGCCCTGACACAGCTCCATGACGTCCCCTACAAAGCCGGCCGGAGCGATGATCTGGGCTTTCACGTGCGGTTCCGCCAGACTGGCGATGGTGGACGGCGGTGGCAAGGCCGCCGGGTTTTGCACCCGCAGGCGTTCCCCCTTGGTCGTGGTCACCTCGTATACCACGTTGGGAGCCGTGACGATGAGCTCGCGGCCGTACTCCCGCTCCAGGCGCTCCCGCACGATATCCATGTGCAAAAGTCCCAAAAACCCGCAGCGAAAGCCGGACCCGAGGGCTTCCGAGGTCTCGGGCTCAAAGGTGACTGCGGCGTCGTTAAGCTGCAGCTTTTCGAGTGCGTCCCGCAGTTCTTCGTACTCCGACGGCTCGACCGGATACATCCCGCAGTACACCATAGGGAGTGCCGGGCGGTAGCCAGGCAGGGGCGCCGCCGCGGGACGATCTTTTTCCGTAATGGTGTCGCCGACGCGGCAGTCACGGACGTTTTTCATCGCCGCGGCGAGATAACCGACCTCGCCTGCCCCAAGACTGTCAACCGGAGTCATGGCCGGGCGGAATACCCCCACGTCGGTGACCTCGAAGGTACGGCCGGTGGACATCATCATGATCTGCATGCCTGGCTTCACCTGGCCAGCGACCACTCTGATGTGAGCGATCACGCCTTTGTAGGGATCGAAATGGGAGTCAAAGACAAGGGCCTGCAAAGGAGCACCGAGGTCGCCCGCCGGCGGCGGCACCCTTTGCACGATGGCTTCGAGAATATCGTCCACACCCTCGCCCGTCTTCGCCGAGGTGACCAAACACTCTTCCGGCGAAAACCCGAACACGTCTTTCAGCGATTGGCGTACTTCCTCCGGACGGGCACTCGGAAGGTCGACCTTGTTGATCGCGGGAATGATGCTGAGATCGTGCCCCAAGGCCAGGTAGGTGTTCGCCAGTGTCTGGGCCTCGATGCCTTGGGTAGCGTCAACGAGCAGGATGGCCCCTTCACAGGCCGCCAGGCTCCGGGACACCTCGTAGGAAAAATCAACGTGCCCCGGGGTGTCGATGAGATTGAGCACGTATTTCTGGCCGTCTTTCGCCTGGTAGTCAAGCCGCACCGCCTTTGCCTTGATGGTGATGCCACGCTCGCGCTCCTCGACCAGCTGGTCGAGCACCTGCTCGGTCATCTGGCGGGCAGGGATGGCCTGCGTGCGCTCAAGGATGCGGTCGGCCAAGGTGGACTTGCCGTGGTCAATATGGGCAATGATGCAGAAATTGCGAATATAAGCCGTGGGATTCATTGGTGACATTATACCATGCCCGGCAGCCAAGCCCCCGTCACGGCCCGCGCAAAAGCCGCGTAATCGCTTCGGCCAGAAGGTCCGCCGTGGCCAGCTCCTCTTCCAAGGTGTTTTCCGCTCCGCCCACTTCGATGAGCAACATATCCGTCGATAGCTGCTGGTTATACTGGTAATCTTTTACCATTATGCCCCGCGACAAACCAGGGAACTTGTCCTCGACAATTTGGTTTAGTTTTAGGGCCAAGGCATAGTTATCGCGCCAATGCGGATGCGGAAACACATGATCCGAGCCTACCACAAACATGATCCGTGCCACCCGCTTGCCTTTGACCGTGGCGGCGGTGGTGCTGCGGGGGGCAGCATCACGGTGAAGGTCGATGACCACCTTGGCAGACGGATATTTGGCCAAAAGACCGCGGACGATGGGGGCTGACCGGCTGTACGACGCCCCCCGCCCGCCGGCATCCGGAGATTCCCGGCTTTGGACCACCGCGATGCCGTGCTTGCCGTACAGTTGACTCGCCAGCTCCTCCCCCACCCGCATCACCGTGTAGCGCGGGTCGCTCGAAAACGCCTGCTCGGCACGGTGCGGCCGCACGTCCGCTGCCATCACGCTCTGGAGTGTGGGCAGGAAGCTTTCCGTGGCATGCGTATGGTAGATGATCACGGCGTGATCCTTGCCCCATGTTTTCACCTTCCCGACGGTGGCAGGGGCGGGAGTGGGCTCGGCCACCGGCGGCGGCTCCTCGTCATCGGTATCGCTGGCGACCGGAGTAACCTGGGCAGCACCGGCCGGTGGTGCCGCCGGGGAAGTGTTGGTCACCCCTCCGGGCGGTGATGCGGGAGCAGCCCTAGAAGATGAAACCGGCACGACCGCCGAGCTAGCCACCGCTTTTTCCCAGGCGGGCCGCGCACTCGCGGGGAGGATGCTGAAAATCATCTCGGTGGGAGCGAGATCCGGAGCCCCGGCGGCAAAGCCCAGCAGCGCCTGCCACCATGAACCGCCCTCCGGTGCGGGGACAGGAGGTTGGTAAAAACTGCCCGGAAGGACCTCGTCCAGCAGACGCTCCGGGTCGATACCGCCGCCGAAAACGCGCATGAGATAGCCCCACAGCCCCTCGGCAGCCGGGCCGGCGGTCACGCCAGAGGAAGCAGGGGGCCCCTGGTTGGTCGCCACATTCCCAGGTCCGCCTGACGGCGCCATGGCCGGTACGGATGGCGGCGGAAAAGACCGGGGCTTGACCATCAAAAGCCCGAAAGTCAAAACCACTGCCAGAAGCCAGGCCAAAACCAGCCGGCGGTTGAAGCGAAAAATCACGGGCGGCATCCCTCGCTTTACGAAGGGATCCTATGCCCGCCCGCTCCAGTCTATGCCTTGACCCCGATTCTACCTGAGCTCGGTCGGCACCACAGCATCAATAATCCCGATCACCAGCGCCGCCAGCAACGCCCCCACAATGGTCACCCGCATGGTGGGCACGACAAACTGGGCCAGCCAAATCACCACGGCAGAGGTGATAAACCCCACGATTCCCCTGGCCTGCGGGGAAACGCGCCGTCCGAGAATCAGTTCAACAATGTAGCCGATAACGGCGATCGCCACGGCGGCAATGAGGGCATTCATAAACCCGGCAATGCGGAAACCTGGCACCAGATAACCGACAAACAACAATACTAGTGCCGATACCACAAATCGCACGATCACTCCGAGCCACGCCACAAGGGTCACCCCCGGAAAAGGTTTGACACATTGCATAATCTGGTGATCTCCGCCGCCGTTTATGCATGTCGTTGCCCCCGTTTGTTCCGCATGGTAGAATAACCTGCGTCTAACGTTGAACAAGGAGTGATTGTCCTTTGGCCAATACTTCGTCCGCCATCAAGGCCATCAGGGTTATCCGGCGGCGCACGCTTTACAACGCTATGTACAAATCCGCCACCAAAACGGCTGTCCGCAAGTTTGAGCGGGCAGTAGCCGCCGGACGCATCGATGAAGCCAAAGAGCTTCTCATCAAAGCGGTAAGCCGCCTGGACAAGGCAGCCAAAAAAGGCGTCATTCATCCGAACGCGGCTGCCCGCAAGAAGTCCCGTCTCATGCGGCGACTCAACGCCGCCACCAAAGCCTCCTAGGGTATTTCCAAACCAAGCACTACCATCTCCAGGGCCACGGCACCAGGCACGCGGCCCGTTTTTATTGCCTCGTCAGCGTCAGCAAGCCGGCGCCACAAGGCGGCCAGATCGCCGTAGTCGAGCCGCCGGGCCTGGGCCAACAGCTTTTCTGCCACGAACCGCGGCACATGCAGTTCATCGGCCAAAGCGGCCGGCCCCGCACTTGCACGGGCGAGCCACAGCTGCCGGACATGCCGCACCAACAAGGCCAACAGGCCAAGAGGATTTTCGCCTTGGGCCAGCACCTGGTGGAGCACAGCCAAGGCCCGGCTGGTGTCCGCAGTACCAATGGCGTCCATCAGCGAGAAGACAGACTCTGCCGCGGACGGCACCGAAACTGCCACCACGTCGTCCACCGTGATGGTGGACCGCCGTCCCGCGTACATCGCCAGTTTGGCCACTTCCGATTGCAGCACACCAGCGTTGGTGCCCGCCCGGTGCACCAGAAGCCGCGCCGCGGAACTGCCGAGCCGTCGTCCGAGACGTGCCGCCGCCATGGCTGCCCACTGTTCGGCTTCTCCCGGTTTGAGCGGCGTGCAGTCAACCACCATGCTGGCCGGCACCGCCGCGAGCCTTTTGACGAGCGTCTCAAGCCCAGCCGGGCGGTCACTCTCCACCAGCAGCATCACCCGGCTGGTCGGCGGCACCGCAGCCAAGGCCTCGGCCCACTTTTGCGGGGACGGCTCCAGGTCCGGCACCGTCGCGGCCACAAAACGCACGGGGGCGGTCCAGGGCGGCATGGCAGCGGCCTCGCGTAACCGGGGCCACACGTCTTCCCCTTCGATGCTGACGTAGTCCCACCCCGGTTCCACAGACCCGAAGGAGGCCTCCAGCACTGCCTTTCGCACCGCCTCGCGGAGTCCCCGGTCAGTCCCGTAGACTAGATACGATGTCGCTACTGCGCCTTTTTGCAGTTTGTCCAAAGCCTCCATTGCCCGCATCCAACACCATCTCCGTGCACGACGCTACCGCGAACGATTTTGCCGCTTTAGTGTGGCTGTCCTGCTGGCGGCCGCGGAAAGGTTTCACCGCGACCTTTTGCCCGTCAGTCACCAACGTGACGGCACCGCATTCGTCGGTGCGGTACACCGGTACCCCCTGGGCGGCCAGCCGGGCCAGCACTGCGGGAGACGGATGACCGTACAGGTTCGTGCCCACCGAAATGACGGCTATCCGCGGGTGCAGAGCATCGAGCCAAGCCGGAGATGTGGATGACGTACTGCCGTGATGCCCGACCTTAAGCACCGTAGCCGCCAGGCCTGGATAACGCTTGATCAGTGCCTCCTCACCGCCGGTTCCGAGGTCACCAGGGAAAAGGAAACTCACTCTGCCGTAGGTTACCATGACGACCATCGAAGCGTCGTTCATGTCGGCAGCGTCCTCGCACACCGCTCCGGTGTGGAGGAATCGCACCTGGAGCTCGCCCCCGCGACCAGCCGGCAAGACGAATCCCTCGGTGGGGTGCACTACCGGCACCGACCGCCGGCCGGCTTCGGCCTGCAGGGCATCCAGTGCGGGCGACTGGCAGTTTGCGGAGGTAACGGCTCCGCCCACCCACACGGCCGCGGGCCGCAGTTCGTCCAAGGCCGCCACCAGCCCGCCGGCGTGGTCGTCGTGGCCATGGCTTACAATGATGTCGCTTACCTGGCTCCTCCCGTGGAAGTGGACAAAAGGCAACACCACGCTCTGGCCCCGGTCATTGCCGCCGGCCGCCTTGCTGCCGGCATCCCCCGCCCCCCCAAAGCCGCCGCTGCCACCGTCGAGGAGTATCCAGGGACCGTC
>CADDZV010000022.1 GCA_902812875.1 Clostridiales bacterium
GACCCAGCCCGCCTGGTGGCCCCCAGCCGCGATCTCGCCCGCCGCCTCCTGCGAAAGCCCGCGCGGCACCGGCGGCAGCCGCGGCCCGATCCGCATCTCCAGCCGCAAAACGCGCCGCTCCCCTGGCACCAGTGCGTACTCCGCCTGCCCGGCCGTGGCCCACGCCACCCCTTCGTGCAGCATGCGTCCGTCGATCTCCGGTGCCGCCCCGCGGTCCGCAAGGCGCCAGCCACCTGGCAACGCCAGCACAAGCAAGTTCACCGTACCCAGAAGCGTGTTGTTGACTGCCACCAGGTGGCTGGATGTTTTCATGCCAAAAGTTCGCCCGCCAGGGCCTCTACCGGCCGGAACATGTCTTCCGCCACCTGCCGCAGCGACTCGAGCCCCACCACCTCGCGCGGGTACAGCGGCACATAGGCACGCACGAGCGGTCCCAGGTCCTGGTCGATGATGCGCAGGTAGGCCCCCTGTTCCTTGAACTTGTTCAGCAGGTACTCGTCGGCGGCCCCTTGCAAAGCCTGTGGCGTAATCACTTCGTTCACGATCACGCCGCCGACGGGAATGTCATACCCTTTGACCATTTCGATAAAGCGTTTCACCACTGATATGGGCAGGGACAGTGGCAACGTGACAAAGAAGAAGGCGGTGACCTCCGGGTCCACGAGCAGCTTTTTGACCTCGATGAACCGCTCGTTCATGGCCATGAGGTCGGCCATCATCGGGTCGCGGGCCACCTCCTGTGCCACCTTTTCCTTGCGGAACGACAGCTGCACCCGCAACGACAGTGCTTCCTTGCGGCTTTCGATCAGCCGCCCAAGCCACAACCCGTAAATCTTCGACAGGCCGATGAGACGCACGGCGTTCGCCACCGCCGCCGTGTCAAAGACGATGCGGTCGTATTCACCGGACTGCATAAGCATCATGTCCGACATCTTGTCGAACATGGCCGACTCCTCGAAGGCAGGGTTGGTCATGGCGATATCGATAAACGCCTTGGGGTCAACCGGAATGTCGGCATACTTCAAAAACTCACGGATACGCTGGCCGACGTTTTGGCGGTATTTCTCCACGGCATCCTCGGTGCTGACCTCGATGGCAAAAAGGTTGTTCACCCCCTGCACCGGCTTGACACTGCCGCCCGTGAGGTCCTGACCGAACAGGCTCGACAACGAGTGCACTGGGTTCAGCGAGGCCAGAAGCGTACGCTTGCCCTGCTGTGCGTACTGGTACGCGAGTACGGCGGCACTGACGGTCTTGCCGACCCCGCCCTTGCCGCCGGTGAAGATGAATCGCAGGTCCGGGTGTGCCTGGAGGTATTCGCTGAGGCTTTGCATGTGAGGTCTCCCCCTCCCGTCAGATGGCGATCTGGCAATGCATGAGATCGCGGCTGGCCTGTGCGATCATCTCCAGGCCTTTGGGCTCGCGCGTGTACATGGGCACCACGCTCAGCACGCGGTCGCCGAATTTCTGGGCGATCTCCTGCAGGTAAGGTTTCTGGCTGGCAAGCCGGTTCCGGAGAAACTCGCTCAGCTGCGGCTCGTTGACAAGATCCGGTGGGTAAACCTGGTTCACGATTAGACCGGAAAGGTTGACGCCGAGCTCGTTGAACATCGCCAGGGCCCGGTCCGTGTCGAGGATGGCCATCTGCTCCGGGATCAGCACCATGAAAAAGCCCGTCTTCGTCTTGTCCGCGATCAGGTCGGTGAAGGTGGTGATGCGCCGGCGGATGTCCAGGAGTTCCGCCATCATTTCATCCTCCTTGGCCCGTTCGCCCTTGAGGGCCGCGGCTACCGCCTCGTACTCCTGCACCTGGCTGCGGGCCTCGGTGATCTTGTCTACCCAAAGCGAGAGAATTTCCGCCATGGCCAGCATGCGTACGCCGTGCCCGAAAGGCGGCATGTCGAAAATGTACATGTCGTATTCGTCGGCGGCGACGAGCTCCGCCATGGCGTCGTAGGTGGCCGATTCGTACATGGACGGCTCGGCCGCCGCCGCGTTGATGTATTCGTCGATCTCCTTCGGAAGCTCGGTAAGACCGTACATGTCACGGATCTTCTGCTTGACCTGCTCCTGGTATTCCGCTACCCGCCGGTCAGCATCGATTTCTACCACATACAGGTTGGGAAGGATCTCCGTGACGCCCTGGCCGAAGAAGTTGCGCTCAAATATGTCGGACAAGGACGCCTGGGGGTCGGTACTGAAAAGTAACGTCCGGCGTTTTTTCTCTGTGGCCATGTAATACGCCAAAGACGAGCTGGAAGTCGTCTTGCCCAACCCGCCTTTACCGGCAAAGATGGCCACGCGTACTTCCGGGTGCGCGTCAAAATAAGCTGCCAAACCTGTGGGTTTCATCTCGTACTGTCACCTCCGGTCATGGTACCAACAGCCGCAATGTTCCGGTGCACCCAGTGATGGCCATTTCCCGCGCCAGCTTCCGGAGTGCTCTTAGTAGAGGGCATCCGTGAAGTCACGCTCCCGGAACACCCGCTGTTTCCACGACTCGATATTTGGCACCGCGTAGGGCAGGATGCGGAGCGAGTAATATGGCGGCAGAACCGGAATACCAAGCATGTCGCCCAGGGTGATAAACATGAAAAGGTGTTCCATATACATCCGGGTACGCAACGCGGCCGTCACATTGCCGTGCGCCGCCATGCCGTAAAGCACGTCTTTCAGAATGGCCCCGGTACCTTGCTTGCCCGCCTGCTCGGCCGGTTTTGCTTCGGTGGCACCGGTTTTATCCTTTTCTGCCCGCTTGCGTCCGAACAGCATACTGCCACCCCATTTCCCATATTTGTGGACCGCCGAGGAGCGGCCGCCTCGTCCTGGTCTCGCGGCCGTCCACCGCGGGGCGGGCCGGGTAGTCACGCCCCGCGGCTGGCCACACGAATTTCGCTGGGTTTATTCGCCCGTACTCGCCGGCTGGCTCACCCCGGCCGCCGGCATCGCCTTGGCCTTTTGATACGAGCTCAGAGTCATCCACGCCATCCTTATGCCCAGCACTACCAGCACGACCCCCACGACGGTGAAAATCGCATCCAGTGTGGTGGCGGCCCAGTGTATCTGGTTGAGCGGCGGCTGCACCAATGTCTTCTGCGTGATCACCGCCTTGAGGAAAATGTAGGTCTGGTAGATCAGACCGAGGATCGTGGTGACCATCATGAACATGGCCGGCCAGAACGTCACCCCTGTACGCTCTTTCACCCGGGCCAAGTGGATGGTGATCAGCATGAGGGCAAGCCCGGCCAGAAGCTGGTTCGAGCCGCCGAAGTACAGCCACAGGTTGTTCCACGAACCGGAGACCGCGAACAGCCACGCGATGAGAAGGCCGACGAAAGTGGCCACGTGTTTTTGGCCGAGCACGGCAAACGACCCCTGCCCGAAGATTTCTGCCGACACCAGCCGCCAGAACCGCGTCACCAAAGCCTGCACCGTAATGGCGAAAAGCACCAGGGCCACCCCGAAGTAGGTCTGAAGGATGGGAACCGCCGCCTGGCCGCCCAAGAATCCCATGGTGAGCTTCTCGGCACCCGCCACCCAGGCCGTCACGTTGACCTTGGTCTGGTCAGGGGTAAGCACCATGTACGAAGCCAGGGAAGCCAGGGCCAGGAGCCCTTCGCCCAGCATCGCACCGGCGCCTACTGGGTGAGCGTCGGTCTCAAGATCCAGCTGTTTGGCGGTGGTGGAACTGCCCACCAGGCTATGCCAGCCGGAAATCGCCCCGCAGGCAATGGCCAGGAACATCATGGGCCACATCGGGCCACTGGCCGGCGACCAGAAACCCTTCCAGGCCGGCTGCTGCAGCGGGATATGGAAAACCGGTGATAGCAGCGCGCCGATGATGATGAGAATTACCGCCAGGAAGGTCGGGAAAAAGCTTACGAAGTTCATGGGCTGGATCAGGGTAGGCAGCGGCAGGATCGACGCCACGTACAGGAATATGCTGGCCACCGCCGCCCAGAAAGCCACACTCCACGCCCCAAACGCATTGACGGGCATCGGCAGGTACAGCCCGAGGAGCACCGACAGGGCTACCAGCACCACCGCGATCAGGGTCGTCCAGCCTACGTTCAGACGCGCCTTGTACATCAGCTGCCCCACAATGACACCGGTGATGATGACCCCCACCGTCCCGGCAAAGGTGCCGGGGAGCGTATTCCAGAACCGGGCGATAAAGAAGATGAACGTGGCCGAAATCATGAGCAGGTAGAAAAGTATGAAGCCCAAAAGCGTGTTGCGGCCGCTTGACCCCGTGAATTCATATGCGATGGGGCCGAACGAACGCCCCTGGTTCCGGACGGATACCATGATCGCCCCGTAGTCTTGCACCCAGCCGATGAAGAAGTTGCCGAAGATGATCCACAAAAGGGCAGGTAACCAGCCGTACTGCAGGGCAATGAAAGGACCCAGGATCGGTCCCAGGGCAGCCACACTCTTGAACTGATAGCCCCAAAGCACGTAGCGGCTGGCCGGGAAGAACTCCACGCCGTCCATGTACATGTGGGCCGGCGTGGTCTTCTTGGGATCTGGCTTCCACACCGTGCGGTCATACCATCGGCCGTAGAGGAAGTAGGCCAGGCCGTATGCTACCAGGGCCGCGACCACGAACCAAAACGGTGTCATGCTCTCCCTCCTATCAACTCGTACAAACTTCGCTCCTGCGGGACACGGGTGGAAACGGTCAGATTAAGAAAGTACAGCCCCTGGCATCCCCCCTTTGCACTTGGAACCAACACCCTGACGAGAGAAAAGCGGAAGACAGGTTGTATACAACTACGAGCAATAGTTCGGAAAAAGTCTCATAAATCCTGCTGGAGTCAGACAATTTACGACAGTTATACCACTGCCGTTGCAATGTCGCGGTTCAGAGTGTTGTGGCGGGCATCTCCAGCCGGCGGGCCAGGGCTTGCAGCACCTTCTCGGGCGAAAGATCGGACAACACTTCGTTCCCATCGAGGATGATGGCAGGGTAGGAGTGCAGGTGATGCCGCAAAGAAAGCCACAAACCGCGGGGCGAATACGGGTCCACCGTGATCGGCCACACCCGCTCGCCGTAACGGGCAACGACCGTAGCCACGAGTGCCGCCACGCGGCTCTGGGTAGCCAGGACTTCCGGCGGAAAACCGGCCAGTTCGTCAGCCTGGTATTTGACGTCTGCCATTTGGAAGAAATCGGTGACCTGGCAAGACACACACAGGTTGAAAATCTGGGGCAGCATCCCGACGATTTCCATGCGTAGCGGCTTCATGTCCTCGCCCCCGTTTGTATACATTATACTTCTTCGCCTCGATGTGCGCTCCGTCACATACCGGGCGCTGCCGCGCGGATACCCTTGAGCATAGGAGGCGATCTTGATGGAAGCCACACAGGGTTTGCAAAACGACCATGAGCTCATCGAACACGTTGCCAGTGCCGTCGAAAGGCAAGCGGAGTCCGCCATGGCCACCGGGGTCGTGGATGTAAAGTTTTTCCGCCGTGCCCTGGACTTCTTCCGGGGCTTCACCGACACCTGCCACCACGGCAAAGAGGAGGGTATCCTGTTCCCCGCCCTGGAAGAGGCGGGTATGCCCGGTGAGAACGGTCCCATCGGCGTCATGCTGGCCGAGCATGAGGAAGGCCGCGAACACCTCCGCAACCTGGCCAAAGCCATCGACGCGTACGCGGCCGGCGATGGCACAGCCGCACCGACCGTTGCCAGCGAGGCGGCCGCCTATGCTTCGCTCATACAGTCCCATATCGAAAAGGAAAACACCGTGCTGTTCCCATGGGCGGAAGAAATCCTGGCCGAAGACAACAAGGAACAACTGCTACAACGCATGGACGAGTACGAGGCCAGGGTAATGGGACCGGGCGTGCATGAACGCTACCATGAGCTGGCCCATGCCCTGCTCACCGTCAGCGCGGCGGCAGGTAGTTCAGCGGATCCGTCGCATGCCCATTGAGCAACAACTCGAAGTGAAGATGGGGACCGGTGGCATTGCCGGTCATCCCGACGCGGGCGACCACCGTCCCCTGTTCCACTTTTTGTCTGGTTCTTACTAGTAACCGGCTCGCGTGGGCGTAAAGCGTCTCCGATTGGTCGTCGTGCCGGAGGATCACCGTATACCCGTGACCAGGAAGCCACCCGGCCTGTATTACCGTCCCCGCCCGGGCCGCCCGGATAGGCGTCCCGGAGGCAGCGGCAATATCGAGGCCGGTATGAAGCTCACCGTGACGTTGCCCAAAGTAAGACGTGATCCGGCCGTAGACCGGCCAGGCATACTCGCCTGTGCGAGCACTGCCGCCGCCGTCCGCGGGTGTACCCGGTAGCCCTGCCCCGCGCGCCACGGGTGGTATCCCCAGGATGAACAAGAGTTGGCCGGGGTAAATGCGGTTCGGATCCGCAATGTGGTTGGCTTCTGCCACCGCACCCATCTGCACCCCGTAAAGCTCGGCAATGCCGACTAGCGTCTCACCCGGCACCACGCGGTGGAAAAGCCCGTCCTGGGACGGAATGACCAAACGCTCCCCCACCCGGATCAGGTTGGGGTCGGCAATTGCGTTGGCAGAAATCACAGTGATGGCACTGATGCCATAGGCACGAGCAATGCTGTAGACCGTGTCGCCGGGACGAACCGTGTAGGGCAAAAGGGTGGCGCCGCCACCGCCTTGCCCTGTTGCCCCCCGAGACGGCAGTGGTACCGTCTGGCTTCCACTGGCCGGAGATGGCAACGGCACGCGTGTAGGCCGTGTGAGGGCCGCTTGGTTACCCACGCGGCCATAAAGGGGAAAAGGATAGCGCACCACCGGCGGTGACGATTCTTTGACGGTGTTGATGGTTGGCCCCGAAACTTGTGCTGGTGGTGGGCTCGCGGTGGCCGGTGCCTGGGGAAGCGCGTTGCCGCGGATGTCGCCCGAGGAATCGGCATAAGTCGCCACCGACTGCAGCCCCGCCGCGGTCCCGCCGGCTGACACCGGCACCGGCACCACCATTACGGCGACGGCCAGGAGCCAAAGTAGGCGACGCCATTCGCCCGCCTTTGCCCGCCTGGTGCCCGCCAGCCGGCTGTTTTGAGAACAACTATTACGCCCGCTCATCGCGGGGTATTATGCGCCCAAAACGTCAGATCAAACCTGCGGTTCTATCTGCTACCGCGCCTGGAACGCGTCGTTTACACCGGCACCCGCTGGGCTTCCTTGAGGACTTGGCGCAAGAACTCTTTGTTGGTGCGGACTTTTTTCATCCGCTCGATGAGCATTTCCGTGGCCTTTTCCGTTTCCAGTGGGGCCAGCACTTTCCTGAGCGTCCACGCCATCTCCAGTTCATCCGGGCTGAATAGCAGCTCTTCGTGCCGGGTACCGGAACGCTTGATATCAAGAGCAGGGAATATACGGCGTTCGGACAGGTTCCGGTTCAGGTGAAGCTCCATGTTGCCGGTACCCTTGAATTCCTCGTAGATCACGTCGTCCATGCGGCTGCCGGTGTCGATCAGGGCGGTGGCCAGGATGGTCAGGCTGCCCCCGTCTTCGATGTTGCGGGCAGCCCCGAAGAACCGCTTGGGTTTGTGCAAGGCCGCGGGATCGATACCGCCTGACAGCGTCCGGCCGGTGGCCGGCATCACGAGGTTGTAGGCCCGCGCCAGACGCGTGATGCTGTCGAGAAGCACCACGACATGCCGCTTGTGCTCCACCAGCCGCTTCGCCCGCTCGAGCACCATTTCGGCCACGTGGATGTGGTTTTCCGGCGGCTCGTCGAAGGTGGACGAGATCACCTCGCCGTGCACCGAACGCTCCCAGTCGGTCACCTCTTCCGGCCGCTCGTCGATGAGAAGCACCATCAGATAGATGTCGTCGTAGTTCGTGGTGATGGCATTGGCAATTTTCTTCAGCAGGACTGTCTTGCCTGCCTTGGGGGGCGAGACAATCAAACCCCGCTGGCCCCGGCCGATGGGCGAAGTAACGTCGATGATGCGGGTGGACATTTCCTCGGGCACCGTTTCCAGACGCAGCCGCTCGTTCGGGAAAAGGGGCGTGAGGGCGTCGAAGGGAACCCGTTCTTTCGCCTGCTCGGGATCGACACCGTTGATGGCTTCCACCCGCAAAAGGGCAAAATAGCGTTCTCCTTCCTTGGGGGAGCGGGCCTGCCCGGTGACCTCATCGCCCATGCGAAGATCGAAACGGCGAATCTGGGAGGGGGAAACGTAGATGTCATCGCGGCTGGGGAGATACCCGGTGGGACGTAGGAACCCGTAGCCTTCCTGCATGATCTCGAGGATACCTTGGACGAACAGAAGGCCCTCTTTTTGTGTGTTCTTTTTCATGAGCTCGTAGATGAGCTCGCGTTTTCGCATGTTGGTGTACCCGACGATCTCGAGATCGCGGGCCATGGCATATAGCTCTTTGAGGCTTTTCTCTTCCAGCTCTGCCAGGTTCACGTACCCTCACCTGCCTTTCTGCCCGGCTTGTTGCCAGTCCGCCAGGAAACGTTCGATACCGATGTCTGTCAGCGGATGGTGCAGCATCTGTTCCAGAACCTTGAATGGCACCGTGGCGATGTGGGCACCCGCCTTGGCCGCCGCCACCACATGGGCCGGGTGGCGGATACTGGCCGCGATTACCTGGGTCCCAAGACCGTAATGCGTGATGATGGACACGGCATCCCGAACAACCGCCATGCCGTCTTCGCCGACGTCGTCGACCCGCCCGACAAACGGGCTGACAAATGCCGCCCCTGCTCTCGCCGCCAATAACACCTGCGGCACCGAGAACACAAGGGTCATGTTCACCGCGATGCCGAGTTCCGCCAGTGTCTTGGTGGCCTGCAGACCTGCCCGCGTGATGGGAACTTTCACCACTACATTGGGGGCAAGTCCGGCCAAGACCTTGGCCTCCGCCACCATACCGTCCGCGTCCTGGGCTATGACTTCCGCACTTACGGGGCCAGACACGAGGCCGGCAATCTCACGGATAACCTCATGAAAGTCGCGTCCCTCTTTTGCCACCAGGGTGGGATTGGTCGTCACCCCGCTGATAACGCCCCAGGACACGGCCTCACGAATATCGGCAACATTCGCTGTATCGAGAAATAAACGCATAGGGTTCCTCCTGCTGGCCAAAAAAATCTCGGCTGGATGGCCAAGTGGGCTTGTAACGAAAAAGAGTGGTCCGGCGCGGTCTTATTCCACATGCCCGCTCCGTTTCCTTCTCATTCTGCCATCAATTTATTTTTTCTAATCACAGCCGGCCACTCACGGCCCCTGCATTTCATCGTAGACCTTTGCACGCAAGTACTGTTCCTCCTGGTCATCGTGTCCCGGTCCCACGATGGTGGTGCCCGGAACCTGCCACGGGAAAACACCCACCGGGCCATCCGTGTTTGCGGCCAGGTAAAAACGCCCCACAAACGGCTCATACCCGGGCGGGGCCATCGCCACGTCGATCATCGTGCCAGCTCCCGGCGGGCTGGCCAAAAAAGACGCCCGGCCGCCCTCGGCCCAAAATACCCGGCCGTTCAAGGTCACCGTTCCGGTCGGAGCGGAAGCACCACTGCGGGCCGAAAAGACGAACTGGCCCGCGCTCGCAGGCAACACCTGTGCGGCCAAAGCTCCGCCCCCGGTGGTGACGGTGACATCCGCCACCGGGTAGTAGCGGTCGTAGTTTAGTTCGTGGGCAAAAACCATACCATGGTATGTGCCCGCCGCGGACGGGATCCGCACCGCCACCGACGCCTGCCAGCGGCCGGCGAACCGCCGCGTGGCCGGCTGGTCTTGCACGTACACCTGGTTGCGGGCCGGAACCGTGATGACATCAAGGGCAAACGTGACCTGGCTTGATACACCGTACACGGATACGCTGGCGATGTACTGGCCCGCCGACGCAGACGCCAGCGTGATCGCCGGGGGCGTGCCGTCGTGCGACGTGGCACTTTCCACGTACCGCAGCCGCCCGTCCTGGTCCACCCGCTGCAGGGTAAGGCTCAGCACAGTCGACAGATCCGACACCTCCGCCACCGCAACCTGTAAGAAACTAGTCGTACCGACGTAGGGAAGGGTCCCGGTATAGTCTTCCGCCGGGCCAATGGTGCCCGGCAGCCACGTCCTTGTCGCCGCGCCGCCGAGTCCCGCCGCCGTCAGCTGCAGGGGCATGGAGGAGAGCCGGTTTGCTGCCTCCACCGCTACCAGGGAAAGGCCCTGGCCGCTCCCCGCCTGGGGCGATATGGCGATGTTCTGTTGACTCAAGAATATCCCCTGTGCCTGGACACTGAGAGTCCAGCGAGAACTGGCAAAGCCCATCATGGCGGCCTTTTCACTGCTGTATACCACGACCTCCCACACGCCAGGCCGGGGATCGTACACCTGATGCTCCACCGACTGCCGGTCGGTGCCCGCACCCACGAGTCCCGATCGGTAGGACTCGTACCCCTGCGGATTGAATACCGCCATCAGTGCCGCTCCGCTGTAACCGCCGTCCGCACTGCGGGCAATCGCCAGGTTGAGGTCCAGGTTTACCGTCCCCACCGGCACCCGCAGGAAATAGCGCACGTACCGGCCGGGCGCTGCTTCACCATACAGGTTCCGCCAATAGGAGTTGTCTCCCGACAAGTCCCACGGCACCGCAACCGTAACAGGCAGCTGACCCTCAAGGCCGCGGGCCGCCTGATCGTTGGCCGTCACGAACGTGCCGTATAGCCCGGGTTTAGCCAGCGGGCTGAAATACACAAGATCGGAACGGCTGCCATAGGGAGGCACGTCAAGCCGCGGACGTTCCGGGTTGATCCATTCTGTACCGGCATCTACCTGCAGGTGGAGGGTCCGGCCATAACCACTGGCAAACCGCACTGGTGCCGAACCGGGCACATAGTCTTTGGCGTAAATACCGGCCGTACCCCCATAGGCCGAGGGAATCGAGGACGAGAGCTCCGGACCAAGCCGGCCCCCTGCCAGCACCGACCAGGCCTGCATCACTTGCACGGCACCGTGGCCTTCCTCGGCCGGTGTATACCCCGCCACAGGCACCGCCCCGAGCTCCAGGGCCCTTTCCACCGAGCGCCAGGTGGCCCCCAGGCGGCGGGCATGTGCCGCCGACTCCAGCAGGGCAGCCGCACCCGCCACATAGGGAACCGACATGCTGGTTCCGTCCAGTACCCGGTAACCGGCCGGATCCACCCAGCGCGGCACCGTGGAAGCCGCCACCCCCGGCGCCACCAGGTTTGGGCCGAGCCCGCCGTCCGGCCGCGGTCCGACCGCGCTGTAAAACCACAATGACGAACGGCTGACCGGGGCGCCGTAGCCGAGCTGCCACATCTCCGGTGACAGATACGCCCCCACCGTGAGGGAGTGCGTCGCGTCCCCCGGCGCCAGCACCGTGCCAAGCCCGGGACCGTTGTTGCCCGCCGCCACCACGATGACCACCCCGTACCGCTCGGACAGCACGCGGATGAGCTGTGTCTGTGCGGATACGTCCGTGTCCTCCTGCATGGCAGCCACCGAAAGACTGATGATGTTCGCACCATGCTGGGCCGCGTAGATCATGGCCTCGGAGATATCGACCCAGCTACCGTTCCCGTCGCTGCCCAAGGCTTTCAGGGCCATTATGCGGGCTCCCGGTGCCACCCCCCAAAGCCCGCCGGCCCCGTTCGGATAGGCAGCCGCGATGCCAGCCACATGAGTGCCGTGGCCGTTGCCGTCAAACCCGAGGTCAAGACTGGTACCGTCTTGCGCCAGCTCCGCACACACCACCGCGGTCGCCTGATAGCCGACACCCGGGCGCACGCTGCCTAGCCACGCCACACTGTGGTCGGTGCTGTACAAATGCAGCGGTTGTTCGTCGGCGAAACTGTGGTTCTGGTTGGTATCGATGTAGACCGTATCGTAGACCCCGGGGGTGTGCGTGTCCACGACCAGGACGCCGAACGTATCGTTTGGCCGACCGTCGTGGTTGATGTCGCCGCCGAGCGGGCCGCCGGGCGGCAGGCTGGCCTCATCGAAAATACCGTAATGATACTTGCCGCTGAGCGACGGGATGCCGCGCACGGAGTAGTTTCCATAGATCGTGTAGATGTTGCCGAAAAACGCGCTCGCGACAAACGGTGTAGACACCCGGCCTTCGCCCGTGAAGTCCCGCCAGTCAGAAATCTTGGGCGTGCCGGCCGTGGTGACGGCGAGTTCGGGGACGCCCGGATCGACACCCGTGTCCACAATCGCGATGGTAACCCCCGTCCCGTCCTCACCGGTAGCGGCAGTAAACTCCGGCACCCCGATGGCCTTGCGATTGACAGTCACCAGCCCAAGGCTCCCGCTTCCAGTGGCAGCCAGAGGCGTAACCGTACCGTTTTGCTGACTCGCGGCGAAGCTGTCCGGACTCACGGCCACAATCCCCGGCCACCCGGCAAGCTCATTGGCCACGTCGACCGGCAGCCGCACGGCCATGAACCCCGTGGCTTCGTCCGCAAATACCACACTGCCGCCCGCCGCCCGCACCCGGCGCGCCAGGGCCACGGTTGCCTCGGGCTCGGCGGCCACCAGAAGCGTGCACACATCCTGCCCGTGTGCCCGTGCCGCCGCCACCACCGCCGCGACCTGCCCGGGCACCCGGGCGGCCGGTGCGCTGGTACCCGCGGCGCGAATGCCCGGCGATGCCAGCACAATCGCCACGGCCACAAGCCACATCCACCACTGCACGGTTTTTCTTGTCATCTACTGTTCGCCCTCAATGTACACAATGTCGCCGTTTTCCAGTGCCGCGACGACCGGTGTCCCTACGGCCAAGCTCGCCCACGCCACTCGTGCCCCGTTCAGGTAGGCCACTGCGGCCGCACTCACGCTGTACGTGCGGTTGATGCCGTCGTAGCCCCTGATCACCATCTGCCGGTGAAGCCCGGAAGCACTGACCACCGTTCCCGCCACATCCTGGTGCACGGCATCGACAATACGGGCCTGTCCCGTGGCAGCGGTAAAGACAAGATAGACGCGGTCGCCCGGCCGCAGGTCAGCCAGGCGTGCTCGCCGCCCGTTGCGGAAGATCGCTGCGTCGTCCTCTACCCCTACCGGCCGCACACCGCCCCCCAGGCGCGGCAAGAACTGTATAAAGCCATTTTGGCTGTCCACACTCACCACCGCACCGAGGTCGTCCCAGTAAAAAGCGTCCACAAAGGTAATCCGCCCGCTCTGATCGAGGATTACGTACGCCTCATCCCCGGCGCGCAGGTCGGATAACGTCGCCCGGCTAAGGTTGCGGAATACGGTCACGCCGGGGGCCACTGGAAAGCTTGCGTTTTGCTGCCCGACCGCGAGCGTGAGCCCGGTTGGGGATACCCTAGTGAGCACACCGGCGAAGTCGTAACTTGTGCCCTTCACCCGCAGAACCCGCACAACCATCGCCGCGGCCTCCGCCTTGGTTGTGAAGGACGCCGGCCGGAAGGTGCCGTCGCTGTAACCAGTCACGATGCCATATTTGGTGGCCAATTGGACATAGCCCCGCGCCCACGGGGCAATGGTGCCCGCGTCCTGGTAAGTGACCGCACCGCTGGCCGTCACGGCCCGGGCCTGGAACCCCAGCACGCGCACCATCAGCGCGGCCAGTTCATCCCGGCGGATAGGGGCGTCGGGACGGAACGTGCGATCAGGGTAGCCGTCCACCCACCCGAGCTCAAAAGCAGATTCGATGAGACCGCGATAGGACGAAGACGCGATGTCCCGGAAATCGGGCAAAACCTTGGCGAGAGTAGCAGCATCTTTGTCCTCACCGAGCCCCCGCACCAGCATTCCTACCACCTGTGCCCGTGTCACTGGGGTCTCAGGGTAAAAGGCTCCGCTCGGAGCCGGGTGGACGGCGTCACGTGCCGCCAACAAAAGGACGTCGTGCTCGGCCCATGAACCCAGCACGTCGTAAAACGGAGACGGCAACGCCGGGGTGGTCGCGCTGTGGGCCTCACCCGCCAGTCCCACCATGACCGCCACCGCAATGATCACGAAGGCTGCACGCATCCGCAAAGCCGATCACGCTTCTCCCCGCCGCTTCCGGCATCCCGCAAAGGTTTTCGGCCCGTGGCACAGGCTTCCCTGCCGCCCCGCCCCACCAAGCCGGTGCTAGAAAAGCGTCAGAGGGCGCTACTTGGGGAGCGCCCTCTGATGAGGGGGACTACCGGTTCCGCCTGCGGCTTGCTGGTTTGAGGATACCGGTAGACTTTGTAATCGAAGTTAGTTGGTCCGTGTTATGACCCGGACGGTGAAGCGAGCACCTGGATTTCCACCACTACGTTGTTTTCCAGCTGAAGCTTCACCTGTTCGCCGGGGGCCAGGTCCGTAAAGGCTATCTCCTGATCGCCGGACGTCACCTTGACATCGGAGGATACCTGGTAGGTCGCGCCGGCCTGCCCATTTTCGCCCTGCAGGGTAATGGAGTTGCCGTTATCCCCGGTGGTGATCGTTTGGATGACGCCGGTGACTTCATCCGGGCTTTCGTTGTCGCTGCCCTCAGGAGTCTCTACCTTGACCTCATACACGACCCCACGCACGACCTGTAGCTCGACCTGGTCGCCAACCTTTATATCGGCCACGGTCGCCGCTTTGCCGTCGATTTTTACAGTCACATTGGGGGCAAAGTTGAACGTGACGGGCTGACCGCTAGGAGCGTTGGGGGCACTGACCTCGTCGTCGTCCTCCTCGTCCTCGCCCTTGGCGTTCGGCGTCACCGTGATGCTTGTGGCCGTGACCGCCGTCACTGTGCCGGTGATGTCTTCACCGCCCACGCGGACAAAGATGACCGCCGCCTGGCCATCGGCGTTCAGCATGATCCGGACCACGTCGCCCACCTGTATATCGGACAAGCTGGCGGTTGTTTTGCCAAGGAATACGGCATACTCGCTGGCCAGCGTGATCTCTTGGTCACCGCTACCGGTGGTAACCGTGATGCGGTTGTCACCGATGGCCTTGACCGTACCAACCACGACGCTCCGCTCGTAAAGCCCTTCCTTGGCCTTCACGCTGTGCCGGAACTGGAGCTGGTTATTGGCTAGCATCTGCACAAACTCGGCCCGGGTCACCGGCTGGTTCGGACGGAACGTGTTGTCTGTGTACCCGCTCAAAAGGCCTTTGTCGACTGCCATCGCGACCCACGGGACGGCCCACGCCGGAATGGACTTGGCATCCTTGAAGGTCAGCTGGGCATTGGCATAAGCCTGTACATCCGCCGCCGTGTACCCCTGGGCCCGCAGGAGCAGGGCCGCAGCCTCCACGCGGGTGAGCGGCTTATTCGGGTTTACGAATTTGCCGTCGCCTTCCATGATCTGCAGCTGGTTGGCCATGGCCAGGTACGCACGTTCAGACTGCGAAGCCTGGTCGAGGTCGTGCATCCGGCCGCGGAAGCCCTCTACCTCTTGCTCGCTCATGTCTTCCGCATCGGTCTGCCAGCCGGTGATCTTCACGATCATGACAGCGGCATCCGCCCGGGTGACGGGCTTGTTGGGACCAAAGTGCAGGCTGTCTTCCCCGCTTACGACGCCCTGGAGGTACATCTGCATGACCGCGGCTTCGGCCCAGTGACCGTGCAAGTCCTCAAACTCAAACTCGGATTCCGACTCTGCCTTCGGCCCGCCCTTACCGTGCCCTTCTGCCATGGCCAGACCGGAAAAGACCGCCATGGCCGCCACCAAAGTAATCGCGACGAGGGCAATACGCCATTTCTTTGACACCGTGACACCTCCCTCACACGTGTTGGTTTTGGGGATCAGGTACCAAGTTTTTCGTCCCTCTGCGGCCCTTTGTGGGGGTAGTGCCGCCAAAAACCCTTGCCTCTGGCGGGAAAATCCAGCCGGCAAGGGGCCCTTCGTCCGCCCCCCGGCGGAAGGGTACGGCCGGCTGCCCGTCGAATGGATTTGCCCTTGTGCCGCGGCATTCTACCGCGGTTTCCAGGACGAATCATCGGCCGCAAGGCCTGTGAATTGGAGTGGTTGCCATGCCTCACAGCCGGAGATCGAAACCCCGCCACGCCGAGCGTTGCCTGGGGACTTGGTTGGTAGTGGCATTCCTGATTTTGGCACCGGGGTGGCAAAAGGCCCTGGCAGCTGGCAGTGCGGGCGGATCCGCGCAGACAACGCCGGTAGGGGCGAGCATCATCCAGGTCCTGTCGCCGCTGGATGGCGAAACCGTGGCCGGCCCCAATGCCGTGCTGGAGGTCAAGGTGAATGGTTTTGTCCTCACTCCGCCTGCCACAACCAATGTTTCTGGTCAGTGCCATCTCAAGGTTACTCTGGACGATCAGAAGCCGGTTGAGATCTGGCAAGCCACGTATACCTTCCCCAATCTCGAACACGGGCAGCATCATCTGCGGATAGAGCTCGTGCAGAATAACGGCCAGCCGTATACGGATCCCATTGTGCGTGATGTCACCTTCAACCTGGTCGGGCCAGTGCCGACGCCGGCCGTGGCGATCGCGTCCCCCCAACAGGGGGTGAAAAGCCGCGGACGCATCATGGTGACGGTGAAGACAGAAAACTTCCAGCTGGTGGCGCCAAACACTACCCCGACGCCGGGGACGGGCTATTTCCTTTTGCAGCTGGACAACCAGGATCCCTTCCCTATGTGGTTTTCCACTTTCCAGCTGCCGCTTATGTCGCCAGGGAAACACGAGCTCACCATCAGCCTGGTCGACGCCGCCGGCCGGCCCATTGCCGGTGCCCCAAAGGCAGTCCTCGCTTTCGAACAACTAAGGCCAATCCCCTGGAAAGGGATTGGCCTTGGGCTGGTCGTCCTGGCTGCCGCCGCAGCGAGCGGGTTTTGGTGGGTACGCTACCGCCAGCCACGCCTGCGGGCCGTAAAGGCGTCTGCCGCCAGCCGGCGGCTTCCCCGCTGGCACGGCCGCTAGGCCAAGTTTCACTGGCCTTTCAGTTTACTCTCCAGTATCTTCACCGCAGCGTCCATCTGCGGGTTGACGGAAGCCTTTGCTTGCAGTGCCTTGGCATAGGCTGACTGCAAAGCGGCCAGATCGTCCTTTTTGATGCTACCCGTGACCGGCCGGCCGGCCGCTTTCTGCCATGCCCGCACGGCCGCCTGGGTCTTGGGTCCGAACACCCCATTCGGGGTACCGATGTTGTACCCGAGCGTGTTGAGCACTTGCTGCAGCTCCAGCACGTCCAGTCCCACCAGGCCGCGGCTCACCAGCCGATGGCCGTCCAGGTAGTGCAGGGTGGGATCGGGCGGGACTGGGTCGGGCACCTCGATGTCCGGGGTGATGCCGACCCCGTCGATCTGCCGGTCATGCGGGTCGGTGTACCGGGCAACCGTAAGCCGCAGCCCGTAACCGCCGGGCAGGTCCATGATGCTTTGCACCGTGCCCTTCCCGTACGTACGTGTGCCGACCACCGTGCCCCAGCCGTAGGCATGGATGGCTGCCGTCACAATCTCCGCGGCACTGGCCGTCCCCTCGTTCACGAGGATTACAAGCGGCAGCTTGTTGCCGTACTGGTCGGACTTGTAGGTCACCGTGGCACCGCCGCGGCCGTGTACCCGCACCACCACCGCCGGCACCGGCATGAACCGCCCGGCTACCGAGATGGCCTGGTCCAGTAGCCCGCCGGGATCGTTCCGCAGGTCGAGGATGATGCCCTGCACGCCTTTGGTCTGGAACTCGCGCAAGGCCGCGTCCACCATGATGGTGGCGTTGTCCTGGAAGCTCGCGAGACGCAGAACGCCGATCTTGCCGTTGTCCACATAACTGGTCGACACCGGGTTGATCGTGATGGTCTCTCGGGTGATGGTGACGTCAAAAGCCTGCTGCTCCCCCGGCCGGCTGATCGTCAGGGTGACCGTGGTGCCCGGCTGCCCGCGTATGGCCGCAGCCGCCGCGTTCAGGTCACTTACGGCATTGCCGTCGACCTTGAGGATGCGGTCGCCCGCCTTGAGGCCGGCCTTTTCCGCCGGCGAACCCTGGAACGGAGCTACCACGGTCACGTATCCATCTGACATCTCGATCTCGATGCCGATGCCCGCGTATGTCCCCTCGAGGCTGGAATTGAGGTCAGAAAGTTCGCTTGGCAACAAGAATTCGGAATGCGGGTCGCCCGTGGCTTCCACCAGGCCCTTCAGGGCACCCTCCATCAGGGTTTTGGTGTCAATGTTATCCACATAGTTGGCCTGCACAAGCCCGAGCACTTGCAAAAGCAGGCTCGTATCTACCGGCTCGCCGATCGTGATGGTAGTGCTGGCGGCCTGGGTGGGTACACTCCGCCATGCCCCGAGGCCGGCGGAAAAGATTACGGCGGCCACGATCACTGCCGCCGTAATTCTCTGCCACCGGGGCCTTGGGCTGCCTGTCCCGGCTCTTTCAGTTCCGCTTCGCATGTTCGAAAGCACCTCCCATGCCCGCAAGCGATATACTTCCTGGGCCTCCACCGACTTCGCCACCGGGCACGGGATAACCTGCCGGCCCGCCTATTGCGGCTTGCTCACCGTGAAGTGGAAGATGCCGCTTTCGCCAACGGGTCCGGGTATGTGCACGTCAAAGAAATGGATGTTTTCGATGGTGGTGTTCCGCAGGAAAAACACCAGCGTCACCGACTTACTCAGGTGCGAGCCGATCTGCACCGGCTGGGTGTCCAGCGAACCAGGGTAGACGAGCTCAAATTCGTTGTCGTCAAGCCACACCGCCGCCCGGCTCAGGTCAACCTCCTGCATGCCCGTGCTGATATTCTGCAGGTTGAGCCGCAGTCCGATCACACCCGAAACGCCCGCCGCCTGAGCCGCCGCATCAGGCTGCCCGAGCACCGCCAGCACGGGGCTCATCTGCACGTTGCCGATGGTGTCGCCCGCCGTCTCACCCCAAAGGATTGACCACGGCGTGCCGGCCGTACCCTGCGACGGGTCCTGGGGAATGGGCGGGACGGAAAGCGTCGCCGACGGCGGCGCCCCTGGTACCGGTGAGGTGATGGACACGGTCTGCAGGTTGCCGTCCCACTTCACCTGGGCGTGCAGGGCCTCGCTCACAAACCGCAGGGGTACCACCGTGCGGCCGTTCAGAAGCACCGCGGGCACATCGGGCATATCCACGTATTTCCCGTCCACGATGACCTTGATGACCTGGAATCCCTGGTAGGTGCCCCACAGATACGTGCCAGCGCCGGCAGCCGCGGATGCCACTACCACGAGCGCCAAAGCCATCGCGAGCACGGCCAGGCGCGGCCGGCCGGGTCGTTTGGCCGCCTCACTGCTCCCCCGCGAAGCACGACGAAACAACGTAGATCCGATTTTGGACATGAGCTTACCACCCTCCGAGGCCTAGTCTACAGCTAACATCGGCCGGCACGGCCAACCTTTGCGTCAGCTCTGCGACGCTCCCACCCCCATTGCCTGGCCGATGGCAGCTATGCGCGCCGGGGCCGGCGGGTGCGTGTCCATAAGGGTTGCGAGAAAACCGGACTGCGGCCGCGGCCCTCCTTCCACCGCTTGCAAAAATGCGATCAGAGCGGGACCGTAGCCAGCCTGAGCTGCAAACCGGTCGGCGTCGAATTCCTGGCTGCGGGAGCCCGCCATGAAGGCTAAACTGCCGACCCAAGCCAATGCCCTGAATACAAGGTTGAAAAACCACAACACCAGGCCAAAGATCAAGGCCACAAAACCTGCAGTGCCCTCCAATTGTGTGAGGGCTAGGCTGAGCCGTGTGAAAAATGACACGATCCAAGTAGCGATGAACGACATCCAGGACGCCATGTAATGGGCCGCCAACAGACGCGAGTGGCCAAGCCGGATATGGCCCATCTCGTGCGCCAGCACCCCGGCAATCATTTCCGGCGGCGCTTGCAGCAGGCCGGCGGTCACGACCGCCATGTTGCTGCCGACGGCAAAGGCATTGACCGACTCGTCATCCGCGATCAGCAGGTTGGGGATTTGGCTTTGTGTAACGCCGCAGACCTCTTCCAGAGGGGAAGTGAGCAGGCTAGCTTCTTCCGGCCTCAACGTCCTTGCCCGCAACACGTCGACCAGGATTTTTTCTCCGGCCTGACTCACGCCCAACGCCACCGCACCAACCGTCCCGATCAGAGCGATCCAAAACCCGCCGGCTCCTTTGAAAAACACCGAGAACACGGTCCATGCGATGAAGAAATTGATAATGCCCGAAAATACAACCCCCGCCACCGTCCCACCTCCTTGTATTGGAACCGGGGAAAGCCCGCATTGGAAGGAATGGTAATCCCGGATTCAGTGTCACCCATATAATCGGCGACGGTCACGCAGATGAAGAGCCAACGCCCTCTAGCGGGACAGGTCTCCGGAATAAGCAACCTGGCAAGAGCATCCACATATCGATGGTTGCAGCATGCACCCTCCGGTCCCGTGTCCCACGAAGTTGAGGAGGTGTTGGCCCATGCTCCGTCGCTACGCGTTCCTTTTCCTCTTGGTGACTATCGCCGCTGGGAGCACCGCTGCCAGTGCCGTTGCCACCGTCCCGGCCGGTGTCACCCCGCCTGACCTCGTCGGCACCGTCTACGCCACCCCCGTGGCGCGCCTGCTAGACCTCGGAATCGTGACTGGTTACCCCGACGGCACCTTCCGGCCAGCCCGCAGCATCACGCGGGCGGAAATGGCCGCCGTCGCCGTGCGGGCCACCAGCCACACACCGGGAGCCCAGGCGTGGCATGCCGCAACGACCGCCTTCCGCGACGTGCCTGCCACCCACTGGGCGGCCTGCTGACCGCGTCACCGCCGGTGACAGTCTCCTGGTGACGGTGATCGTTACCGATCCCTCTGGCGTTCCGGCTACGGCCAGTGGCCGACTTCCCGTCAGCGTAAGCGTAATCGATGACACCGGCAAGACCGTGGCCGCTGCCTCCACCATGTCGGACCACGGCGTCGCAACGCTTTCGCTGACGCTTACCAAAGCCGGCACGTTCCGCCTGCGCGCCGAGGTCGGCGACCTGTTGCCAGCCGAGCGCGACTTGGCCATAAGTCCCAGCACGCCGGCCAGATTGGGGCTTTCTTTAGAACCGGTTACCATCCCTGCCGACGGCCGTACCAGTGCCAGGCCTTTCCGCCAGCAGCTCCGTGACCCCTTGACCCTCGCCGCCACCAAGGCCGGGCGGTTTGAGCCTTCGCAGATCGCCGTGCAGGTAACGGACCGCTACGGAAATACGGTCGATGCCAACCGGTACGATCTGCAATGGGGTACCGTGGAGCTGGAAGTAGTCTCCACCAAGGGAGCTACCCTCGACCAAGGGGCGATGCTGCTGGTCACCGGCACCGGTGCCGAACGGCTCACGCTGCGGGACCACGACGGGAAAGCGGGCGTATATGACCGCATCCGCCGCACCTCGATCACGATGGCCGTGCGGCCGCTGTACGTTGATGTGTATGTGGCCGGCAGCCCTGCCCGCCTGGCCATCAGCACCGGCGGCGACAAACCGATTTCGGACGGCACCGACCCAATTGTTCAGGGCGTGCCAGTCACGGTGACGGTACTGGACGGAAACGGCCGCCGTCTGACCGCCCTGGACGGCTTTCCAGTAGACCTGGTCGCGGAATCGTCGTACCTGAAGGTGTTCGACGAGTCAGCCACCAGCGGCGGCACCACCGCCACGTCATACACCACTGGGGGTCTCGCGAGCTTCTATGTCATTTCCGACCACACGGGTTCGTATTACGTACACGCGACCGTGATGGTGACCGATGCTTCTGCGGTCAGTCTGGACCGGAATGGCCAGACCGGCCAGGTGACGGTGACAGCAGGGGACCTGGCTTCTGGCCTGCGGCTGGACGCCCTCGTGCGGAAGGCCGGCGGCGGCCCCGCGGCCGAAAAACTGGGCAGCAGCTGCCCAGATTGCGCGTGATCCGGGCCGTACGTGCCCACATGGCGCACCGTCGGGGCCTGCCGTGCCCACATGAGTAACTACGTCAGCACGGGCGACCGCACTAGCCGCAAAAGCACCGGCACCGCAGCCAGCTCGAGCAAGACCGAGAATCCCACCAGGTACCCCCACGAAACCGAGTAGAGCAGGCCCATCACCGCACTGCCGGCAAACCACGCGAGACCGTACGCCGTATTGAACACCCCGTAGGCCAGGCCGCGCCTTTCCGCGGGTGCCAAGTCAGCGATGGCAGCGCGCATGATGGTTTCCTGCACACCCATGACCGCTCCCCAGAGGACCACCCCGGCCAGGGCCAGCCCGAAGCCGCGGGAGAACACAAGCGGCGCAATAGGCAGGCTGAAAAGCGGGATCACCGCCAGCGCCTTCATGCCGGTGCGATCAAAAAGCCGCCCCGCCCACAAGGCGACTAGAGCATCCACGCCCATGGCAATGGAGAAAAACACCGGGATCTCGTCTGGCATGACTGTGCGGGTAAGCTCGAAGTGGTAGGAGATCAGCTGGAAGTGGGCATAGCCGGCCACGCTCAGGCTCACAAATGCCATATAAATCCAGAACCGGGCTGGTAGCCGACCTGCAGGCCGGCCGCCAATAGCCAGACCGGCACCCGCTCCCGTCTTTTGCCCAGTCTCTCCCCCGGCATCCTCCAGCTCGCGCGGCACCGGGTAGAGCCAGCGTGCCGTAACCAGCACCGCCAGCGCCAGCAGAGCGGGTACCAAAAGCACGGCAAACCCAAGCGTATACGACTGCCGCCAATACAGGACCCCTGCCACGACCAGTGGCCCCACAATGGCTCCGATCTGGTCAAGTGCTTCGTGCAGCCCAAACCCCCAGCCCCGGCCGACACTGGCCGTGGCGTGGGACAGCATGACGTCCCGGGGCGGGTTGCGCACAGCTTTGCCAAAGCGTTCCGCCATGATCAACAAAGCGGCGACCTGCCACCGCCCCGCTAGGGCCAAGGCGGGCACCGCCAGCAGGTTGATGATGTATCCGGCTATGGTCAGGGGCCAGTAACGGCCGGTGCGATCCGCCAGATAACCCGACACCAGGCGAAAGGCATAGCCAATGAACTCACCCAGGCCTCCCACCACGCCTACGGTGGCGGCGCTGGCGCCAAGGATCGCGAGAAACGGCCCGGTGATACTGCGTGCGCCTTCGTACGTCATGTCCGCAAACAGGCTCACCACGCCGATTAGCACCACAAATTGCAAGGACCGCCGCCGCATCTGCGCCAGTGATTCACCCGTCACCGGGGTCTTCCCAGAACTGTCAGTCGCCAAGTCTATCCTCCTCCTGTTCTCTCCAGCCACAGTCCAGTTTTAGGAGTCTGGGCGTGGCGCACCGCACGTACCGTGGCGCCATACGTGTGCCATCAAACTGTCTGCCAAATCCACTACCCCAGGCGGCAGGGGGCTGGCGGCCAGCTGCAGCCGCGTCGTAGCCCACTCCAAGGGAGCACGAATCGATTCCACCCGCCCGTCGTCCCACACGGCCGCACACGCCCGGCGCAGGGTGCGCGGCAACCCCACGCTCCCGGGGTTGATACAAGCCACTGGCCCCGCCCTCCGCACCCATTGCTCGTGGGTGTGACCGGTGAGTACCACATCCACGCCGCTAAGTCCTCGGACCAAAGCACAAATCTCATGCGGCGGCCGGTAACCCGTCAGATCGCCCGTGGGTGAGGCGTGCGCAGCCACAAAGCGAGCACCGCCGAATTCGAATTCCGTCACCGCCGGAAGATCCCGCAACCAGCTGATCTGATCTTCGTGCAAGAGCGACCGGTGCCAAGCCAGCGTGGCCAGAGCCCAAGGCCGCCACGTATCCTTGCACTGCGGATCGACACCGAGGGCCAGGGCGCGATCGTGATTGCCAGCCACCACCCAGCGGCAATTATCCCGCACCCAGTCCACCACCGGTCCAGGTTGTGGCCCGTAAGACACCAGGTCGCCGCAAAAGACCGCGGCATCCCACCCGCCGGCCGCCCGCAGCACCGACTCCAGGGCCTCTGGGCGGCCGTGAATATCGGAGAGAATCAGTAATCGCGTAGGCGTCACTTCCTTCCTGCCAGCGCTGCCGCCAGCGCGGACAGGCGCGACCGCGCCTGGCGCAGGTCCGCCACC
>CADDZV010000023.1 GCA_902812875.1 Clostridiales bacterium
TACCTCTACCCTTCTTTAAAAAGGGCTTCTGCCTACTTGACCGAGCGTCTGATACTCGCTCTTTTACCTTACTCGGCTGCGAGTTGAAACCATCCTCTTCTGCACTGTTCAGTTGTCAAGGACCAGGCTTTGTGGCCGCGTTTCGCCGTGGCAATTTCATATGCTAGCGCCCGGATTAGGGGGTGTCAAGCAAGAAAATGCGGCCAGTTACGGATCAAATTTAATCGGAACCACGACCGCGTCCAACAAACTCCCGGTCGCGGGATCAACGCCGGACACCCAGAGAAAGCCGCTTCCTTGGCAGCGTTCAGGAACAAGCAAAACCTCGTCAAACGCGATCCAGCCCGTCGTTTCAGGCAATACGGCCGTTTTCTCTGCCACCACCCGTCCGCGTTCGTCAACCAAACGCAGGATCAGCGAACGCTCGTCGGCACGCGCCTTACCTGCCACCCGGACATGACCTTTTATGGCGGCGTCCACTGAAGGAGACGTCAAAGTTACGCCGGGCCTGCCACCCAACAGACTTTTCTCATTCAATCCACTAGCAGCAATTTCGAACTCGGTATACCCGGAGTCGACCGCCGCGACATCAAAAGGGTAAGTGATCACCTGTGCGACGAGATCACCTGGTCCTGGTGTGCGTATCTCGACGAATATTCTTGCACATTGTTCTGTCACGCGGACAGCCTTTCGGATCGCGACCGCGTATCCGCCGGTGGGCTTTTCGCCCAAAGCCACCAAAACATAAGTAACCGGGCCCATGGTGAGGAATCTGACCCCGGCAACGCTGCGAGCCGAATCCGCCCATTCTTTTACGACCGCAAGCCAGTCCTCTTGTCGAGCCGCCAAAGGGTTCGATCCCTCCTTGACTTCCTGGTACTAAACTAATATTTATCGATTGTGACGCCCATGCGGCGGGACGAAACGTATTTTTAAAAAACAAAAGCCTCGTACATGAGGACGAGGCTTATAGTGTGGCCCAAACGGGATTCGAACCCGTGCTACCGCCTTGAGAGGGCGGCGTCCTAGGCCTCTAGACTATTGGGCCAACCGTGGAAGGTCTTTGCTGGGGGAGGAGGATTCGAACCTCCACAGGCAGATCCAGAGTCTGCAGTGCTGCCGTTACACAATCCCCCATCGATCTGCGGTTGTATTGAAATGGCCGTCAAAAGGCTCTGCGTTCGTCATTATAGCGCCCGTACATGAGCGGCTCAACATGCCCGAGCGCACAAACGGCTCTGCGTGCCACCTATTGCGGGGCAAGCACACGCAGCATTTGGTCAATATGAGCCAAAGTGCGGTTGCGGCCCATCACGGCCATCGTCTCGAATAACCCCGCTCCGACCGTCCGCCCCGTCACGGCGGCCCGCAGCGGATGGATCAGGTCACCGCTTTTGATGTTCAGCTGCGCGATGAGCCCGCGGCAGGCCTGCTCAATCGAGCCAGAATCCCAGTCGGGAAGGGCGCTCAGCAAGGTGGATACCTGTTTCAAAAGCTCTGGTGTGCCCGGATCCTTTTTTAAACGGGCTTCCGCATCCGGCTGCACAGTTATTTCGTCTACAAAGAAATAACCTGTGGTTTCGACTGCCTCACGCAGGGTACGGAAACGTTCCCGCATGAGACCGAGCACATTGCGGAAGTACGCCATCTCGGCCTCCGAGGGCTCCGGAGGCACAAGCCCCGCGTCGCGGAAAAATGGCAAAGCCAGTTCGGCGAGCTCCTCGAGGGGTATGGTACGTATGTAAGCCGCGTTCATCCATTCCAGTTTGTCGTTGTTGTAGATGGCCGCAGTCTTGTTCACGTCGGTGATATCAAAACGCTCGGCCGCCTGTGCCAGAGTAAAAAACTCCTGGGACAGGTCGTACGACCAGCCCAAAAGGGCCAGGTAATTGGCCAATGCGGGCGCCAGAATGCCCTCTTGGCGATATTCACCGACCCCTTTCGCCCCGTGGCGCTTGGAAAGCTTTGTACGGTCGGGGGCCAGGATCATGGGAACATGAGCGAACGCCGGCATTTCCCATCCGAATGCCTCGTAAAGAAGCATCTGCTTGGGTGTGTTCGACAGGTGCTCTTCCGCACGGATGACGTGGGTGATCCCCATCAAATGGTCGTCCACCACGCAGGCAAAATTGTAGGTGGGCATGCCATCCGATTTGACGAGAATGAAATCGTCGAGAAGGCCTTTTTCAAAGCTCACATCGCCGCGGATGAGATCGTGGACGGTTACCGTACCCTCGTCCGGCACGAACAAACGCACGACCGGGGTACGCCCCTCGTCGAGCCTGTGCTTTTGCTCTTCCGGGGTCAGATACAGGCAGCGGCGGTCGTACCGATACGGCTGCCCGGCGGCCCGGGCGTTGGCACGTTGCTCGGCCAGCTCGTCCGGTGTGCAGTAGCAGTAGTATGCCTTGCCGGCCGAAATGAGCTGCCGCAAGTACGTACGGTAAAGATCCAGCCGGCGTGATTGCAGGTATGGTCCTACCGGACCACCGATGTCCGGCCCCTCGTCCCACTGCAGTCCCAGCCAACGCAGGCCATCCATGATGGGGGTCATAAGGTCCTCACGGGAACGGGTTTGATCCGTATCTTCAATACGCAAAATGAACTGCCCACCAAACCGCCTGGCAAACAGCCAGTTGAACAGGGCGGTACGGGCACCCCCTACATGTAGCTCCCCAGTCGGGCTGGGAGCAAAACGCACGCGCACCGGGCCCACGGCCGACCCTCCTCTCGAGTCCGTTCCAGCCTAGCACGGCTTTTTAAAAGGCGTCAAGGAACCGTTGACCGGCTTGCGGACGAGGGCCGGACCGCGAAAGGGTGCTGTCACAGGGTCCCGATCGCGTGCTGGAGCCAAGCCAACGCCGCGGCACCCGGAATACCCAGGTAACCGACTACCAAGGCGCTGACCGGGTTAAGTGCCAGGTGCCATCCCCAGACGCCGGCAACGAGGTTAAAAATCCAGATCGCTACGCTGCCGGTGACGCCACGCCATAAGATTGCCCCGACGATTTTGGCCGGTGTGTAGAAGAGTGCATACAGTGCATAAACGAGAATCGCAACAAAAACGAGTGCCAGAAGTACGCTCGGGTCCATACCGGCCCACCTCCCAGGTCGTTAGTTATGCCCGGAAGGCGCACCTTATGTCCCTCGTCGTGCTGCTGCCAGCCTGCCTAGTCGGTCCCGCCACCACGCCGGCTTCCCGCGCCGCCCGCAACAGGTAGACAAATTTCCGCTCCGCGGCGTCCATCAGGTGAATCGCGTGATCAACCAGTTCCGGCTCTGAGACGGTCTCAAAATACGCCCGGGCGGCCGCCCATTCGCGGCGAGCACGTTCTACGGCTTCGACGTAACTGAGCGGCTGATCGAATTGGTTCTGGTCGTCATTCCAGAATTCGTGTAACCATGCCCGCCAGGATCCGAGTGCCATTCTTTCTTCCTCCTGAAGGGAATGCGCTTTCATTCCTCTTCAGAAGAAGGTACCCAGCAAATGCCAATTTATGCATTACCGGTGGGCGTGGATCGATTGGGCGCGTTTTCACCCATTTCCCGGCGACCTTCCAGGGCGCGCACCAAGGTCACTTCGTCCACATAGTCGAGATCGCCGCCAGCCGGAATGCCGCGGGCGATCCGCGTCACCCTGACCCCAAGCGGTTGCAAAAGCCGCTGAATGTAAAGGGCAGTCGCTTCACCCTCGACGTCAGGGTTGGTTGCCAGGATCACTTCGCGTATGTGCCCCTTGCGGACCCGTTCCACCAGGGCCCCGATGCGGAGGTCGTCGGGCCCCACACCGTCCAGCGGGGAGATCACCCCGTGTAAAACGTGGTAGGTGCCACGATAGTCGTGGATCTTCTCCATGGCGGCTACGTCGCGTGGTGACTCCACGACACACACAAGCCCGTGGTCGCGGCGGGGATCACTGCATACGGCGCACGGGTCCTGGTCGGTAAGGTTTTGGCATTCCGAGCAAAACCGTACCTTTTGCCGGGCAGTGAGAATGGCTTCTGCCAGGGCCTGGGCTTCGGACGGGGGGCTCTCGAGCAGGTGAAAAGCTAGCCGCTGGGCCGTCTTTGGTCCAATGCCAGGCAGACGCCCGAACTGGGCGATCAGGTTGGCAATCGGCGATGGATATGCCATGTCACATTCCGGGCAACAACCCCGGTAGGTTCAACCCTCCCGTGATCCGGGCGATCTCCTGCTCGGCCATGGCGCGCGCCTTGCCAAGCGCGTCGTTGACGGCCGCTACCACCATGTCCTGCAAGATCTCCACGTCTGCAGGATCGACGGCGGTCGGATCGATGGTAACCGACACGATTTCCTGCTTGCCGTTGGCCACCGCCTTCACGGCCCCTCCGCCCGAGGAAGCCTCCACCGTGCGGGTTGCCAACTCCTCTTCCATTTTGGCCAGCTCTTGTTGCATTTTTTGAATCTGTTTCATCATGCGGTCTGGGCTGGGCATTGGCATGCGAACTCCCCCCAAGTCGATTCACGGCTCTAAGGTTTCGTCAGACACACGGCGTCGGCCTTCTGGTTCGGCCGCATTTTCTGACTCCAACAGCGCAACCACGCGGCCATCGAACAGCTCCTCCGCCAGTTTTTCGAGCGGGTCGGGTGGCTGGCTACCAATACTGGCGTGATTCCCGTTCGGCCTACTGCGGGCTCGCCGGCTTTTGTTGGCGGCCTTGGGCTGTTCTGCGGGGGCACCCGCCGCGGGTGGACCAGGCTCGAGGCCACCCGCTGGCGTGAGTGGTTCCAGGACAGCTTCGGCCCTGGGCGGGTCGGAGGCTTCACGGCCGGGCTCGTCCCTGTACGTCACTATGAGCTCCAACGGCAGGCCGAGCACAGAAGCCATCACTTCTTCGATTTTCCGCTTGTTTTCAGTTTTCTCCACCGTCTCCTTGTGTAACCGGTAGTGCCGTCGGTAGGCGAGGGTGAGCGAATGATCGCTGACCTCTACCACCTGGCCTTCCACTACCATGGCTCTGAGCGGCATGTTGCGGCGTAGAGCCTCCAACACAAGCGGCCATTTTGCCCTGACTGTCTGAAGACCAATGGTGCTCCCAGTGTTTTCCGGCCGCGGCGAGATATCGGTTGTTTTGCCGGCAGCGAGCGTAGCTGCTGGCACGGGCGGAATAGCCGCCGTACCCACCCCGTCGTTCCCGGTGGCCTGGACCCTGACCACACTCGGCGAGGCTGGTGCTTGCTGGGTTTCAGGGGCGACCGCCTTGTCGGACAGTGCAACCCTGTCCTCCCCCAAGGCATCGACGCACATATGCACGAGAGTGCTTTCAAGGACAAACCGGGGCTGGATGGCCCGCCTGATTTCGCTCCCCAAGGTTACCAGTGTGCGAAAGTTGTCCGCGAGCCTAGGCAGGGGCCATGACCGTGCTTTTTGGCAAACGTCTTTCCAGTCAGACTCGGTCCACCCCGGCAGGGGCGAACGTTCGCCGACCGCTTTGGCCCACAACATGGTGCGGAAATACTCGCTCATGTCTTGTGCCACCTGGGCCGGGTCACGGCCAGCGTCAAATAGCCCCTGCAGCCACTGCAAAAGTCCCTTCACGTCGCCTTGCAACATGGCCGCCCCAGCCTGTTCCATTTCCTCGCGTCGAAGGCTGCCGAGCACCTTCTGCAAAACATCGGCGGTGACTTCGTGACCACCAAACACCAGGCACTGGTCCAAGAGGCTGAGGGCGTCCCGCAACGCGCCATCCGCCCGTTGGGCGATAAGGGCAGCGGCGTCTGGGGTCAGCCGGCAATCGGCCGCTTGGGCCACCGCCATCAAACGCGGCGTAATCTCGGACACATCCAGGCGGTGAAAATCGAACCGCTGGCACCGCGACGCGATCGTAAGAGGCACCTTTTGCGGTTCCGTGGTGGCCAGGATAAAAATCACATGGGCCGGTGGTTCTTCAAGAGTTTTCAGGAGGGCATTAAAGGCCTCGGCCGTCAGCATGTGCACTTCGTCGATGATATAAATCTTTTTGCGGTTCCCGGCCGGGGCCAAGCTCACTTTTTCCCGCAGATCCCGGATATCGTCGATGCCACGATTGGAGGCCGCATCGATTTCTATCACGTCGAGCGAGGTGCCATTGTTGATAGCCAAGCACGATTCACACTGGTTGCACGGGTTGGCGGTGGGGGCACGTTCGCAGTTAATAGCCTTGGCCAATATGCGTGCAACCGATGTTTTGCCGGTCCCGCGCGGCCCGGTGAAAAGATAGGCGTGAGCAACCTGCCCCGCCAGCAGCGAGTTCTGCAAAGTGGTCACGACGTGCTTTTGCCCCACCAGCTGGTCGAAGTCCTGCGGGCGGTAGCGCCGGTATGACGCCTGGTAGCCCATGTCTTCCCCCCTGCCCCCGGGATATGTTCGCCAACGTTAAACAAAACCCCGCAGGTCATTCCTGCGGGGTTTCAAAAGATTGGCCGTGCACCGGTTGTCGACGCGTCCTCCCAGGACGTACTCTCCGTCGCTGGCTCCGGCCAGGTGGACCTGCGGCACATGCGAGGGTCTACTTACCGTTGCTCCCTCCCGGGCCTGGCGGGGTTCGCAGATTCGCATTGCGCAGGACCTGGCCTTCAACGCTGCGGGCGGCAGCCGGATGCCAAGAGGATCGTGCCTCGAACCGGGGTTCCGCCCCGCTATAGCGGTTTGCGGGTTCAGGGCACCGCTAACTCCCCGCCTAGCACGGCCAAATTCCTGCGGAGAGAGTGGGATTCGAACCCACGAGGCGATTTCTCGCCTACACGCTCTCCAGGCGTGCCGGATCAACCACTCCCGCATCTCTCCATGGTTCATAATGTGTGACCCGCCGCTTGTGGCCTGACACCCCAAGTCGCACGAATCCGGTTTGTCAGTGCGGAGAGGGTGGGATTCGAACCCACGAGGAGCCGGCAGGCCCCTACCCGCTTTCGAGGCGGGCCCCTTCAACCGCTCAGGCACCTCTCCATAATTTCCGAAATTGTTTCTGGTCAGGCGCCCCCTTGACGCTGCGGAGATACAGCCCCAGTCCTAGTGTAAATCCTTGCCGTCACGCCGGCGCTCGAAAAACTCCTGTAAAAGTCTTTGCGATTCTTCGGCCAGCACCCCACTGGACACTGCCACATCGTGATGCCATGGGTTCCATCGCAAAAGGTCGACGGTAGAACCGACCGCACCAAACTTCGGGTCCGCCGCCCCGAAGACCACCCGCGGCACCCTCGCCATCACGATGGCCCCCGCACACATCGGACAGGGCTCCATGGTAACGTAGAGGGTGCAATCCTGCAACCGCCACCCCCCGAGCCGCTGTCCGGCCTCTCTCAGGGCAACGATTTCGGCATGGGCAGTCGGGTCGCCAGCCTTTTCGCGGCAGTTGTGCCCGCGGCCAATGATCTGCCCCTGCCGTACAACCACCGCCCCCACGGGCACCTCGCCGGCCATGGCCGCCTGCCTGGCTTCCGCGAGAGCCTCGCGCATGAAATATTCGTCCTGGGATTTAGTTTCCAGTGCCATTTTTCCCATGGCTGGACGCCGGTGTCTGCCCGCAGCGAGAAGAAGACCGCCGCGCACCCGCCCGGCGGTCCTCCGGCAGCGCGCCCGGAGGGACTCGAACCCCCGACGCAGGGTTTAGGAAACCCTCGCTCTGTCCTCCTGAGCTACGGGCGCCTGGTCGTTCGAAAACCAAATCACTGCCAAAGATCACATAAAAAACGTGCGCGCCCGGCAGGATTCGAACCTGCGGCCCCCGGATTCGTAGTCCGTTACTCTATCCACTGAGCTACGGGCGCACGCAGCGGAGAGGGAGGGATTCGAACCCTCGCTAGGGGTTTATCCCCTACTAACGGTTTAGCAAACCGTCCCCTTCAGCCTGCTTGGGTACCTCTCCTCACCGGCATATTGCCTAAACATCATAGCAAAGAAACCACGTCTCGTAAAACGGTTTGCGGAGAGGGTGGGATTCGAACCCACGGAGGGCTTGGAGACCCTCGGCGGTTTTCAAGACCGCTGCCATAAACCGCTCGACCACCTCTCCATGTTCTGGGCCGATCAAAAATGCTTTCCAGCACAGCACCGGTTGCGGCTGGTCGCCGGCCAAGCTGTTGTGTATGCGGTTTTTAAATTATAGCATGTGCGGCATCCTGCGACACTGGCACGATAATGCTCGATCTGCATGCCGTGCCAATGAGCTTCGACTTACAAAATGGCATACGTGACGAGCCCGACGGCCACGAGCTTGCCGTCGCTTGCATGTACCTGTGCTTGGCCCACGGCGGTCGTACGCCCGCGGTGGATAATCTCTCCCGTCGCCGTCAGCACTGTGCCGCGCGGTGCCGGAGCCAGGTAGTTTATCTTGAGCTCCAACGTCACTGTGCGTTCCTGCCCGCGCAAAAGGCTGATGGCAGCGATACCCACAACACTGTCGATCAGGGCAGCGGTGACCCCACCGTGGGCGAGCCCAATACCGTTGGTGATTTCATCCTTGACGGGCACGCTGATTTGCACGCGGCCGGGGACCACGGACTCCACTGTCATACCGAGAAACCGGTAATACGGGATCTCGTTTGCCCACCGCCGCAAAAGCTCCAGATCAGACGCCAGTGTCGCGTCACCAGAGCTGGCTCTCACCTGTGACCAGCGCTCCTGTAAGCTTTCCTGGGGGTTACCCGCGTCCATGTCTATGTCATCTCCACCGTGCCGAATGGTTGGCCGTCCGGAACCGGGATTCGGCGCCCCGGTCAAGCCCCCGGCGTGATGTACGCCATCCCGCCCATGTACGGACGGAGCACTTCCGGCACCACCACGGAACCATCGGCCTGCTGATAATTCTCGATGATCGCAGCGGCCGTCCGCCCGACCGCCAAGCCGGAACCGTTCAGCGTATGCACAAATTCGGGTTTGCTTTTCGGCTCGCGGCGGAAGCGGATGTTCGCGCGGCGGGCCTGGAAATCTTCAAAATTGCTGCAGGACGAGATCTCGCGATACCGGTTCTGCCCCGGGAGCCAGACCTCCAGATCGTATGTCTTGGCCGACGCAAAAGACATGTCACCTGTGCACAGAAGCACGACCCGGTACGGCAGGTTGAGAAGTTGCAGCACCTCTTCGGCGTCATGGACGAGACTTTCCAGTTCGTCGTAGGAGGTCTCGGGTGGCACGAACTTCACCAGTTCCACTTTGTTGAACTGGTGCACGCGGATCATCCCGCGCGTATCCTTGCCGGCGGCGCCGGATTCGGCCCGGAAACAGGCACTGTAGGCACAGTGGTACACCGGCAGGCTACCAGGGGCAAGAATCTCGTCCCGGTAAAGGTTGGTGACGGGGACTTCCGCCGTGGGAATGAGCCAATAGTCGGTGTTTTCCACGTGGAACATGTCGTCCTTGAATTTCGGCAGCTGGCCTGTGCCGGTCATCGTCGCGGAGTTCACCATGAAAGGAGGGAATATCTCGCGGTAGCCGTGCCGCCGCGTGTGGAGGTCCAACATGAAGTTGATCAGGGCCCGCTCCAGCAGGGCGCCGGCCCCTTTGTTTACCACAAACCGCGAGCCAGCGATCTTACTGGCCCGCTCAAAGTCGAGAATGTCGAGGGCGGGCCCGAGATCCCAGTGGGCCTTGGGCTGGAAATCGAAGGACGGTGGGGTTCCCCAGCTGCGGACCACCACGTTGTCGTTTTCATCTGCCCCTTCCGGCACCGACGCATGGGGCACGTTGGGAAGAGTAAGTAGCAAAGACGCAAGCTCGGCATCTATTTCACGAAGAAGCGACTCTTGCTCGTCTATGGTGGACCCGAGGGACCTGGTCGTGCTGATCAGGCCGGCGATTTCGTCTTCGCACGCTTGTATCCTTTCCCTGGCCGCGAAAGCGGCGGTTCCGGTCGCTTCCGCCAGCGCCTTTTCCAGCGAGGCGATTTCCCGGCGGAGCACCGATACGCGTTCCGAAGCACGGTTGCGTTCCGCTTTCCGCTCCTCTACCGCCGCCAGTACCTCACGCCGCTTCGCGTCGAGTGCAAGAAGGCGCGGAAGGTCGGCCTCCACGTGTTTGAGCGCCAATGCCCTCGCCACGACGTCCGGGCGCTCGCGTACGAACCTCAGGTCCAGCATGCCCATCAACCTCCCCTGGATGCCGCCAGGGCGAGAAAGTAAGCGTGTACCCGCGTATCTTCAGTCAGTTCCGGGTGGAAGGAAGAGGCCAAAAGGCGGTCCTGCTGGGCCATCACAACATGCCCGCGGTAAGTGGCCAGCGGCCGGGCGGTTCCATAAAGCTCCTCGATATAAGGTGCCCGGATGAAGACCGCCGGGAAGCCCGGTTCGCCGATGGCCGGGATGTCGAGCGTAACCTCGAAGGATTCCCGTTGCCGGCCATAGGCGTTCCGGCGGATGGACATGTCCATGAGACCGAGACGCGGCTGGTCCGACTCCTTGATGTCTTTTGCCAGGAGGATCGCTCCGGCACAGGTGCCATATATGGCCATTCCCCGTTTATATTGTGCCGG
Organism: Clostridiales bacterium; assembly: GCA_902812875.1. GTDB lineage: Bacteria > Bacillota > Sulfobacillia > CADDZV01 > CADDZV01 > CADDZV01. The sequence continues at coordinate 10,467 of CADDZV010000023.1, forward strand.
AATCGCCTCGATAAAGCCGTACTGAGCCATCAACTTTCCAATCGTGGTGCTTTCTCCCCCCGGAATGATGAGTCCATCCAGATCTTCCAGCTGGGCTGGCCGCCGGACCTGGATGGCCTGGGCACCGAGTTTTTCCACCGCCCAAGCGTGCTCGCGGAAATCGCCTTGCAGAGCGAGAACCCCGATCTTGAGTCCCACTTTTCGATTCACACCTCGCTGACTGTGGATTCGCCGTGCGGAAGGTTCCTATACAGGGACATGATACGAAAAAGGGCGCTAGCCTGGAAGCGCCCTCTGGACACACCGGGATATCTGCCTGCGCCGGCTACCAGCCGCGCCGCTGCATGAGCTGCTCCTCGGGCAGCGTCTTGATGTCGATACCCGCCATCGCCTCACCGAGCCCCTTGGAGACCTCTGCCAGCAGGGCGGGATCGTTATAGTGTGTGGTCGCTTGCACGATGGCCCGTGCCCGCTTCGCCGGGTCCTTGGACTTGAAGATGCCCGAGCCGACGAAAATGCCGTCCGCCCCGAGCTGCATCATCAAGGCGGCGTCTGCGGGGGTGGCGATGCCACCAGCCGCGAAGTTCACTACCGGCAGCCGCCCTAGCCGGGCGACCTCCTTCACGAGCTCGTAAGGAGCACCGAGGTTTTTGGCCTCCGTCATCAGTTCTTCTTCAGGCATGTTCTGTAGCTTGCGGATTTCGTCCATCATGATCCGCATATGCCGCACGGCCTCGACCACGTTGCCAGTGCCGGGTTCGCCCTTGGTGCGGATCATGGCAGCACCTTCTGCAATCCGCCGCAGGGCTTCCCCGAGGTTCCGCGCCCCGCATACGAATGGTACGCGGAACAAGTGCTTGTTCACGTGATGCTCCTCGTCCGCCGGCGTCAGGACCTCGCTCTCGTCGATGTAGTCGATGCCCATAGCATCGAGGATCTGTGCCTCGGCAAAATGGCCGATACGGCACTTGGCCATGACCGGAATGGTGACGGCATCCATGATGGCCTGGATGATGGCCGGATCAGCCATGCGGGCCACTCCGCCGGCCGCCCGGATGTCGGCCGGTACCCGTTCAAGAGCCATGACCGCTACTGCCCCAGCCTCTTCCGCAATACGTGCCTGCTCGGGCGTGGTCACGTCCATGATGACGCCACCCTTGAGCATCTCCGCCAAGCCCTTTTTGACCAACCAGGTGCTCTGTACCGACTCTTCCGTTGCCATACGCTTGCCCTCCATTCGCAGGTATGTAGCCCCTAGTCAGATTTCCGCACCGATTGTACTACTGTGGTCCCCAACCGCAACCATCTATTTGCCCATCTTGCCGGCGTCGTCTTCGCCACGATTCGGAAGCCTGGCGATGCCGGCCACGCGGTCGCCCGGCTCAAGCCGCACGACGGTCACGCCGCTTGCGTACCGGCTGTATTCGGCAATGCCGGCCACCGGCGTGCGGATGACAAGCCCGTTGATAGTGGCGACCAGGATTTCGTGCTGCGGAAATACCACCCGGGCAGCAGCCACTGGTCCGCTTTGTTCCGTAAGCTTGATGGCGCGGATACCCTGACCACCGCGGCCCTGCCGGCGGAAATCATCGGCAGGCACGCGTTTGCCAAGACCGCCTTCGGTGACGATCAATACCTGTGAGCCTGGAGCCAGCACATCCATGGCGACCACTTCGTCCCCTTCGGACAGGGCAATCCCGCGTACGCCATGGGCGGAGCGGCCAACCGGGCGGACGTCTGTTTCCAGGAACCGGATGGCCTGACCCTGGTGGGTGAGCAGTATGATATCGTCCTGTCCGGAGGTCAACCGGGCAGCCACCAGCTCTTCGCCATCCTCCAGCGTGATGCCCACAATTCCGTTGCGGAGGGGAGTGTCAAATTCGCTCACCGGCGTCCGTTTCACCGTGCCGCGCTGGGTGGCCATGAAAAGGTAGCCGGAACTTTCGACCGGCACCACCAGCACGGCGGTGACCCTCTCGCCGTCCCGCAGGGCAATGATGTTGGCCAAGTGGGTGCCCCGCCCCGTGCGGCCCGCTTCCGGTATCTCGTGCACTTTGCGGCGGATCACACGTCCCTGGTTGGTAAACATGAACATGAAGTCATGCGTGGTGGCAAAATAGACGTCGACGATGTAGTCTTCCTCGCGTGTGGCCATGCCCGTGACCCCACGGCCGCCACGGTTTTGCGCCCTGTATGTGGCCACCGGCAAGCGTTTGATGTAGCCCTCGTGGGTGAGCGTCACGACGACGTCCTGGACCGGAATAAGGTCCTCCGCAACGAATTCCGTCATTTCGTCCGTGATGACGGTACGCCGCTGATCGCCGAAACGGTCCGCCACCGCACGCAGCTCGCGCTTGATGATCGCCCACACCATCGCCTCGTCTGCCAGAACCGCACGGTGGTATTCGATGTCTTTGAGCAAGGCAGCGTATTCTCCCGCGATTTTTGCCCGCTCGAGAGCCACCAGCCGCTGCAGCCGCATGTCAAGAATGGCCGTGGCCTGCTTTTCGGTAAGACCAAACCGGCTCATCAACCCGTGCCGGGCAGCGTCCGTGTCTTGCGCCGCCCGGATAAGGGCGATCACTGCGTCGAGGTGGTCCAAGGCGACCTGCAGTCCGGCAAGTATGTGCGCCCGCTCTTCGGCCTGCGCGAGTTCGAACTTTGTGCGCCGCGTGACAACCGTTTTCTGGTGTTGGAGATAGTAAAAAATCAGGTCCCGCAGGTTGAGCACCCTGGGCTCGCCGTCGACGAGCGCCAACATGATGGCGCCAAACGTCACCTGCATGTCCGTGTGCTTGAAAAGCCGGTTCAGCACAATGCGCGGGTTCGCATCACGCCTAAGCTCGATCACTACTCGCAGACCAGCGCTGCGGTCGGTCTCGTCCCGTAAATCGCTTATGCCCTCGAGCTTTTTCTCCCTCACCAGTTCAGCGATATGTTCGATGAGCTTAGCCTTGTTGACCTGATAAGGCAACTCGGTGATCACGATGCGGGATTTGTGACTTTCTACCTCGATGCGGGCCTGGGCACGTACCTGCAAGGCGCCCCTGCCGGTCTCGTACATGGACCGGATGCCGTCACGGCCCATGATGACGCCTCCGGTGGGAAAATCCGGGCCGGGCACAAGGTTCATGAGATCGGCCACCGTTGCGTCCGGGTGGTCGATCAGGTGGATGGCCGCCGCGACCACTTCCGACAGGTTGTGCGGTGGGATGTTGGTGGCCATGCCGACGGCGATGCCGGACGACCCGTTCACCAACAGGTTGGGGAAACGGCTTGGCAGCACAACCGGTTCCTGAGTGCTTTCGTCAAAGTTGGGTTGGAAATCTACCGTGTCTTTTTCGATGTCCTGCAAAAGCTGCATGGCCAAGGCCGTCAGCCGCACCTCGGTGTACCGCATGGCCGCCGCAGGGTCTCCGTCCACGGAACCGAAATTGCCGTGGCCGTCCACGAGCGGGTAGCGCGTGGAAAAATCCTGTGCCAGCCTCACCACGGCGTCGTACACGGCCGCCTCGCCGTGCGGGTGGTAAGATTTCAGTACTTCGCCCACCACGGCGGCCGATTTCTTGTATGGCCGGTCAGGCAACATGCCCTGGTCGTACATGGCATACAGGATCCGGCGGTGCACCGGCTTCAGCCCGTCGCGTACGTCTGGCAGGGCACGGCTGACGATGACGCTCATCGAATAGTCGATGTATGAATGCTGGATCTCCTGTTCGACAGGAATGTTGATGATTTTTCCGGGCAAATCCATTTACCCCTTTCGGGCCGGCCCTCGCTCAGCCGATCGTGTCCAGGAAGCGGACTTCGCGGGCATGCTGCTGGATAAATTCCCGTCTGGGCTCCACCTTTTCGCCCATGAGGATGCTCACCAGCTCGTCCGCTGCCATGGCATCTTCCACACTCACCTGCAGAAGGGTGCGGGTTTCCGGGTTCATAGTGGTTTCCCACAGCTGCTCGGCGTCCATCTCACCAAGACCCTTGAACCTCTGCACCGTCACGCCCTGTTTTCCGAGTTTCGCCAGGGTCCGTTCCAGTTCCGCATCGCTGTACAGGTAATGTTCTTGCTTCCCCTTCTTCACCAGATACAGCGGGGGCTGGGCAATGTATATGAACCCTTTTTCCACCAAGGCGGGCATGTGGCGGTAGAACAGCGTGAGAAGCAGCGTACGGATGTGGTGACCGTCAACGTCGGCATCGGCCATGATGATGATGCGATGATACCTGGCCTTTGAGATGTCGAATTCGTCGCCAATGCCGGTGCCCACCGCAGTGATGATCGCCCGGATCTCTTCGTGGTTCAAAATCTTGTCCATGTGGGCCTTTTCCACGTTCAGAATCTTGCCTCGCAGTGGGAGGACCGCCTGCGTCCGCCGGTCACGCCCCTGCTTGGCCGAACCGCCGGCGGAATCACCCTCCACCAGGAAAAGCTCCGCTTCGGCCGGATCTTTGGTGATGCAGTCGGTGAGCTTCCCCGGCAGCGAGGTGATCTCGAGGGCACCCTTGCGGCGGGTGAGTTCCCTGGCCTTTTTGGCCGCTTCCCGTGCCCGCATGGCCACAATGCATTTGTCGACGATGCTGCGCGCGGTCGACGGGTTCTCTTCCAGGAACCGCTCCAGCCCTTCGCCGACAATCCCGGCGACCACGCCGACCGCGTCCGCAGTGCCAAGTTTGGCTTTTGTCTGCCCCTCAAACTCGGGACTGGGGAGAAAGACGCTGAGAACGGCCGTCAGCCCTTCGCGAATGTCCTCGCCGGCCAGGTTGGTTTCATTGTCCTTGAGGGCACCGATTTTACGGGCGTAATCGTTTACAACACGTGTCAGTGCCCGCTTCAGTCCCTCCTCGTGGGTCCCGCCATCGACCGTGCGGATCGTGTTGGCAAAAGAATGTATGTTTTCGTACGTGGCGTCCGTCCACTGTAAAGCAACATGGACTTCGATGTCGCGGTCCCGCCCACGGATATAAATGGGCGGCGAGAAAAGCGGATCACGGCTGCGGTTCAAGTGCTCTACGAACGAAACGATGCCCCCTTCGTAATGGAAGGACACCTCCTGCCCAGTCCGGTCGTCGCGGAGCACAAACAGCACATTCGCGTTCAAAAAAGCCAGGTCCCGCAGACGCTGCTCGATGGTCTCGAAATGGAACTCCGTGTCCGGGAAAATCTCTGGGTCGGGATGGAAACGCACAGTGGTACCGGTGTCGTCGGCATCGCCGATGCGCTCCACCGGGGTGAGAACCTGACCACGTCTGTACTGCTGGCGGAACACACCACCGTCCCGCCTCACGGTCACCTCCATGAAGTCGGACAGGGCGTTCACTACCGAGACCCCGACCCCGTGGAGGCCGCCGGAAACTTTGTAGCCACCGGTGCCGAACTTGCCCCCGGCGTGGAGCATGGTAAGTGCGACCTCGAGAGCGGGCTTGCCAGTGCCGGGGTGAATGTCCACCGGGATCCCGCGGCCATTGTCTTTCACCTCGACGCTGCCGTCGCGAAGCAAAGCCACTTCGATCCGGTTGCAATAGCCGGCCATCGCCTCGTCCACGCTGTTGTCGACCACTTCGTAGACCAGGTGGTGAAGGCCACGGGTGCTGGTAGAGCCTATGTACATGCCGGGGAGGCGTCTTACCGCCTCCATGCCCTCCAGAACCTGGATGGCCTCAGCACCATACGAGTTATCTTTGGGAGCACCTGCCCCCGGTGGTTCCTTTCCGGGCATCAACACATTCCCCCATGTGTCGGGAGTACTGGCAATAAACCGTCGCGGTCAGTGTTCCCTTGATTTTGTGGTTTTGGTACCGCGCGGCAGGTGTGGGACGGGTGTCGGAGTTTTGTCAGATCGTCAATGGCCGTACCAGACCATCCTCGACCACGTAATAGTATAACGGCTTCGAGCCAGAAGACGGCAACCCTTCCCGCGAGGCCGCCGTGACAAATACCTGGCTGTATCCCATCAAAAACTCGGTGACCAGATGACGACGCTCGTCGTCCAGTTCGGAGTAGACATCGTCCAGGCAGATGACCGGTTGCTCGCGTGTCGCGTCTTCCACCAACATGCTTTGGGCCATGCGGAGGGCGAGGGCGGCTGTGCGTTGCTGGCCCTGGGACGCGTGCGTCCTGGCGGGCAGGCCGTCTATGGAAATCTCAAGGTCGTCGCGATGCGGACCGACCGCCGTCACACCAAGCTGGATATCACGGCTTCTCGTGGACTCGTAGGCGCGTCGGTATGCCTCGACGAGGTGCTCCTGCCGATGATCTGGTGCCGCGGAAAGCGACAGATCGGCGCCGGCGTCTACCCACCGCACGATGTCCGGCCGGTACGTGACTTGCAGGCTACGGCCCACCCCTGCCAGCCGCTCGTATGCCTCGCTAACGAGCCCTGCCAAAGCGTTCTGCACTCGCAACCGGCCGCTGTGCACGCGTGCAGCCTGCACGGCCAGTTGCATCTCCCACGGTTCGAGATCGGCGAGCGGGGAAAGCCGTTTTCTCACCGCCCGCAACAGTTCGTTTCTTTGCCGCACGGCCCGGTGGTAATCGAGCCAGGCCCGCCGGTAACCAGTAACGGCGGTTATGGCCAGCTCGTCGAGATAACGCCTCCGGGCGCCCGGTCCCCCTTTGACGATGTAGACATCCTCAGGGCTGAAGGTCACTACCGGGGCAGGATTTGCTGGCGGCGAAAACGGCCCTTCCGCCGCGAGGGCGCGGACGTCCGGCAGCTGGAAGCTGCGGCGTAGATTAAACGGGACGCTGCTGGCAGCGCCCGCGACCGCCACGGTGTAGCCCCCGGCCCCGTGCCGCACGGCGTCCTGGTCGCGGAAGGACCCGAGACCGTGCCCCGTGCACGCCAGCACCATGGCCTCCAGCACGTTCGTTTTGCCGGCACCGTTACGACCGACAAGCACGACGACACCCTGCGGCCACTCCACGGCCAGTTTTTCGTAGCTGCGGTAGTCACGCAGTTGGAGAGAACTAATGATCACCGGATTAGCCCTGCAGCCTCAACGGGAGCATTACTACATAAAAATTCTCCTGCTGGTAGCCACGTATGCGGCAGGCGCTGATGGGCCCGCTCAACTCGATCTCAGCCTGGGCTGCTTCGATCTGTCTCAACGCATCGGCCAGATAGCGGGCGTTGAATGCCACCTGCATGCTTGACCCTTCCAGACTGCCCAAAAGACGCTCGACGCCGCGGTGATCCTCCGATGTCGTGAACTGTGCCACCAATCCGTCGGAACCGAGCGAAAGGCGTATGACTGGCACCGGATCGTGGGCCTGCATAAAAGCGGCCCGGTTGCACGTGACAAGAAGACTCTCTTTGTCAACTACAACCCGCGCCACCACTTCTTTCGGAACGACCTGGCGGTAATTAGGAAACGCACCTTCTATGAGCCGGCTAGAAAAGTCGAAATTTTGTCCCCGCACGTACACGAGGTTCTGGGCGGCATGCACCGCTACCGGTGCATCACTCTGTTCCAAGAGGCGCCCGAGGTCGGCCAAAGCCCGTCCCGGAACCACCATCGGTACAAACTCAGGCAAGCCGGCCGCGGGCAACGAACAAAAAGCGACCCGATAGCCATCCGTGGCTGCCAGAGCTAGGTCGCCGCCGACGGAGTGGAGATAAGCTCCCGTGAGGATTGGGCGGCTCTCGTCCTTCGCGAGGGCAAAGCTTACGTGGCTGATCAAATCGCGGAAACCGTTCTGATTTACCTCAAAAGAATTGTCCGTCGGGGGATCGGGAAGTTTAGGGAAATCCTGTGGATTGTAGCCATGCAGTACGTACTGAGAGTGATTCCAACTTATCTCTGTGCTGTCCTGTTCGGAAGCGGTGCGAACAGTGATATCAGCATTGGAAGGTGCACTTTGGACAAGGGCGTTAAAGTACCGGGCGGGCAAAAGGGCTTGGCCCGGCTCGGCCACGTCGGCGGCTACGGTCATGCGGAGGGAGACTTCAAGGTCGGTCGCCGCGAGGCTTACGGTACCGTTGTCGGCTTGGATGAAGACGGAGGCCAAGACCGGGGATGGGGATTTGGCTGAGATGGTGCGCTCGAGAAAGGGCGTAGCCCGCGCGAGGTCGGTCTGCTTTGAGGTGAACTGCATTTCCGTTCCTCCTTGGTTTGGTTTTTCTTTTTACAGTTGTGGTAGACGACTTAGAAGCAGGTGCTGTGGATTTGTGCATATCGTGCTTCGGACCGCATGATATGTGCGTTTGCAGTTGTGGATAAGTTGTGGGGGTGGACGATTTTTTGTCCACCGTGTCCACAGGGGTGCCTTTTTGGGCATTTTTGTCGACAGGTTATCCACAGAACCGGGCTAGTTGTCCACAGGATTTCGTCATCGGGGGCCTGATACCTGCTCAGGCGGGTCGCGAGGAGGTCGGCGGGGGCGCCGGCACCTTGGGCCTGCGGCGGGGCGTCAGGGGCGGTTTTTGTTTTTGATCGCCTCGGAAATGTCGGCGATGGTGTTCCGGAGGGCCGGATCATGCTGGAGTTGGTCGTGGATTTTTTCACAGGCGTGTAGGACTGTGGTATGGTCGCGGCCGCCGAACTGCTCGCCGATGCGTGGCAGGGAGGCGGACGTGAGCTCGCGGGCGAGGTACATGGCCACTTGGCGCGGGAAAGCCAGGGCACGGGTACGGCGTGGGGCGAGCAGGTCCTGGACCGGAAGCCGGTAATAATCTGCCACGGCGGCGATGACATCGTCGATGGACACGGGGCGGCGGCGGGCCGGAGGCAGGATGTCCGCGAGGGCGTCGCGCACAGAATCGACGTCAAGCGGACGGCCGGCCAAGGTGGTTTTGGCGACGACGCGCGTGAGGGCCCCTTCGAGCGCGCGGACGTTCGTCTCGAAGTTGTTGGCGATGAGCATGAGGACGTCGTTCGGGACGTCGAGGTCCTCAAACTGGGCCTTCTGGCGCAAAATGGCTACGCGGGTTTCGATGTCGGGGGGCTGGATGTCGGCGATCAGGCCCCACTGGAAGCGGCTCCGCAGCCGTTCCTCCAGGGAAGGGATGTCCTGGGGCGGGCGGTCGCTCGAGATCACGAGTTGTTTGCGAGCCTCGTAAAGGGCATTGAACGTATGGAAAAATTCTTCCTGGGTGCCTTCTTTGCCAGCCATGAACTGGATGTCGTCTACAAGGAGGATGTCGGCACCACGGTATTTGGTGCGAAACTCGTTAGTGGTACGTTCGCGGATGGCCGTGATAAGGTCGTTGGTAAAGGTTTCGCATGATACGTAAGTGATGCGCGTGGAGGTTCCTTTGGCGAGCGAGTGGTGGCCGAGGGCGTGGAGCAAGTGCGTCTTGCCGAGACCCACGCCGCCATATATGAACAGAGGGTTGTAGGTGCGGGCGGGAGCTTCGGCCACGGCCAAGGCAGCTGCGTGGGCGAGACGGTTGCTGTTGCCCACGACGAAGGTGTCGAAGGTATAGCGCGGGTTGAGGTCGGGTGCCTGGGCTGGTGGTGTCGCTGGCTGCGTACGGCCCGAGGGGAGCGGCTGCGCGGGGACTAGGGCTTGGTCGGCAAGCACGAGCTCGATCGTAGTGGGCGATTGCATGAGCTCGGATACGGTCTCCTCGAGCAGGGAGAGATAGCGTTGCTGGATGATGTCGCGGGTGAGCTCGTCGGGGACGCGGACGATGAGGTGATCGTTGCGTATGGCGAGCGGAGCGGTGTGTTGCAGCCAGGTTTCGTAGGCCGCGTGGTACACCTGCGAGGAGACGGCTTCCAGGGTACGCGACCAGATGGCGTTTAGCTGGGTGCTCATAGGTGGTGCCTCCTGAATCCACTAGTTATCCACAGGTTCTCAACAGCGTGTATCGGCGTGCTCAGCTAGGGCTTGAGTCGCTGGACGGGGACTGAGGTAGAAAGAGTGCGTAGTGATGCTGGCTTGACGACTTTATTGGCGACATCGATTGTTGTGAGGCAGCGCCGGGATGAAAGCGGCGCATTGTTTGTCCACATGTTATCCACAACCCCCAGACAGCGTTGTGCGATGGTAGGGTGGCGCCCCGGGCGGCGGCGCGTGCGGAAAGATGGACGCGCCGGCGGGGGAAGTTATCCACAGGTTTTGCACGTACCCAGGATTGAGTGGGAAATCCTGGGGGGTAGGCCTGTGGATAGGGTATCCTCATGATAGCAGAGGCTCGTGGACCGGACAACCGTCGCCGGGGTAGTGGCGGGTGCGAGGGGTGCGGATGTTTCCTTGACACCGCAAGAGAGCGGTTTCTATAATTGGCGGGCAGGTCATGGCGGATGGGGGTGGTCGTGTGAAGCGGACGTTTCAGCCGCATGTACGGCGGAGAGCTCGCACACATGGGTTCCGGGCGCGGATGAGGACTGCAGATGGCCGGGCTGTGCTGCGGCGGCGCCGGTTGCGGGGACGGAAGCGCCTGACGGTGGTTTAGGGGTTTCGGCCGCGCCTTGCGAGGGCGGGGCCTTTTTCGTTTTGGGACCGTTTGGGCGGTAGGAGCGAAGGCTTGGACGTGGAAGGCCGGTTGCGGACAAGCGGGGAGTTCGACGCGGTGATGCGTGAGGGCAGGCGGGTGGGGGGCCGACTTGTCGTCGCGCACGTACGGATGGCGGACCCGTCGTCCCCGCCGCGAGTCGGCTATGCCCTGACACGCAGGTTCGGGAAGGCCGTGGACCGGAATCGCGCCAAACGACGGGCGCGGGCGGCGTGGCGGGCCGTGGCTCCGTGGGTCGTCGGCGGGGCGGAGGTGGTCCTTTCGCCGCGGCGGGGCGTGCTGGAAGCCCCGTTCGCGGAGGTGTGCGAGGATTTGTGGTCGGTGATGTCGCGCGGCGGCGTGGTGCAAGACGGGGGCGCCCCCAGGAAGGATAAGGCTCGCTGGGGGGCGAAGTCGTTGAGCTGAGGGAAAGCGCATGCGGAAGGTACTTATCTTTTTGATCCGGGTCTACCAGCGTGTGACAGCACCGCTTTTTCCGCGGACGTGCCGGTTTTACCCCACTTGTTCGGAATACACACTGGAGGCAGTGGCAAAATATGGTGCGGTAAAGGGCCTGTGGCTTGGGACAAAGCGGGTCGTGAAATGCGGGCCGTGGCACCCAGGTGGGTATGATCCGGTGCCGTAGGGGGTAGGCTCGCCCGGGCGGGGCGTGGAAGTGGGAGATGGTTTGGGAGCGTTTTTTGATTGGCTGGCGCAAGTGATGGCGGTTGGGTTGGGTTTGTTCTTCCATTGGACGAACAGCTACGGGCTGGCCATCATCCTGCTTGTCATTGCCATCCGGATCCTAATGGTCCCGCTGACGATGTCCCAGATCAGGTCAACCATGCGGATGCAGGCTTTGCAGCCCGAGTTGGCGGCGTTGCAAAAGAAGTACAAAAATGACCCGCAAAAGCTGAATCAGGAAATGATGGAGCTTTATCGGCGGAACAAGGTAAACCCTTTTGCGGGGTGCCTGCCGACGCTTTTGCAGATCCCGTTTTTTGTTTCACTTTTCCGGTTGCTCGAGAAGCCGCAGGCGTTCTTGCCTGCCGACCTGGCGGGGCGCGTTGGGGAACGCTTTTTGTGGATAGGCAATTTAAGTACGCCTGATTTGTACGTGTTGCCACTTTTGAATGCGGTGACTATGTATTGGCAGATGCGGATCGCGACGCCGCGGACGGGCACGGCCCAGGACCAGCAGACCATGATCATGGCCATTACGATGCCGCTTTTGATCGGTTGGATGAGTATGCGGTTCCCGGCGGGGTTGACGCTTTACTGGGTGGTGAGCAACGTGTTCGGGGTTGTGCAGCAATACCTTACGCCGCATCCGCGTTGGGTGGTCAAGGGGGATGCGGAAAGATGAGGGAAGCAGAGGGTATCGGGAACTCGGTGGATGAGGCCATTGAGGACGGCTGCAGGCGGCTTGGTTTGGAGCGTTCCCAGGTGGTGTGGGAACTGGTGGAGCCTGGCAGCCGGGGCTTGTGGGGGATATTGGGGGCGCGGCCGTTCCGGGTCGTGGTGAGGGAGCGCACGCAAGGAGAGGAGTCCGGTAGCGAGGCGTCCCCGGTGGGAACGGAGGAGACGGTGCCTGCTCTTGCGGACGGGGCGTCTCCTGCGGCTTTGCGACGGAAGGAAGAGATTGTGCAGGGGTTTTTGGAGGCCGTTGGTCGGAGCCTCGGTTTCACTGATCCGATTGCGGTGCGTAGCGACGGGGAGAGTATCGTGGCGGAGCTCCGGTGGGGTTCGGAGGAGGACATGGGGGTTTTGATCGGCCGCGGCGGCGAGGTTTTGGATGCTTTGCAGTACCTGTGCAACGTGGTGGCGGCACGCGGCTCGGGCGACAAGCGGCGGGTGGTGGTCGACGTCGGCGGTTACCGGGAGCGGCACGTGGCAAGGCTTGAGCGGATGGCGAGGCGGGCCGCCGATTTGGTGCGGGAGACCGGCGAGAGTGTTATGTTGCCTGCAATGCCTGCGGCCGATCGGCGGATCGTTCATATGACTTTGGGCGAGGCGGAAGAGATCGTGACTGTAAGCCGGGGGGAGGAGCCATGGCGGCGGGTGGTGGTGGCCTTACGCGGTCACGAGGACGAGTCGGCGGCTCCGTGGGAAGAAATGGAAGGGGCGGCGCGGAAACGGAACGCGTCGGGCACGGGGCGGCAGGCTTACAGGAACGCGTGGGAGAAGGGGCCGTGGGAGGGTGCAGGCGCGAAGGGACGTCAAGCCGGGCGCGGCGCGGCAGTGAGCGGCGAGCGGCGCGTGCTGGACCGCCGGCAGGAGTGGCCCGTGGGTGGTCCGTGGCGGCGCTCGAAGCTTGGCGGACGCGGGGGAGCACGTGGCGGCGGAGGTCAAGTTGGGTGAGTTTGAGGGAGCGAGAGGTACTGGTCGGGCGCGCCGCGAGTCTTGGGTTGGGGCTGAGGCCCGAGCAGGCGGCACTGCTGGAGGAATACTGGAAGCTGGTGACAGCGGCGTCGGGGGCACTGGATCTCATAGGTCCTGCTAAGGCAGCGGGGAACTGGGTGGATGAGATCCTGGATGCGATTGTAGCGGCGGCCGTGATTCCCGGGTGGGCGAAGTCGGTTTTGGACCTCGGGTCGGGCGGCGGGCTGCCCGGGGTACCGGTGGCAGTGGTGCTGCCGGATGTGCAGGTGACGCTTGTCGATTCCAACCGCCGCAAGGCGGCTTTTTTGTCGGATGTTGTGTGGAGGCTGGGGGTGGGGAATTGTCGCGTGGTGAGTGAGCGGGCCGAGGTGCTGGCACGGCGGGAGGGGCAGCGCGAGGCACACGATGTGGTGTTGGCTCGGGCCGTGGCGCCGCTGCCCGTGCTTTTGGAGTTGGCGATGCCGTTTGCGGCCGTGGGGGGTGCCGGGGTTTTTCACAAGGGGCCTGGGCTTGTTGAGGAGATGAGCCAGGCAGAGGAGGTTTTGCCTTTGGTTGGCAGTGGGTGGGGCGGCGTGTGGTGGTACGTGATGCCGCCCGGGCGGAGGCGTGCACTGCTGGTGGTCCGGAAGTCGCTTTCAGT
>CADDZV010000024.1 GCA_902812875.1 Clostridiales bacterium
GTCCAGTACCGTTATCTTAACCAGCCCGGACCCGCCGTCCGCCACCGCCCGCCAGCCGAACCCGACGGCCGCCAGTAGGAAAAGTGCAAGCCGCCATCGCCATGGTTTTGGCGTTTTGGTTTTCCTGCCCAGTTGGAAGACCGCCAGGTAAAAAGCCACCACGGCCAACAGGGGCGGCCGTCCAAGCCACCAAAAGCCGCCGGGCACGCGGGCCGCCCAGTCCGCCACCACGATCAGTAGACTCGCCGCCAACCAGGTGACCCGCTGGAGAAACGCTCCGGCCCACGGCCACAGAGCACCGGCAATGCTGGCCGCAGTGCCGTAGGTCACCACAAAGCCGGAGACTGGCACGACCACCAGATTCGGAATCAGGGAAATCGTGGAAACTCCGAAGAAATGCCAAAGACTCACCGGGGTGACACCAGCCTGGGCTGCCAATGTAGCGGCTAGGGTTGGCACTATGATCCCCGCCCGCCCAGACACAAGCCGGTGCAAAAGGTCAGCGGCCGGAGTGTACAGCCACAATATCCCGGCCGTGGCGAAAAACGAAAGCTGCCAACCGGGATCGTACAGACTGAGCGGGTTTTCCAAAAGCTGAACCAAGCCTGCCAGTGCCAGCGCGGTAAACGCATCCGACCGTTCGCCTGCGAGCCTCGCTGCCAGCACTGCCAATGCCATGACCGTAGCCCTGACCACCGGCGTTCCCATGCCAGTCATGAAGGCATACAAGACGACCACCCAGGCGGTCATGATCGTCCGCCAGCGTTGGCCCATCTTCAAAAGACGCCAGATGAACTGCACTGCACCGGCGATAAAAGCGACGTTCGACCCGCTGACAGCAAGAATATGGTACACGCCTGCCCGCCGAAAATCCGTCTGGATCTCGTCTGGAAGCGTCTGGCCGCCGCCAAAAATAAGACCTTCCACCAGGCTTCCCTGCGGGCCAGGCAGCTGGCGGCGGATGGCAGCCACCAGCCGGGAACGCAGAGAAAAGGCCGTCCTGGCGAGGCCCGGCCGTCCACGGGCGGTGATCTCGATCGCGCTTGCCGCCGCTTTGGCGACGTAAAAAACGCCCTGCGAACGCAGATAGGACGGATAGTCGAATTGCCCCGGATTGCCCGCCGGTGAAGGTCGCTCAAGCCTCAAAAACGCCCGCACACGGTCGCCGGGAGCAAACGAAGGTCTGTCTCCCTCCCAGGACACCGAAAGGCGCACGAGCCGGCCCCGCGACCACCAGGGTAAGATCCTGTTCCCCGCAGCGTTTACGTGCACTACAAGATAGATGACGCCTTCGCGCACATCCGGTGCCCTGGCCACCACGCCAAGCACCGGCACGGTCCGGCCGACCGACGGCGCCAAACCGGCGGGTCCGGTGCCCAGTTGCCACCACGTCATCACAACCCCCAGCACCGCTGCCAAGGACAAGGAGGCGACACGCCGCCTGCCAGAGGGTGCCAGCCAGACCGCCACCACCCCGCCTGCCACGGACAAGGCGACAAAGACCGCCCACACAGGCCTTGTGGCGCGGGGGTACACGTAGCCGGAGACAGCGATTCCGAGGGCGAAAAAGACGGTAAATAACAAAAGCCGGCGCGGCGCTTGTACCATGATATGGTAATTACGCCGGTTGGTGCCAAATCCCTGCGTCAGGCCTCCTCGCCGGCACTGGCAGCAGCCGCCGGGCCAAGCTGCAGACTGACGATCCCGAGCAGGATCAGCCCTGCCCCCACCCAATGGGCCAAAGACTGGGTCTCGCCAAGAAAGCTCTGGGCCGACACCGCCGCCACCACGGGTTCCAGCATGGCCGTAATGGTCGCAGCGCTCGGCGGCAAGTAGCGGAGTCCCATGAAAAAAAGCCCAAACGGCACCACTGTACCGCCAACCACCACATAGAGAAGGCCGAGCCAGGAAACGCGAAGAACGCTCGCCGTATATGCCACCCACGGTGGGGTGCCGATACTCCACGCCAGCGCGCCAAAACCCATCGCATAACCGAGCACAAGCCACGAGTCATATCTGCCCACCTGGTGCCGGGTCAAAAGCGTGTAGGCACCAAATATGACCGCCGACAAAAGCCCCACCACTAGGCCCAGCGGGGTCACTGCCAGCCGACCGCCCTCCCCGGTAACGAGAAGATATGACCCGCTCATTGCCAGCACAAGAGCCACGATCTTTTGCCAGGTGAGTGGTTCGTGCTCCCCGAGCCACTCCCAGATGACCAAGAATACCGGTGACAGGTACTGCAGGAAGACAGCCGTGGCGACGTCGGTGAGGCTGATGGTAAAGAAATAGGTGAATTGGACCAGGGCGAGGTTGACGCCGATCAAGGCCATCATGGGCAGGCTCGCCCGCGGAAGCCACACGTCGTGCCGACGCCAGACCCACAACCCGATGGCCAGCAGGACAAACGAGCCCGTGAGCCGTATTTCCACGAGCCGCCCAGGGTCGATAGCCTGGTGGAACAAGGATTTGGCCACCGTAGCATTGAGACCCCACAAAAAAGCCGCCGACGCTGCCATGATGTATCCGTTATATGATTTCAACGGGCAAGACTCCCTCGCTGCCTCCGAGCCAAATATAAATGCATGAATCCTCGACTTCGGTACCAGCGGGTGGATTCCTGCCGCACATGAGGGGAGGCCTGAACCATGCCAGTCATCGATTTGAACAGTGACATCGGTGAATCGTTCGGAGTGTACCTTTACGGTGCCGACGATGCCATCCTGCCGCACATCACGTCGGCCAACATCGCCTGTGGATTCCACGCGGGCGATCCCGGGACCATGGCCCGCACCGTGGCTGCCGCCGCGCGCCTGGGCGTGGCGATCGGTGCCCATCCCGGCTATCCCGACCGCCTCGGCTTTGGACGCCGCGACATGGAGATTGACCCGGCGGAAGTGGAAGCATACCTCATCTACCAGATAGGGGCACTAGCCTATTTCGCCAAGGCGGCCGGCCAGGGCGTGCACCACGTGAAACCGCATGGTGCCATGTACAACCGGGCGGCCAAGGATGCGAAGCTCGCCGCGGCCATCGCCCGGGCGATCGCCAAGGTCGATCCCGGCATGATGGTGTACGCCCAGCCAGGCTCTGCCCTGGCCGCGGAGTGCCAAAAGGCAGGCCTGCGCGTCGCCTACGAGGCCTTCGCCGACCGGGCATACAACGCGGACGGTACGCTGGTGTCTCGCAGCCAGCCGGGCGCCGTGCTCTCGCCGGAGAAAGCCGCCAACCAGGCCCTCCGCATCGCAAGCGAAGGCAAGGTGCTCGCTGTGGACGGCACTTTGATCACCGTGCCGGCCCAGACCCTTTGCATCCACGGCGATACGCCCGGTGCCGCCGACGTCGCCCGCAGCGTCCGGATCCGCCTGGCAAAAGCAGGCATCGACGTGCGCGCCCCCTGAGCGGTCGTGCCTACACCGGCCTACACAGGCGGCGCCAGAATACCGTTTACCGCCACCAAGGCCATGCCCTCGGCCAGCTCAAGGTGCACAGGCCCGGACCCAAGCTCGTTGCTGACGGCCAGCGTGTCCCCGAAGACCAGGTCAACCGGTCCCGCCTCCCAACGGGCCCCCCAAACCCGGTAGCCGCGGACGATTGGCATGAGTGGTATTACAGAAAAGACGGTCCCGGGGCGGCCAGCGAGAGCAAGCTGGTAGCCCGCCACCAGAAAGCGCACCTCCTGGCCGGGCGAAACCGCCCGCACCGGCACCCCTTTCTGGGCCAGGGGAGCCAGCAATAAAAGGTTAGCCAGGGACTGGTCAAACCGGCCCCCGGTGGCACCCAGCACGGCCAGGTGCTGGCCAGGCATGGGAGCAATCCTGGCCAGCACCGCCTGCAGGTCCGTCTGGTCCTTGTCTCGGGGCAGCCGCTCGATGTGCGTTTCCGACAGTGCCGGGTGCCGCAAAAGCCGCCGGCCTGCGGACCGGGTCAGGGAATCCAGGTCGCCCACCCAAAGGGCGGGACGCAGCCCCCAGCGGAGGGCATGCACAAGCCCCCCGTCTGCGCAGGCGACCTGCGGGCTTCCGACCAAAAGGCCTGCCCGCGCGAGGTCGGCCTGCTGCCACCGGGCAAGTTCCGGGTTGTGTACGATTACAAGCCAGCGGCTGCCAATATATTCCACCTGTGCTCAGACACCCCCACTCCGCGCCGCTTGCTGCGAGCCTCCCGACGCCGTCGCCTCGGGGAACAGATACTTGCGTAGGAAGTACACGAAGACGAGGCTGATCACGAGCTCCGGCCCCATATAGGCACCGTTATACACAAACGAATACAGCCAGACGCCGGCCCCGGCCCCATAACGCTGGATGAAATCGGGCGGTGTATAACTGGCCCACCAGAACACACCCGATATGAGGTGCGACAAAAACCGGCCTACCAGTCCCACGGTCGTCCCGAGCATCGGCCGGCGCGGGAAAAAGCCCGCCAGACCGACGAGGCCGAACGCCAATGGGTAGTCCAGGATCAGCTGGATCGGGTGGACAACCTCCGGATCGATGGCCAGATGGATCAGACCCTCCGCGGCACCTGCCAGGATCCCCACCCCCGGCCACCACCGGAAGGCGAGATACAAAAGCGGCACCATGCTCGCCAAGGTCACCGACCCGCCGTACGGGGCATGGAAAAACCGCACCTGGGCCAGGACCGTGGACAACGCCAGCATCACCCCGATCTCGGCCACCATTCTGACACTCAACTTGCCCTGCACCAACTCCACCTCCTGCGACATTTGCCCGGCCCCCGCTCGGTGAAGCTCACAAGGCGCCTTTCAGTGCGTGGCCCACTGAACATGAAAGCCGCCACCTTCCACAAGGGCAGGTGGCGGCTTTGATGGCTTCCGTACCTCTGTGCCACTTCCCTACGCTGGTATTAACCAGATCAGGTACTGAGGGTCTTGGCGAAACGCCAGCTCTCAGCCGACCGCGGTCAGCTCCCCTAGTGGCAGGAACCTGGGCTATGTAGTTTCGCCTTGATTATAACTCTGACCGGAGCGCGCTGGCCAGACGGAAACGTTACCGCCGCATCAACCGTCTAAAAATTGCAAAGATAATGGCGGCCTCATGCTATGATGACAGTGTTACCCTTTTCTCCCACCATCCGATGAAGGAGTGGTCAGCCATGAAAAGACTCCCGACTCCGGCCCTCACGCTTTTAGCCGCATTTGCTGTCCTCATAGCCGTGCTGGCGGCCGGCTGCAGCAGCACACCAGGTACCTCCTCCCAGGCACTGGCAGACGCCCAAAAGAACATCGCCGATCTGCAATCGGAACTCGCAGCACTGCAAAACGAGAACCAAAACCTCAAACAGCAGGTACAGGATCTGTCGCACCAGGTGGACCAGCTCAACCTGCAGATCAAAGAAGGCCAGGTGCTTGGTCCGAACCCCAAGCTCGGCGAAATCTGGGTGGAAGGTTCGGTGCTTGGACTGGACCTCACCCGCCGCATCATCACCATCGACCAGCACATGGACGACAACTCGGTGCGCATTGACCCGAAGGTCCCCGTCCTGAAGGGCGCCTACCTGGAAAAGCGCACCATGGGGATGGGCGCAAACGGGGCTGAAATCGTGGATGTGCAGTTCTTCTCTGACGGCGACCTCAGCCGCATCCACACCGGCGACACGATCCGCTTTGTCTACCTGCAGGACAAAAAGGCCGCCAAGGCCATCATCATCGAGACGATGGAGGGCAGCTAAGGCTTAGTCTTGGGTAAGCCCCGCCCGCACCGGCGGCAGCCCGCGGGCGATGCGGTTGCGCTGCGTGCGGTCGAGCACGATCTTCCGCACGCGCACCGACTTGGGCGTGACCTCGACCAGCTCGTCGTCACCGATGTATTCGAGTGCCTCGTCCAGCGAGAGAACGCGCGGCGGCTCGAGACGGATCGGCTCTTCGCGGGTGGATGAGCGCACGTTGCTCACATGGCGCTGCTTGCACACGTTAATGTCCAGGTCACCGGGGCGGGCGTGTTCACCCACGACCTGCCCCATGTAGACCTCCTCCCCCGGTCCCAGAAAGAGCGTTCCCCTCTCCTCGGCGTTGTGCAAGGCGTACGCCGTGGTGACACCGTCTTCCCAGGCCACAAGGCTGCCGTGGGTCCGCCCGGGTATGGGGCCCCGGCTTTTGTCCCATCCGCGGAAGGTGTGATACATGACGCCCGTGCCCCGCGTATCGGTAAGGAACTGGCTGCGGTAGCCAATGAGCCCCCGCGCCGGCACTACGAATTCCAGGCGGACATGCCCGGCGGTGCTGTTGGCCATGTTGACCAGATCCGCCCGCCGGCGTCCAAGCTCTTCCATCACCACGCCCATGTACTCTTCCGGCACGTCCACTACCAGGTCCTCAAACGGCTCGTAAGTTTCACCGTCGATCTCGCGCGTGATGACCTCCGGCTTGGAAACCGCCACCTCGTATCCTTCGCGGCGCATCGTTTCCAGAAGAATGCCGAGGTGCAGCTCGCCCCGGCCGGCCACCACAAACGTGTCGGGCGAATCCGTCTCCTCCACCCGCAAGGCGACGTCGGTCTTCATCTCGCGGAAAAGCCTGTCCCGCAGGTGGCGCGACGTCACATAAATCCCCTCCCGGCCGGCGAAGGGGCTGTCGTTCACGCGGAAGGTCATGGTCACGGTCGGTTCGTCCACCTGCACCGGCGGCAGCGGCACCACGTGCTCGGGATCCGTGATCGTATCGCCGATGTTGATGTCTTCGCTCAGGGCAGCCGCCACGACGTCACCAGCCGTGGCCTCTTCTGTGCGGACACGTTTGAGGCTTGCGAACGTGAAAAGGGCCGCTACCTTGGCTTCGCGCGCCGGTGCGTTGGAGCCGCCACGGGCAATGGCAACCGTCTGCCCCTCGCGGACGACGCCGTTGTGCACGCGCCCGATGGCTATCCGGCCGATGTAATCGTCATAGTCCAGGGTGGTCACCAAAATCTGCAGCGGAGCGGTGACATCTCCCCCGGGTGCCGGGACGTACTCGAGGATGGTGTCGAGCAAGGGCAGGATGGTGCCCTTCACCTGCTCGCCCGGGCGCGGCGGTTCCCGTAAGGCAATGCCTGCCCGTGCCGACGTGTACAGCACGGGGAAATCCATATACTCGTCCGAGGCGCCGAGGCTGATGAACAGGTCCAGCACTTCGTCGACCACCTCGGTGATTCGGGCACCCGGGCGGTCGATCTTGTTGACGACGAGTATTGGCCGCACATGGTGGAGCATGGCCTTTTGCAGCACAAAGCGTGTCTGCGGCATCGGACCTTCAAACGCATCCACAACCAACAGGGCGCCATCCACCATGCTGAGGATGCGTTCCACCTCGCCGCCGAAATCCGCGTGGCCAGGGGTATCGACAATGTTGATCTTGACGTCTTTGTAAAAAACGGCTGTGTTTTTCGCCAAAATGGTGATACCACGTTCACGTTCGATGGCATTGGAGTCGAGCACGCGCTCCTCGACCTGTTCGTTGGCACGAAAAACCCCGGTCTGTTTGAGGATGGCATCCACCAGCGTGGTTTTGCCGTGATCGACATGGGCAATGATGGCTACATTCCGGATATCCAAGGCTGCCAGAACCCCCATAATGCAGAAGACCTTTTCCCGATATATGATGCCCGCAAGTTTTGACGGCACAAGAAACGGGCGCCGGCACTGCGCGCCCGAACAATTTAGTATAACAGATTCTACTACCTCAAGAAACCGCCCGATATTCCCTGACCGCGGACCAGAACGCCCACGCCGCCACAGCGAACAGCACCACCACCGAGAGGAAGAAGTCCACTCCAATTTGGTCAAGGAAGTAAACATGAAGCCCCGTCCTGATCACCAGGCGGTCCCAAGGCACGAAAAACCCGATGGCCCCCAAGAGCACAAACGCCATCCCGCCGTAATACAGGGCTTCGCCCGCCACCCGGCGGCCGATGTAGGCACGGGCCTGGGGTCCATACCGCAACCGTTCCACCCACAATCCAAAGAGCGAGCCCAAAAGCACCTGCATCACCATCGTGCCAAGCCCGTAGAAAAGCCCCGGCAGGAACGCCACCGCCGGCCCCGGCATGTGCGGCACCACCACCGTGTACAAGATCATGGCGAAGGCTCCGACAGCAAAGCCCGCCAAAAACCCGTGCAAAAGCGTCATATAAGCCGGCAACGGACGCACAGAGTTGTCCTCATCGCGGGAAGCCTCAGGCAAAAGCCGCTCCACAAAGCCAAACAGGTGGAAGTGGTGCCCCACGCGCAGCACGTACGCCCCCGAAAACACCATGACGGCCCCGATCACTATGGAAATCACGTTTTCCGCCTGGCCGAGCCGCAACAGCGGGGCAACAAAGAAATACGCCAGCTCGCTTGCCACGGCCCGCTGGATGGTGAAGGCGAGCGAGAAAAGAAAACCGGCCTTCATTCCTCCCCGGTGGCTGTAGCTGCCCACCGAATAGCTGAAGGTGATGGGCCAGGTATGCTCATCCGGCACCACCCCGTGCAAGATGCCCAGCAAAAATGAAGCGGCCAGCCAGCTAACCACAGTAACTTGCTGGCCGTGCGACACAAAGGAAAGAAATTGGTGCATGAGTTCAGACGCGGACATCGCTGGTGGCCTCCTCACTGGGCTCGCACTGCGAACAGTAGCCGTACACTTCCAGGCTGTGTCCGGTGACTTTAAACGCGTGCCCGTCCACAGCAACGCTCACCGGAGCTTCAAACGGGCAGAGCGGTATGCAAAAAATCCGGTGACAGGCAAGGCAGACGAAATGGTGATGGTGGTCGCCTACTTGCAGCTCAAAGCGCACCACTTCCCGCCCGGCGTGGATCGCCACTACAATGCCGGCCTCGGCCATCTGGTTGAGGTTGCGGTAAACGGTATCCACGCTCGTCCCGGCAAGAAGATGCTTGATCTGGTCGTAAACTTCGCCCGCCGACACTGGCGACTGGCTCCGGCAAAGGGCGCTCAGGATGGCCCGCCGCTGCGGTGTGAGGCGGTACCCGCGTTGCCTGACCATGTCCAGCACAGCCCGTTCTTCCATCGTCCCCGGCTTCCTTTTCCGATCGTTTTCGGTCCAGATAAGAATAATCCTATCTGCGATTTATTGTCAATTGGTTGCGGGAAACGCCTGCGCAACAGGATTCGTCCGGCGGGGCCAAGAATATGCCGTCAAATAGGAGGTCATATGCCATGGTCACGCAAACCTGCCATACGATCTACTTTGGCGATGCCGCCAATGTGTTGCGGCAGAAGATGCCGTCCGAATCGGTGCAGCTCATGGTGACCTCACCGCCCTACTGGAACGTGCGCGATTATGGGCACCCGGGACAGATCGGCTACGGGCAGACCTTGCCGCAATATCTGGAAAGTCTGCACGCGGTGTGGCGGGAAGTCGTGCGCGTGTTGATCCCCGACGGTAAACTTTGCCTGAACATTGGCAATATCTACTACCGGATGCCAGGCGAGAACCGCTCCACCACGGCTAATCTGACGCTGCTTTTGTGGGATCAGCTGTCTTCGTTTTCGGAGCTGCGTTTCATAGGGACCATCTACTGGCAGAAAACCACGAGCCGGGCAGGCGCAGTGCTGTTCGGCAGCTACCCGTACCCCACGAACTTTATGATTTCCAACGCGGTCGAGCCCATATTTGTTTTCCGCAAGGCGGGCCGCCGGCCGCCCGTGCCCAAAGAAATAAAAGAGCGGTCGCGCCTTGGCCTCGACGAGTTCCGCCGGTACCGCGATGCCATCTGGCGTGACATCAACGGCGCCGCCGCCGACAAACACGCGGCCGCCTATCCCGTGGAGCTACCGCGCCGGCTGATAAAGCTCTATAGCTTCTGGGGAGACACCGTGCTCGATCCGTTTTGCGGCAGTGCCACCACCACCCTGGCAGCGGCGCTCACCGGTCGCAATTCCGTAGGCATCGAGATCAACCCCGGCTTTCTGCCCCTGATGCTGGAAAAGCTCGGCCTTGTCTCTGCCAGCGCTCCCGGCAACGGGCCGGTCGACCATTACGAGTTCGTCGACACCACAGACGGAACGGTGCAAACCTGGACGGCCCCGGCCCGCTCCGACGACGCACCGGGAGCCAGTGATGCCGTCATCGCACCGTGACGTAGGGCAGCAAGTCTTGCAGACGTGCCTCACCGATGCCGGAAACCTTGACGAGGTCTTTGACGTCGGCAAACGGTCCATGCTCGTTCCGGTAGGCCACGATGCGTCCCGCCAAGCTCGGACCGATGCCGGGCAGGGTGTCGAGTTCCCCGACAGTGGCCGTATTGATGTTGACGACGTGCCCCGCCGCGGGAGAGCCGCTGTTGCCCGATCCCCCCACGGCCGGCACCGCCGGCGGACCGCATTGCCAAGCCGCTTCTTTTTTGGTGGGAACGTATACTTTGTCGCCATCGCGCAAGAGAACGGCCAGATTGAGGGCGTCCAGCATCGCATCAGGCGCTGGACCGCCAGCGGCCTCGATGGCATTGATCACCCGCGCGCCCGCGCGGAGGCCGTAGACGCCCGGGTGGACCACCGCCCCGGCCACGTGGACGTACAGACTGTCGGCAACCGGGGCGGCGGGAGCAGAAGCCGCACTGTCAGCCGCGGCGCCGGCCGGAGAATCGCCGCTGCCCTGCGCTGTAAGTGCAATGGCCCGCACGGCCCGTAACCTTTGGCTCGTGGACCATTGCTGCCAAAAGGCCGCCCCCGCTAGCCCGATGAACACGGCCGCCAGTATCACCAGAACAAGTTTTTCGAGTTTGTCAGGTAACATATGGTACTACCACCAATGAAAGGATAGCACAACTTTTCGCGCCCCGCTACACTTGTAAACGTGAACGTCGAGGACGCCTTGAAAAAGAAGGCCGACGAGCTTGGTCTGCAGGCTTTCATCGCGGAAGCGGGACCATTTGCGGCCGAACTCCGCATTCTTCGTGAGCGTGCTGCCCGGGGGCACACGGTACCGTTCGTGACCTACGAGCCCGCCCGCCGTGCAGAGCCAGCGTTCGTACTGCCGGGCGTCAAAAGTTTGGTTGCCGTGGCCATGCCCTACCATGACCTGGCTGGAGGCCCGATCGCCCGCTACGCCCGCGGTCCCGACTACCACCAAGTGCTCCACGCCAAACTGGAAACTCTGTCCCGGTGGCTGGAAGAAAACGCCGGCACCGCGGCCAGGACCACGATCGCCGTCGATACCACCCCCCTCATCGACCGGGCCGTCGCGGCACGGGCGGGGCTTGGGTTCTACGGAAAACACGGCGGGATCATCACGTATAGGTGGGGATCGCTCGTCACCTTGGGAACCCTTTTGACCACCCTGTCACTGCGACCCGACCCGCCGCTGGAAAGCCGTTGCGGTGCATGTGATCTGTGCATCCAAGCTTGTCCCACGGGGGCCATCGTCGCCCCGGGGGAAGTCGATCCGCTGCGATGCCTTTCGACCTGGACGCAAATGAGGGGCAGCCTTCCCGACTGGGTGCGCCCCGCACTTGGCACTCGTGTTTTTGGCTGCGATACCTGCCAGGAAGTGTGTCCGTACAACACACCACACCTCCCGCCACCGCCCCCGCGGAACCACAATCCTGCCAGCGGGGCTGGTTCCGAAAGTGACGAAGATCACTGCCAGGAGCTTTGCGGGCTTGCTACCATGGATGAGGCGACTTTCCAAGACACGTTGGCCCATACCGCAGCCGGCTGGCGCGGCCGCAATGTCCTCCGCCGCAACGCAGCGGTGGCCCTGGGGAACCTGGGCGACCGGCGAGCCCTCCCTGTCCTGGACCAGCTGGTGGAACACGACCCGAGTCCGGTGGTAAGGGAACACGCCGACTGGGCAAGGACACAAATCCGCAACCACGGGAAGAAAACGGGACTATGACGAAAACGACTTTTCCCCTGCCACGTGAGCACGGGGCTTCTGTGATGCTGGCAGTAAGCGTACTGGCAGGCTTAGCCACTTCGCACCAGATCGCGCCGATCGCCGCGTCGGCGTTTGTCGTGGGGGCGGTGGTCTCGCACCTCGCCCGCCCGGCGGCGGCCGCCTGCGCCATGGCCCGGTCCGACGCCGAGCGCCGCGGCAGTGCCGCGTGGCTCGTGCTCTACGGTGCTGCGGAGCTGATCGCGGGTGCCGTCCTTCTTTTCATTTACCGGCGGTGGTGGCTTTTGGCCGTGGCCGCGGCCGGCGTTCTGGCCGCCTTGCTGGACATCGTGCGGCAAGCCCGCCGCCGGCCGCAATCCATCGCGGTCCAGGCCGCCGGGGCGTTTGCCATGGCGCTTTTGGCCCCCGGTGCCTACTATGCCGCCAGCGGCCGGCTCGGCGGCGCCGCTTTGGCCCTCACCGTCGGGATGACAGCCCACCTGCTCTCGCGCGTCTGGGTGGTCACCGCACATGTGCACTGGCGGAAAACACCTGTCCTCGACCAGGCGGCCCGTTGGCGGCCGGCCTGGCCAGGCCCGGCTATCGTACTGGCAGGACTGGTAGCGGCTTGGACTATCCGACGGATAAGCGGCTGGCCCGTGCCGTGGGTCTGGGCCTTGCTCCTTGACCTCATCATGGCCACGGCCAGCGTGAGCTTTGGTCGCCGCGATACACCGTTCAAAACCATCGGCCTCGCAGAGACCGTGGAGTCAACGCTCTTCGCCATCGTTCTCACGGTGATATTACGCTTGATGTGAACGGCCAGGTTCATGGCCGTGCCAACAGCAGTGATCTCAACGGGTTGCAGGTGATTCCGGGCACGTTGTAGCAATATAACCGTGCTGACGCACGACGGCACACTTGCGAGGTGATAAGCGTGCAGCCAATTTCTACTGCCCGGCCCCTGCCGCGGCTTACACATCCTCTCATCCGGCGGGACGGGAAGCTGCAACCGGCCAGCTGGGACGAGGCCCTGGACCTGGTAGCCAGCCAGTTCGCCAAGCTTCGCGACCGCTATGGCGGCGACGCGTTCGCCTGTTTCAGCTGCTCGAAGGCGTCCAACGAAATGAACTTCGTGGCCCAGAAGTTCATGCGCACGGTGATCGGCACCAACAACATCGACAGCTGCAACCGCACCTGACACGCCCCCAGCGTCTCCGGTCTGGGGACGGTGTACGGGGCCGGCGGAGCCACCACTTCGTACGAAGAAATGGAACACACGAGCCTCCTCTTCCTGTGGGGTGCCAACCCGCGGGAGGCACATCCCATCATCTTCCATCACATGCTGCGGGGAATCAAAAACGGGGCTCGGCTGGTGGTGGTGGACCCGCGCTTCACCTCTACTGCCCAGTTCGCCCACATCTATCTGCGTGTCCGGGTGGGTACTGACATTGCCCTGGCCAACGCGATCGGTCAGGTCATCCTGGAAGAAGGCTTGGCGCACCAGGCGTTCATCGAGAACGCCACCGAAGGTCTTTCTGCCTACCAGGAAAAGGTTGCCCGGTACACCCCGGAATTCGCGGAGGCCGTCACCGGCGTACCGGCCAGCCAGATCCGCACCGTGGCTCGCCTTTACGCACAGGCACCGCGGGCCATCATCGCCTGGACCCTGGGCATCACTGAACACCACAACGCTACCGACACCGTCTACGCCCTGGCCAACCTGGCCAATCTCACCGGGCACATCGGCCGCTACGGCGCCGGCCTGGCGCCGCTGCGGGGCCAGAACAACGTCCAAGGCGGCGGCGACATGGGGGCCTTGCCAAACCGGCTGCCAGGAGGGTTTGAGGTGGAAAACCCCGAGGCGCGCGCCCGCTTCGAGGCGGCCTGGGGGGTGAAGATTCCGCCCAAGGTAGGCCGGCACCAAAGCCTGATGTTCGACGGCATGGAAAAAGGCGAGATCCGCGTTGCATACGTGATCGGCGAAAATCCCGTGATGTCCGAAGCTAACCATGCCCGTGTAGAACGGCTTTTTGCAGGGCTCGATTTCCTGGTCGTCCAGGACGTCTTCCTCACGGAAACGGCCGCGCTGGCAGACGTGGTCCTGCCTTCGGCCCTCTCGTGGGTGGAGTGCGACGGTACCGTCACGAGCTCTGAACGGCGCGTGCAGCTTGTCCGCAAGGCGGTGGACCCGCCCGGCGAAGCACGGGACGACATCATGATCATTCAGGCGCTCGCGCGGCGCCTGGGACACGACTGGCATTACACCAGTGCGGAAGATGTCTGGAACGAGGTAAGAACCCTCTCGCCCCTGCACCCGGGGATGTCTTACCAGCGGCTGGCCGCAGCCGGTGGGCTGCAGTGGCCGTGCCCGGACGAAGACCATCCTGGCACGAAATTTCTCCACGACCGGCTGTGGAAATGGCCCGTGGAAGGAAAACGGGCCCCCTTCGTCCCGGTGGACTGGGAGCCGCCCCGGGAGACACCGGATGACGACTTCCCGTTCCTCCTTACCACCGGCCGCCGGCTGGAGTTTTACAACACCGGCACCCAGAGCCGGGCGTACCACTGGCCGCGCGGGCAGATGACCTATGTGCAGATCCACCCCGCCGACGCCGAGCGGCTAGGCATCCAAGACGGCGATCTTGTGCAAGTGAGCTCGCGGCGCGGATCGCTCCGGGCACCGGCCAGGCTTGATCCCACGTTGGCACCAGGGCTTTTGTTCATGGCATTCCATCACCCCGACCTTGTGCCTACCAATCTTTTGACCGTGGACGCCTGGGATCCCAAGTCCGGCACCGCCGAGTTCAAGGCTGCCGCAGTGGCCCTGAAACGGGTAGCACCGCGGGGCAGCTGGACCGAAGACATGCTCGGGAAAGAGGTGAGCCGCCATGGAGCGTAACCCCGCCCGGCCACTGACCGACGAGGAACGCACAAACGTCGATGAAGTGCTGGCTGGCTTAGGATTCGCGGACACCACGCCGGAGCGCCGCCACCTACTGCCGGCGCTGCATGCCTTGCAGGCAAAACAGGGCTGGCTTTCACCCGGCAGCCTCAGTTATCTGGCCGACCGCATGGGACTTGCGTTCCCGGATGTATGGGGCGTGGCCACATTCTATGCCATGTTTCGCACCCAGAAGCCCAAAGGGCCGCGTGTGCAGGTTTGCAATGATGTTTCCTGCCGCCTGCGCGGCGGCGAAGCCCTCCTGACGGCCATGGAGGTGCGGCACGGGCCACCCTACCGGTTCACCGGCGCAGCCCACAGCCCGGCCGGCGGCGATGGGGTCATGGGTGATTCAGTCGCCACGGACCGGCTGGTAATCGACTGGGAAGCGGTGCCATGCCTGGGCTTGTGCGACGTGAGCCCGGCAGCAATGATCGACGGGCGGGTCATCCCCAACGCCACCGTCGCTGGTATCGAGGCGGCCGCCGTGAAGGAGGGCAGGGAGTTCGTGCCCGGCCCGCCGGTTTACCCACCCGCAGCCACCGCGTCGGCCCCCGAGGTGCGGCGTCTTTTCGCCCGCGTGGAACACGTTGATCCCGCAAGTCTGGCAGACTACCGCCGCACCGGCGGCTACCAGGCCCTTTTGCAGGCCATCGCCATGGGGCCGGAAGCAGTAATCGCGGAACTTGAGCAGTCTGGCCTGCTCGGCCGCGGCGGGGCAGCCTTCCCCGCCGCCCGGAAATGGCGGGCTGTTGCCAGCGCCCCGGGCGTCCATTGGGTGGTCTGCAACGCCGACGAAAGTGAACCCGGCACCTTTAAGGACCGCGTGCTCATGGAAAACGACCCCTTCGCCATCATCGAGGCGATCACGATCGCTGCCCTCACGGTCGGTGCCGAGGAAGCGTTCATTTACGTGCGCGGCGAGTACGAGACGGCCGCCGCTCGCCTGGAAAACGCCATCCGCCAGGCCGAGGAGGCCGGGCTTCTCGGCAACGACGTGGCTGGCAGCGGCCGGGCGGTACACATCGAGATCGTGCGCGGCGCCGGAGCTTACGTCTGTGGCGAGGAAACGGCCCTCTTCAACTCCATCGAGGGCCGCCGCGGTGAACCACGCAACAAACCCCCCTTCCCCACCGAGGTCGGCCTGTTCGGCGGCCCCACATTGATCAACAACGTGGAAACCCTGGCCAACGTCCCACTGATCATCCGCGACGGGGCAGCGGCCTTCCGGCAATACGGCACCGCCCGCTCCACCGGCACCAAGCTTTTCTGCGTCTCGGGACAGGTACAAAATCCAGGGGTGTTTGAGGTCCCGTTCGGCACCACCCTGCGCCAGGTCCTCGCACTGGCCGGCGGCGTCGCCCCGGGCCGGCGCGTACAAGCGGTGCTCTGCGGCGGTGCGGCAGGCACCTTCCTCCGCCCCGACCAGCTTGACATACCCCTCACTTACGAAGACCTGCAAGCGGCCGGCGGCACCATCGGCTCCGGTGCCCTGATGGTCGTCGACGACAGCGTTTCGTTGTGGCAGGTCGTTTTGCGGGTAGCCGATTTCTTCCGCGAGGAGTCGTGCGGCCAGTGCGTCCCCTGCCGCATCGGCACCCAGCGGCAATGGGAGATCGTCGCCCGTATGGCGGCCGGGCGCGAGCGGCCACACGACCGGCAGATACTGCACGACCTCGGTGCGGTGATGCGGGATGCCTCGCTGTGTGGTCTCGGGCAGACAGCGTCAAACGCTGTACTAAGTGCACTGCCGCTTCTGGAAAAGGGGATGGAAGCATGAGCGTCACCAAGACCGGGACTGTAACTATCGAAGTCGACGGCCGCCCCCTCGATGCCGAGGAAGGAGCCACCGTACTGCAAACGCTCCGCCGCCACGGCATCGACCTGCCCACACTCTGCCATTACGAAGGACTCACCCCTGCCAGCGCCTGCCGGGCCTGCGTGGTGGAAATCGAGGGTGCACGGACGTTGGTGCCGGCATGCTCGCGGCCCGTGCAAAATGGCATGAAAATCCGCACCAACTCAGAACGGGTCCGGCGTGCCCGGAAGATGGTGTTCGAGCTCCTCGCATCGGCGGTGGACACCTCCACCTACCCGGAACTGCAGGCATACATGCGCGAATACGGGGCCGACCCCGCTCGCTTCGGCGACGACGTGGCCCGCGTGTCCGAACCGGTCCGGGAGGACAACCTCCTTTACGTCCGCGACTACGACAAGTGCATCCTGTGCTACCGCTGCGTGGAGGTGTGCGGCGAGAACGCCCAGTTCACCTTCGCCCTGTCAGTGGCGGGCCGGGGCTTCCAGGCCCGCGTAGACACCGGAGCCGGCACGCCCTTGCCGGACTCGCGCTGCGTGTTCTGCGGCAACTGCGTGGCCGTCTGTCCCAGCGGGGCGCTGATGCCTTCGATCGAATACCACATGCGGGAAGCTGGTACCTGGGACGAAGGTCGCCAGCAGGTGACAACCACGACCTGCCCGTACTGCGGGGTGGGCTGCCCGCTCGAACTGCACGTGCAGGACAACCGCATCGTGAAGGTCACCTCGCCCCGTGACCACCCGGTCACGTACGGGAACCTGTGCGTGAAGGGCCGGTTCGGCTTCGCCTACGTGGAAGGAGCGGCAACCGCGCCGGTAGCACCAGCGGCGACCGGTCGCGACTGACCATGGACATGCGACGCGGCAGCATGGTATCCACATCCGTATACGAGGTTGACGGCGACCGCGTGGCGCATCGTCCCGACGTGCTCGCGGTGGAAGAGCCGCTGGAAATCCGCCTGTGCCGCGGCGGACAACCTGTGAGCGCCGGGGTTACGATGCGTACCCCTGGCCACGACTTCGAACTGGCCGCCGGCTACCTTTTCACCGAGGGCATCATCCGGGACCGCCATGACATAGACCACATGTCCTACTGCGTGGAAGCTTCAGCAGAGCAGCAGTACAACATCGTGAATGTCTACCTGCGGCCGGGCGTGCCCGTGGATCCCGCCCGCCTGGACCGCCGCTCTTTCGTCGCGTCTAGCTGCGGCGTTTGCGGCACGGCTTCGCTGGAGGCCGTGCGGCAGCAGGGGCTCGGCCCCGTGGCCCCGGGACCGCGGGTGACGGCCGCCGTGCTCGCCCGCCTGCCAGCCGTCCTGCGGGAGCACCAGCCGCTCTTCGCCCGCACGGGCGGCGTACACGCGGCGGCCGTGTTCGATCCTGAAGGCAGGCTCGTGGTGACCCGGGAGGACGTCGGGCGGCACAACGCGGTGGACAAGGTCATCGGCGAGCGCCTTTTGGCCGGCTCGCTTCCGCTGACGGATGCCGTGCTCCTGCTTAGTGGGCGGGCGAGCTTCGAGGTCGTGCAGAAGGCGCTGGCGGCCGGCATCCCCATCGTCTGTGCCGTGTCCGCTCCGTCCAGCCTGGCGGTCGATCTGACACGGAAGTTTGGCATGACGCTCGTGGGCTTTTTGCGGGGAGACCGGTTTAACGTGTATTCTGGTGCCGAAAGGTTGGCTGGCCGGTCTTTCGTAACCCACGAAGAGATTTGACATCAAGCCGCAGCATCTTTTCCGGAGGTTGGATGGCTTGGATCCGCGAATTTGGCACCAGTTTGTCCCGGTCACCGTGGCAGTAGGCGTAGGCACGTACCTCATCCGTGCCCTGTCGCTTGTCTGGGGCAGCCGCCTGGCGTGGCCGGCCTGGCTGAAGCAATGGCTTTCGTTTGTCACGCCGGCTGTGCTCGGGGCCCTGCTCGGACCGGCCCTGCTCCTGCCGGATGGCCGCTGGATCTTGCCATGGCAGAACGCCGCCCTGCTGGCGGCCGTCCCCACCGCCGCGGTGGCCTGGTACTCCCGCAACCTGCTGCTCACCGTGCTGGCGGGTGTCGTCTTTTGTGCGGTGGCAGGTTACCTGATATGACCGGTTCCGCTTCCAGCCGCGCAGCCCTGATTCTGGGTCTGCGGGACGCGGTTCCCATCATGCTGGCGTATTTCCCGCTCAGCGTCACTTATGGCGTGCTGGCCACGGCCCGCGGCATCCCCGTCTGGGCCACCGATCTCACCTCCATCGTGATCTTCGCCGGAGCGGCCCAGTTCATGCTCGTGAGCCTGTATGTGGCCGGCACGAGTCCCGTGTCCATGACCGTCACTCTCCTGCTCGTGAACCTGCGGCACGTCCTCTACGGCACCACCATTGGCCCCGCCTTTACCAGCTGGCGAGAAAAGCATAAGTGGATCGCGGCATTTGGGCTCACCGACGAAGTGTTCGCCCTCACCGGCAGCCAGGCCCTGCGGGAACCACCCGCCCCGGCGTACGAGTTCGCCCTGGCCTTCGGCTCGTACCTGTCCTGGGTGGCCGGCACAGTGGTAGGAGCAACGGTGGGGGGCGCCGTCCCGCCCGCGGCGGCGTCCGCCTTGACGTTCGCCCTCCCCGCCTTGTTCCTGTCGCTGCTGCTGAATCAGGCCCGGCGTGTGCCGCAGATCGTCGCGGCGGTAGCGGGTGCAGGGGTGGCGGTGGCCGCCCAGGCCGCCGGCCTGCCGAGCTTCGGCATCGTGGCCGGCGCCGTCGCCGGAGCATCAACAGGACTCGCACTCGCAACGATCACCGCACCTGGTCGTCGCCCAGCTGGCCACGTGAGAATGGCACGCGACTAAGGAGGGAAAGAATTTGGCAGATAAGATCAGAGTAGGTATCATAGGCACCGGCTTCGGAGGGAACGTGCAGGCACCGATCATGCGCCGCCATCCGGGATACGAGGTGGTGGCCATCGCCAGCGTGGCCAGGGGCCATCCCGACGAAATCAAGACCCGCACCGGCGTCGAGCGGGTATACACGGACTGGCAGGACATGCTCGACCGCGAACAGCTGGACCTGGTCTCGATCACCTCCGCCCCGTTTCTCCACCACGACATGGCCCTGGAAGCCTACCGGCACGGGTGCCACGTGCTTTGCGAAAAACCCATGGCCATGGATTCCGCCCAATCCCAGGCTATGATCCAGGCCCGCGATCGGGCAGGCCGCCTGGGCTTCATCGACTTTGAGTTCCGCTTTCTGCCCGCACGCCTCAAGGCCAAAGAACTCATCGCCAGCGATGTGCTCGGCCGCGTCCTGCACGTGAGCTATGCCGGCGTACGATCCGGATCGGTCTTTGCCCCGCGCCGCCTCGGGTGGCTCGACCAGAAAGAAAAGGGCGGCGGGATTTTGGGCGCCCTCGGATCACACATGTTCGATTCCCTGACGTGGTGGCTGGACAGTCCAGTCGAAACGGTCTCCGGGCAGCTTGCCACCTTCATCCCCACTGCCACCGCTGACGACGGCCAGCCGGCCCGTCGTACCGCGGACGACGCTTTCTGGACGATCGGTACCCTCCGCGGCGGGGCTACGTTCGCGGCCGGGGTCACCGCACCCACTCGGCAGGGCGCCGGCTGGCGCCTGGAAGTCTATGGCACCGACGGTACGCTTGTCATGACAGACGACCGCGAGGTCCTGCTGGGCACCAGTACGGCCCCCCTCTCGCCGGTGGACCTACCGCCTGTTCCCGCGGCGCCGCCCGATCTGCCGGAACCCGCTTCGCGCTATTACACGCCAATGGTCGGGCTTTTGGACCGCATCTACGACGCGATTGTACACGGCCAGGTCGGTCCCCTGTTGCCAGTGTTCGAGGACGGGCACCGGGTGCAGGCGGTGCTGGATGCCGTCAGGCGGTCCGACGCGGAGGGCAAGCGGATACCGGTCGCTACGAGCTGATGGCACCACTACTTTGGCGGGCAGGTGAAAAGCATGAGAGGTGAACTCCGGCGACAGGACAGGGCAATGCCGCCAGACGATGCGATCCAGTTTCTCCGTGAGGCCAAGGTGGCCCGTTTTGGAACGATCGGCCCCGACGGATACCCATACGTCGTCCCGAAGCTGTACGTTTACCTGGACGGCATGATCTTCTTCCACGGCTCTTCCGCACCAGGCCACTTTGCTACCAACGTGAGGCACAATGCGAAAGTCTGCCTGGAGATCGACGAACCCGGGACGGTATACCTGCACGGCAACACGGCGTGCGATACGGGCATCGCGTATCGCAGCGTTGTCGCCTTCGGGACCGTAGACGTGGTACAAGACCCGGAGGAGAAAACCCGTGCCCTGGACGCGCTGGTGGCGAAGTACGCCGACCCTGCCTGGCAGCTGCCCAAAGGCGACTACGGGGAACTCGGTCGGCTCACCGTATACCGGATGACCATCGAACAGATGACTGGGAAGGTCAACGCGGTGCCCTAATTGACCTTCGAGTTGGGTATAAGGTTTTGATCGAGGACGAAAGCCCGTTCGCATGAACTTGAGGAGTCATGCCCTCACACATCGGGTCACCTGGACCGCAGGGAGGACGATCGTATCATGAGCACCCGGGAATTCTACATGCGGATTGAGGGCATGTCCTGCCCAGACTGCGAAGTTCGCGTCAAGAAAGCACTGGAGGGTGCTGGAGGCGTCGACGTGAAAGCCGATTTCCGTCATGGAGAAGCCCGCTTCAAGGCGGCCGGGTCCGCTGATACGGCCAAATTGATTTCAGCCGTGAGGCAAGCCGGTTATCGGCCTGTCAGCGTCGTTGCGGCCGATCCCACCGGCACGGGGATCAGCGATTTGGCGGCCAATGCGGGCAGACCACGTCCTCGAGCGGTACATGCCCGGGATTACGACTTGGCCATCGTGGGTTCCGGCGGCGCGGCGTTCGCAGCCGCCATTCGCGCCCGTGACCTCGGCGCCCGGGTAGTAATGATCGAGCGCGGCATCCTGGGTGGTACCTGCGTCAATATAGGCTGCATCCCATCCAAGACGCTACTACGCGCCGGGGAAATCTATCACGTGGCAGGCCACCATCCATTTCGCGGGATCACGACCGAGGCCGGTCCGCTAGACTTGGGAGCCATGGTGCGGCAAAAAGACGAACTGGTAGCAGACCTGCGGCAGCACAAGTACGCAGACCTCGTGAATGAATACGGCTGGGATCTGGTGTACGGCGAAGCCGCCTTCGCAGATGACCATACCCTTCAAGTTGGAGAGCGGATGATCACCGCGGCTGCGGTCCTGATTGCTACCGGAGCGCGCCCCGCAGTGCCGGATATCCCCGGCCTGCATGAGGCCGGTTTCCTGACTAGCACCACTGCTCTCGCACTGGACCGCCTGCCCGGGAGTGTGGCCGTCATCGGCGCGGGTTATGTGGCCCTGGAACTGGGCCAACTGCTATCCCGGCTGGGAGCCCGGGTCACCCTGATGCAGCGAAGTCCGGTACTGCTCAAGAACTACGGCCCGGAGATCGGCGCCGCCATGGCTGAGGTCCTGAGCGACGAAGGCATTGAGGTCCTGACAGGCGTACACTACCGTTACGTGGAACAGGGTCCTGGCAGCCGCCGCATCCATTTGGAGCTGAATGGCCAGCCCTATGTGATAGAGACCGAAGAGATTCTCGTGGCCGCCGGACGGCAGCCGAACACGGAGGCCCTCCACGTCGAACGGGCCGGAGTGCATCTGGGCGCGCGCGGGGAGATAGGTGTAGACGCGGAGCTGCGTACGAATGTCCCCCATATATTGGCTGCTGGTGACGTTACCCTGGGTCCGCAGTTCGTCTACGTGGCGGCCCACGAAGGCGGCGTCGCAGCCGAGAATGCCCTGGGTGCACACAAGCAGGTGGATCTGAGTGTCGTGCCCGCTGTCACATTCACCACCCCGGCGATCGCCACGGTGGGCCTCACGGAAACAGCGGCCCGCGCCGCAGGGTATGACGTGAGAACTTCCGTATTACCTCTTTCCGCCGTGCCACGGGCCCTGGTGAACCACGACACACGTGGTCTTTTCAAACTGGTCGCAGATGCCAACACGGACCAGGTGCTGGGGGTTCACATACTTGCGGAAAACGCCGGGGACGTGATCCATGCCGCCACGCTGGCCGTGAAGTTCCATTTGACGGTAACCGATCTGGCGACCACACTGGCCCCATATCTCACCATGGCGGAAGGGCTCAGGCTGGCAGCCCAGACTTTCGACCGGGACGTGACCAAACTATCGTGTTGCGCCGGCTGACGAGAGCTGCTGGCCAGGCAGCTCCTGGGCCGGGGCGTCCCTCCGCCCGCCTACCAGATCAGGCTCACCGCAAACAGAAGGCCGAAGAGAAACTCGAGTTCTGCCGTGACTTTGAGGGCCCGGTTCAAGGCCGGCCCGGTCTCCGTGGTCACCGTGCGGACCAATCGGACTGCCAGGGGCAAGGTGAGCCACGGCAGCCAGAACAGGCCGGAGGCCAGCCCCGCCCAGCGCAGCACCAGCGGGATGAGCAGGGAGCCGGCCACAAACAGCCCGTACTGCAGGCGCGTGGCACGCGCGCCGATGAGCACGGCC
>CADDZV010000025.1 GCA_902812875.1 Clostridiales bacterium
CCAGGCCACTGGTAGGGTAAGGGGAGGCGAGGTGAGGCGGTGGAGGCGGGGTGCGGTGTGCGGCACGACGTACCGGCGTGTGGCACGATGTGCAGGGATGTGGCAGAATAACGCGCGGTGACAAGCCCGCGGCAAGCGGCCAGGAGGCGAAGCGCATGCTCGACACGGCCAAGAAAATCGGATACCTCGGTTTAGGACTTCTTTCGATTACCCGGGAGCGGGCAGAAAAGCTGGTGGATGACCTCGTGGCCCGTGGCGAGGTGGCACCCCGGGAGGCGAGCAAAATCGTCGACGACCTGATAGCCCGCGGCGAGGAGGAACGCAAGCGGCTGGACCAGCACATCGACGAGCACCTCCGCCGTGTGACCGGCCGTCTTGGGCTGGCCAGCGAGAGCACGGTCGGCGAGCTGCAGGCCGAACTTGCGGCCCTCAAGACTGAGCTCGCCGACGTGAAAGCGCGGCTGGCGGCCCTCGAAGCCGGTCGTGCCGGTCTCGGGCAAGGCCAGTAACCTGCCAAGCCAGCTCTGCCAGGAAACTTTTCCAATCAAGCGATGCGTGGGATCACGCGTGCCTGGCGCCGGTTATGGAGGCTCCAGGAAATTGCCAGGGTGTTGGCCCGCAACGGCTTCGGCTACGTGCTCGATGTCGCGATGCCCGGCCGGTGGCGGTTTCTGCACCGGCGCCGTCCTGACTTTGTCCCGCTCAGTCGGGGCGACCGGCTCCTCCGTGTGATCGAAGAGCTTGGTCCCAGCTTCATCAAGATGGGGCAGATCATCTCCACCCGCGTGGACTTGCTGCCGCCCGACATCGCGGCGAGCCTGGCCCACCTGCAGGACGACGTTCCGCCCTTCCCGTGGCCGGCCGCCGAGCGCACCATCGCCGCAGCCTTGGGAAAACCGAGTTCTGACATTTTTGCCTGGATCGACCACACGCCTATTGCCTCCGCTTCCATCGGCCAAGTGTACCGCGCCGAGTT
This sequence comes from Clostridiales bacterium, assembly GCA_902812875.1. Classification (GTDB taxonomy): domain Bacteria; phylum Bacillota; class Sulfobacillia; order CADDZV01; family CADDZV01; genus CADDZV01. The sequence goes on from CADDZV010000025.1 coordinate 977, forward strand.
GCGGGACGGGCGGCAGGTGGTGGTAAAGGTCCGCCGCCCGGGGGTGGACCAGGCCATGGACATCGACCTCGACATCATGGCCGCGGCGGCCCGGGAGGCCCAGCGCCGCACTCGCCTCGGGCAGGTGTACGACCTGGCTGGCATGGTGGCAGAGGTGCGGCACACTGCCCAGGAGGAGCTCGATTACGAGCAGGAGGCCCGCCACGCCGAGCACATTGCCCAGTTTTTCCGCGACGATCCCACTGTCCGCATCCCCGGTATCGTCTGGGAATACACGCGGCCGCGGGTCTTGACCATGGAATACGTCGAATCGGCCAAGCTTACCAATCTCGAGGCGATCGACGCCATGGGTGGCGACCGGCAGCGGATCGCCCAGCGGCTGGCCCGTGCCCTGCTTCGCCAGATGCTCATGGACGGCGTTTTTCACGCCGACCCGCACCCGGGCAACATCGGGGTGCTGCCGGGTGACCTGATCGTTTTCATGGATTTTGGCATGGTAGGGCGGCTCGGCCCGGAGCGCCAGCTGCAGCTCATGAAGCTCATCGGTGGTATGGCCCGCCGCTCGACGCGAGCCGTCACGCAGGCCATCCTGGACATGGGCATCGTACCCCCCGGCACCGATACCATGGCCCTGGAAGAGGACGTCGACAGCCTGCGCCAGCGCTACCTGGATGTTCCCATCAGAGACATCTCGGTGGGTGACGCCATCCAGCACATCATGCCGGTCGCGTTCAAACACCATATACGCTTTCCGCCCGAGTTTACGCTGGTGGCAAAAGCCCTCACCACCCTAGACGGCGTGATACGCCAGCTTGGGGCCGACCTGAGCATGGTCGAGCTGGCGGAACCGATATTCATGGAAGTATGGCGCCAGCGCTTCCGGCCCGCGGCCGTCTTGCAACGTGCGTGGGAGACCGTCGCCAGTCATGGCGACAAGCTTCTGACCCTGCCCGGCAAACTGCATGAATTTATCGACCGGGCGGAGCAGGGGAACCTGGTCTGGCGGCTTGACCCGGCGGAAACCCAGCGCGTCCTGGGAAGGCTGGAAACGATGGCAAACCGGCTGGTAACGGCGATCGTGCTGCTGGCCCTGGCGATACTGGCGGGCGCCCTGCTTTTGGCCAAGCCTTCCCTGACCGTGGACCTCTGGGGGGTGCGGCTTGTGCACCTGGAGCGGTGGCTTCTCGGCCTCACCGGGGCCATTGCCGTTTGGCTTTTTGTGTCGATGACGAGGCGGCGCTAACCGGGTCCCGGGTCCGGTTGTTGGGCCCGGAGACCGCTAGGCACGTTCTGGTTCTTTATGCCGAAGGTTTCGCCGGCCGTTCCGGTACGCTTGGAAGTCCCGCCGGTGCTTGTGTCCGACCACCAGGGCGAGGCCGACCGCGAGCCACAGGTACGGCGGTGCCAAAAGCCACGCCCACAGGGGCAGCGCGAGCACACCCAGGCCGGCGCCAGTGTTGACATCTTGGGTGACCAGGATGAGCACGCCCATGGCTGCCAGCAGGGTGAGCCCGAGCCACGGGGAGATGACCGACACGGCGGCGATGGTTACTGCCAGCCCTTTGCCGCCGTCGAACCCGAGGAACAGCATGTAGTCGTGGCCAATGACGGCGGCCAGCGCCGCCAGGCTTTGTGCCAGCACCACGGCGTGGGGAGCCCATGCCCGCGCCAGAAAAACGGCGGCGGCACCTTTTCCCAGGTCTAGCGCTAGCACCGCCAAGCCCGGCCAGAATCCGGTCGTCCGGACGGAGTTGAAGAAACCCACGTTGCCGCTGCCGGCCTTCCGCACGTCAATGCCCCGGAAAAGGCGCCCGATCGCATAAGCGGACGGTATCGAACCTAATGAATATGCCGCGAGGCAGATCACAAACCAATGCAAGACTCCCACACCGCCCCGTCGTGCCGTGCACGTTCCGCTGCATAGTTTTCCTGACAATTCTCCCTGCCAACGCTGGAACCCTGTAAGACATACAATTGACAGGCAGTCGACTGGATGGCTAACCTGTATGCGTTGGGGGTGGGGGAAGTGGACACAGACTTCCAGCGGGTGCTGATCGACCGGGAGACACTCCAGCGCAGAATTGCAGAAATGGGAGCCCAGATCAGCCACGACTACCAGGGAAAAACCATAGTGCTCGTGGGAATTCTGAAAGGGGCGGTCATGTTCCTGGCCGATCTGGCCAGGCAAATCACGGTGCCGAGCGAGTTCGACTTCATGGCAGTGTCAAGCTACGGCCAGTCGTCGGTCTCGACCGGCGTCGTGCGGATCATCAAGGATCTGGACCATACCATCGAGGGCAAGGACGTCCTGGTGGTGGAAGATATCATCGACACCGGGCTCACCCTCGCCTACCTCCGCGAAGTGCTGTTGGCCCGACGTCCGAATTCGCTCCGCGTCTGCTGTCTTCTCGACAAGCCTGGCCGCCGGAAGGTGGCGGTGCCGGTTGACTACCGCGGGTTTGAGATTCCTGACGAGTTTGTGGTGGGATACGGGCTTGACTACCGCGAGATGTACCGGAACCTTGGGGAAATCTATGTCTTGAGCCCGCATGTGTATAAAACCTGACCCGAGCACGGGCCGCCCCGGCTGCGCGGGCGGCCTTTCCAGTTATGGCGGCGTTTACAGGAAGCCGCGCCAGAAAAGCCGAAAAAGCGGTGGGAGGCATAAAACCAATGGTGATAGTCATCGATTTTGGTGCCCAATACAACCAGCTCATCGCCCGCCGCGTCCGCGAAACCCAGGTTTTTTCTGAGCTCTTGCCCTTCGACACGCCAGTGGAGGAGATCCGGCGCCGCCAGCCGCAGGCCATCATCCTGAGCGGCGGGCCCGCCAGCGTTTACGACCCGTGTGCCCCGCAGCCAGACCCGGCTCTTTTCGACCTCGGCGTGCCCATCCTCGGCATCTGTTACGGCATGCAGCTTATGGCCCACATGCTGGGCGGTACCGTCCGACGGGCCGAACGCCGCGAATACGGCCCGGCCGAGCTCAAGCTGGCCGCCGGCACCGGGATGGATGGCCGCCTTCTGGATGGCTTCGAGTCCGGCAACCGGGTTTGGATGAGCCACGGTGACCTGGTGCTCACGGCACCGCCCGGATTCAGCGTGCTAGCCTCTACTGCCAACACGCCCATCGCTGCCATGGCCGATCCTGCCCGCCGCCTTTACGCTGTCCAGTTCCATCCTGAGGTTTCCCATACTCCCCTGGGAAAACTGGTATTCGAAAACTTCCTCCACAAGATTGCCGGCCTCGGCCGCGATTGGACGCCTGCGTCCATCGTGAGCACGGCCGTGGCGTCCGTGCAGCGGGAAGTGGGCGACGGGCAGGCCATCGTGGCCCTTTCCGGCGGGGTCGATTCCGCCGTGGCTGCTCTCATTGCCCACCGGGCGATCGGCGACCGCCTGCACGCCATCTTCGTGGACCACGGCCTGTTGCGGGAGCACGAGGCAGAAGAGGTACAGGAGGCCTTCCGGCGCACGGGGCTGCGGCTGACGGTCGTCGATGCCAGCCAGCGCTTCCTGGAAAAACTGGCAGGGGTCCGCGATCCGGAAAAAAAGCGGCGGATCGTAGGGCGGGAGTTCATTAAGGCATTTGAAGAAAAGGCACGAGAAATTGGCCGGGTGGACTACCTCGTGCAGGGCACGCTTTACCCGGACGTGATCGAATCCGGCAGCCGTACCGCGGCCGTCATCAAGACGCACCACAACGTGGGCGGGCTTCCCAAGCGCATGCGGTTGCGGGTGGTGGAGCCACTGCGGTACCTCTTCAAAGACGAGGTTCGGCGGGTGGCCCTGGAGCTTGGCCTGCCGCCTGCGATTGCCTGGCGGCAGCCATTCCCGGGGCCCGGGCTGGCCGTCCGCATCATCGGGGCAGTCACGGCCGAGAAACTGGCTGTGCTCCGCCGGGCCGACGCCATCGTGCGCGCGGAGATCGACCGTTATATGAAAGACACGGGCTTCTCCTTCCCGGCAAAGTCCGCGGAAGGGCTACAAAGCCCGCCGGTATCGCAGTATTTCGCTGTGCTGCCGGACCTCCGGTCGGTAGGCGTGATGGGTGACAGCCGCACGTATGGGCGCACCATTGTCATCCGGGCAGTGACCACGGACGACTTCATGACCGCCGACTGGACCCGGCTGCCGGCCGACCTTTTGGCAAGAATGTCAGCCAGGATTACCAACGAGGTGCCCGGGGTGAACCGGGTGGTGTACGACATCACGCCGAAGCCACCCGGCACCGTGGAATGGGAATAATGGCAGGATGTGCTCCCAGCCGAAAGGAGTGCTTTTATCTTGATCGACCGTTACATACGCCAGCCGATTCGTGATCTGTGGGATGTCAAGGCCAAATACCGCCGCTGGCTGGAAGTGGAAATCCTGGCCGCCGAGGCCTGGGCGAAGCTCGGCCAGGTGCCGCCGGAGGCGGTGGCGGCCATGCGGGCGCACCAGGACGAGATCATCGATCAGCGTTTTGTCGCCCGCGTGGACGAGATCGAGGCCGAGGTCCAGCACGACGTAATCGCCTTTACCACCGCCGTGAGCGAGCGCTTGGGCGACCCGGGCCGCTACATCCACTACGGTCTCACCTCGTACGACGTGGTGGACACTGCCCTGGCCGTGGCCATGCGCGACAGCGTGGACATCATCCTTGCCGATATGGCGGCTTTGCGGGATGTGCTGCGGCAAAAGGCCAAAGAACACAAGCACACGGTGATGATCGGCCGTACCCACGGCGTACACGCCGAGCCCATCACCTTCGGTCTGAAACTGGCCCTGTGGGACCAGGAGGTCGAGCGGGCCATGCATCGCCTGCAAGCGGCGCGTGAAGAAGTGGCGGTCGGCAAGATCTCCGGTCCAGTGGGCACTTACGCCCACGTCGACCCGTTTGTGGAACAATACGTCTGTTCGCAGCTGGGTCTCAAACCAGCCCCGGTTTCCAGCCAGATTATCCAGCGCGACCGGCACGCATTCCTCCTGGAAGTGCTGGCGCTGTGGGCCACCTCGCTGGAAAAGTTCACCATAGAAATCCGGGCCCTGCAACGCACTGAAATCCGCGAGGTGGAAGAGCCGTTCCGGGCTGGGCAAAAGGGTTCTTCCGCCATGCCGCACAAGCGTAACCCGTGGCGGTCCGAGCGCATTGCCGGGCTCGCCCGCTTGGTCCGTGGCTACGCCTTGGCGGCGGTAGAATCGGTGCCGCTTTGGGGTGAGCGGGACATCTCCAATTCATCCGTGGAACGGGTGGCATTGCCGGACGCCATCGCCGCCGTGGACTTCATGACGGTGGATTTCCAGAAGATCATGGCCGGCCTTTTGGTCTATCCCGACCGGATGCGGGCGAACCTGGAGGCCACGGGCGGGCTCGTTTTCTCGGAAAGGGTGCTTTTGGCCCTGGTGGAGAAGGGGCTTCGGCGCGAGGACGCCTACCGGATCGTCCAGGAAAATGCCATGGCAGCCTGGGCGGGCGGCCCGAGTTTTCGCGACCGTATCGCCGCCGACCCGCGCGTGCGTGAGCGCATCGTGCCGGCCGCCCTGGACGCCCTCTTTGACCCGCAGGCCGACCTGGTGCACGTGGACGACATCTTCCGCCGGCTGAGGCTGGACTGACCGGGCCTGCCATCGAGAAGGAGGGTGAAGTGGGAAAGATGCCAGGAGCGGGGATTTCCAATACTCATGTGGCTGTAATTCTTGGCAGCCAGAATGACCTGGGACGCATGTCCGCTGCCATGGAAACCTTGGAGCAGCTTGGCGTCCCTTATGAAATCACTATTGCTTCCGCCCACCGCACGCCGGAGCGGGTGGCTGCCTGGGTGGCGGCACAGGAGAAGGAAGGGGCGGCGGTGTTCATCGCTGCCGCCGGTATGGCCGCCCACTTGGCAGGGGCGGTGGCTGCCAGGACGCCGGCGCCGGTGATCGGCGTGCCGCTTTCAGGCTCCACCCTCGGCGGCTTTGATGCCCTTTTGTCGACCGTGCAGATGCCGCCGGGCGTGCCGGTGGCGACCGTGGGGGTGGACGCCGCTCAAAATGCCGCTCTCCTGGCCGCGGCAATCATGGCAGTGGCGGATCCGGGCCTGCGAGCCCGCCTGATCCAGTTCCGGCAGGAAAAAGCGGCAGCGGTGGAAGTGGCGGCTGGCAAGGTATCCAGGGAAGGCTGGCGCAGTCTGCTACCGGGCGGCGGGCCGACTAAGTAAAAAAGGGGGGCAACGACCATGAGCACCGAGGAAAAACTGTACGAAGGAAAGGCCAAGATAGTCTACGCTACGGCCAATCCAGGCGAACTGCGGATGCACTTCAAAGATGATCTCACGGCCTTCAACGGCCAAAAGCATGACCAAATGGCTGGCAAGGGCTATTACAATGCCCAGATTACGGCCATTCTCATGTCGTACCTGCAGAGCCGAGGTGTGCCGACGCATTTCATCCGGTTGCTCGGCGACACCGACCTCTTGGTCCGGCGGCTCGAAATGGTGCCGTTGGAGGTCGTGGCGCGGAACATCGCCGCCGGCTCGCTGGCCAAGCGCCTGGGATTGGAAGAGGGAAAAGTCCTCACCCAGCCGGTTTTTGAGCTCTACTACAAAAACGACGCCCTGGGCGATCCCCTGGTGAACCGCAGCCACGTGCGGGCCATGGGATGGGCCAAGGATGCCGTTGTCGACGAAATGCTGACGCTTGCCCGTCAGGTCAACACCCTGCTTCAAGAACGGTTTGCCGCCAGCGGGCTTGTTCTGGTGGACTTCAAGCTCGAGTTTGGTCTTTCCGGCGACCAGGTAATCCTGGGAGACGAGATCACCCCGGATACCTGCCGGCTGTGGGATGCCAGCACCCAGGAAAAGCTCGACAAAGACCGCTTCCGCCGGGACCTGGGCGGCGTCATGGAAGCGTACGAGGAAGTTTACCGGCGGCTTCTCAACCGGGACTAACGGGGGGATTCAGCGTGGCCACTTACAGGGCCGAAATTTACATCACATTCAAGCCCGGAGTGCTCGACCCGCAGGCCAAGACCATCCAGCACGCCCTGGAAAGTATGGGATTTGCATCTGTGCGCAAGGTCATGACCGGCAAATACCTGGAAATCGAACTTGAGGCCAGCGGCCTGGCAGAGGCTGAAAAAGAGGTCAGCGCCATGTGCCAGCGTCTTTTGGCGAACCCGGTGCTGGAGGATGCTCGTTTCCATCTTACCGGGCCCGGGGCCGGCGTTACCGGCGGGACGGGCGGCCAGGCTTCCACCGGACGCACCACCAGTGGTGGCGGGGCGTCCTTGCCCCTGTGAGGTGGTCGGCATGCGTTTTGGCGTCGTGGTTTTCCCTGGCTCCAACTGTGATGCAGATACCTATCACGCCGTCGCCGAGGTTACCGGCGAACGGGTGGACTACGTATTTCACAACGAGCATGATCTGGGACGTTACGACGTCCTCATCCTCCCTGGCGGTTTTTCCTATGGCGACTACCTGCGGGCGGGAGCGATTGCCGCCCACTCCGCGGTAATGGATGGCGTGCGGGAGCATGCAGCCCGTGGTCGGTTGGTGCTGGGCATTTGTAATGGCTTCCAGATACTGGTGGAAGCCGGCCTTCTGCCCGGTGCCATGCGGCGGAATGCCAGCCTCCAGTTTCGTTGCGAGTTTGTGCACATCCGCCTGGAAAATGACCGTACCCCATTCACCCGCCTTGGCCGCGCCGGACAAATCTTGCGGCTGCCGATCGCTCACATGGAAGGAAACTACTATATCGATCCCGCCGGCCTACGCGAGCTAGAGCACAACCACCAGATTGTCTTCCGCTATTGCGACGAGCACGGGTACGTCACTCCCCAGGCAAATCCCAACGGTTCGCTCGAGAACATTGCCGGCATTGTCAACCGGGAAGGGAATGTGCTTGGCATGATGCCGCATCCCGAGCGGGCATCCGAGGCCATCCTGGGAAGCGAGGACGGCCGCCTGATTTTCCGATCCATCCTGGAAACGCTGGAGGTGGCCTGACATGGCGCCGGAACCCGATGAGGCACAGCCCAAAACGCCGGCGTGGTTGGCTTTGGGCCTCACCCACAGCGAATACAACCGCATCGTGGAGCTCTTGGGCCGGGAGCCCAACCAGACCGAGCTCGGCATCTTTTCGGTGCTTTGGTCCGAGCATTGCGGCTACAAACACTCCCGCCCCCACCTCGGCCTTCTCCCCACGGAGGGTGACCGGGTGATCCAGGGCCCGGGGGAAAATGCCGGCCTTTTGGACATCGGCGACGGGTGGGCCGTCGCCCTGCGCATAGAAACCCACAACCACCCTAGTGCGATCGAGCCCTACCAGGGAGCGGCCACCGGGGTCGGCGGTATCATCAGGGACATCCTGGCCATGGGCGCCCGTCCAGTGGCTTTGATGGATGCTCTTTATTTGGGGCCGGTCGAAGACCAAAAGAGCCGCTATCTCGCTGGCGGCATCGTGGCGGGAATCGCAGGATACGGCAACTGCGTGGGGGTGCCCACCGTTGGCGGCGAGACCAAGTTCAGCCCTGCCTATGTCCGCAACCCCCTCGTCAACGTGATGTGTGTGGGGCTGGTGCGGCGTGACCGGGTGGTGCGGGCACGGGCTGAGGGGCCGGGCAATGCCGTGATGCTCGTGGGTTCTCCCACCGGACGGGACGGCATCCACGGTGCCGGCCTTTTGGCTTCCAAGGTCTTTGTGGCCACCAGTGCGGGGGACGATGGGGACAGCGGCGGGCACGGAAATGGTGCCGCGCGCAGCCCGGAAAGCCTCCGCCCAGCCGTCCAGGTGGCAGATCCATTTATGGAAAAGTTGGTCATAGAGGCCTGCCTGGAAGCCCTGGAAACTGGGCACGTGGTGGCGATGCAGGACCTGGGGGCGGCCGGCCTCAGCTCGTCAACGAGCGAGGTGGCTTCCCGCGCTGGCACCGGCATCGAGATCGACCTTTCCCTGGTTCCGCGCCGAGAGGAGAACATGACGCCTTTTGAACTCATGCTGTCGGAGACCCAGGAACGCATGCTTCTGATCGTCGAAACCGGCCACGAGGAAGCAGTACGGTCGGTGTTTCGGCGGTGGGAGGTGCCGGCCACCGTCATCGGGCGGGTCACGTCCGACGGCCATCTGCGGGTGCGCAATGGCGACGATGTCGTGGCGGACATCCCGGTCGCGGCCCTCACGCACGACGTGCCGGTGTACACGGTCGAGCAGCGGGAACCGGCCGAGCAGGCCTACCTGCGTGCGTTCGACCCGCACGAGCTCGCGGACGTGGACGCGGAGACGGCGGGGACCGTGCTGCTCGATCTATTGCGGTCGCCCAACCTGGCCAGCAAAAGGACGATCTGGCGGCAGTATGACCATATGGTGCAGATCAACACGGTCGTGGGGCCGGGGGCAGATGCCGCCTTGTTGCGCGTGAAGGGGACCTCCCTCGGGGTGGCCATCACCACGGACGGCAACGGCCGCTACTGCTACCTCGATCCGTATGACGGGGTGCGGCACCTGGTGGCGGAAGCCGCCCGCAACCTCGTGTGCACAGGGGCCGAACCCATCGGCATCACCGATTCGCTGAATTTTGGCGATCCTGACCGGCCAGAGGTGGCTTGGCAGTTCCGGCTGACCGTGGAGGGCATGGCGGAGGCCTGCCGCGAGCTGGGGATTCCGGTCACGGGCGGCAACGTGAGCTTTTACAACGAAACCAACGGCGAATCCATTTACCCCACCCCGGTGGTAGGAATGGTGGGGGTAATGGAAAACGTGCTCGCCCGCACCACGCCCGGGTTCAAAGAGCCGGGGGAGCTGGTAATCCTGCTTGGGCCGTGCCGGGGTGAGCTGGGTGGGAGCGAATACCTGGAAGCGGTGCACGGGAAGGTGGCGGGCCGGCTGCCACCCATCGACCTGAAGCTAGAAAAACGGGTGCAGGACTGCGCCCTCACCGCCATCCGGTCCGGCATCGTCAACTCCGCCCACGACTGTGCCGAAGGCGGTCTGGCCGTAGCCCTTGCCGAATGCTGCCTTTTGGGCAGTCCCGGCGCCCGCGGCGTCAGGGTGGAGTTCCAAACGGCTGGCCTGTCCCTGCCGGCCGGGACCACACGTCCGGCCGACGCTACTGCTCCTGCGGAGAGCTGGCGTCTGGACGAGCTTCTTTTCGGGGAGGCACCGTCGCGTATTATCCTCACCATCTATGAACAGGACCTCGAGGCCTTTGCCAGACTTGCCCGCACGCACCGCGTGCCCTGGAAGGTCATTGGCAAGGTTCAGGACCGCGATTTCCAGCTCATCCTGGATGGCCAGGTGATTCTGGATGTGCCAACCGGCGACATGGAGCGTGCCTGGCAGAGCGGGCTTGCGAGTGTCTTCGGCACCGCGGAGCCGGAAGCGGGGCTGTGATCGTTACTGGGAAGGAGCGAACCGGATTGCTGGAAAGCGACCATGACGCCAGATGGGGAGAGGGTTGCGGCGTCTTCGGCATCTTTGGCCATCCCGATGCCGCCCGCCTCACATATTACGGCCTTTTTGCCCTGCAGCACCGGGGACAAGAGTCGGCCGGTATCGCTACCTCTGATCGGGGTGAGATCCGCCATCTCAAAGGCATGGGTCTCGTGGCAGACGTCTTCACTCCGGACAATCTGTCAAGGCTGCCAGGAAACATTGCCATCGGGCACGTCCGCTATTCGACCACCGGCCGCAGTCTCATCGAGAATGCCCAGCCCTTGGTGGTGCGGTACCGCGGCGGGATGCTGGCCGTGGCCCACAACGGCAACCTGACAAACGCCCTGCAGATGCGGCAGGAGCTCGCGGCCCGCGGGGCTGTCTTTCAGACCACTACCGATACGGAGATGGTCGCTCACTTGGCGGCGCGCTACGCAGGTGCGGACGGCCACAAAGACGTGGTTGCGGCCATCCGCCGGGCTTTCCAGGACGTGCAAGGGGCCTATGCCATGGTCCTGATGACCGAAGACCGGCTGATCGGCGTGCGCGATCCCCACGGCATCCGCCCGCTCAGCCTCGGCCGTCTGGGCGATGCCTGGGTGCTGGCTTCCGAATCGTGCGCTTTTGATGCCATCGGAGCCGAGATGGTGCGGGACGTCGCACCCGGCGAGATGGTGGTGGTGGACCGCGCGGGGCTGCACAGCCTCGCGGTGGCGCCCGCGGCCCGGCCGGCCTTGTGCCTGTTTGAGTTTGTCTACCTGGCGCGGCCGGACAGCAACCTGGCCGGCGTGAACGTGCACATGGCCCGCAAAGCCCTGGGACGGCGGCTCGCCCGCGACTGGCCGGTAGAGGCGGACCTCGTGGCCGGGGTACCGGATTCGGGCATTGCCGCGGCCGCTGGTTATGCCGAGGAGGCCGGCATCCCTTACGAGGTGGCCCTGGTGAAGAACCGGTATATCGGCCGCACGTTCATCCAGCCTACCGAGTCCGACCGGCTGGAAGCCTTGCACGTGAAGCTCAACGCCCTCCGCAAGGTGGTGGATGGCAAGCGGGTGGTGCTCGTGGACGACAGCATCGTGCGCGGCGTGACCTCCCGCCATACGGTGCGTCTGTTGCGCGCCGCGGGGGCACAAGAAGTGCACCTGCGGATCAGTTCAGCCCCATACCGCTGGCCGTGCTTTTACGGGATCGATACCTCCCGTGCCTCGGAGCTGGTCGCGGTGGGGCACAGTATTCGCGAAATCGAACAAATGGTCGAGGCGGATTCCGTGCGCTACCTGTCGGTGGAAGCGATGGCCGAGGCGGTCGGCCTGCCGCTGTCATCACTGTGCCATGCCTGTTTTTCCGGTGAGTATCCAGTGCCGGTGGACCCGGCCCAGGCCAAGGAGGTCTTCGAGTACCACTAGTCCTGGTCGGGTGCGGCTGGGAGTATCCGCACCCGGCGACCCTCGATCTGAAGCCGGTTTTCTGCCAAAAGCTGGATAGCCTGCGGAAATATGCGGTGTTCTTCCACCAGGATGCGGGCTGCCAGGGTTTCCGGCGTGTCGTCGTCCAGGACCGGTACGGCCGCTTGCAATATGATCGGCCCGGTGTCGACACCCTCGTCCACGAAATGCACCGTGCAGCCGGCTATCTTCACGCCGTACCGCCATGCCTGCGTTTGGGCCTCGAGACCCGGGAACGCCGGCAAAAGGGCAGGGTGGATGTTCACTATGCGGCGCGGAAAGGTGCGTACAAACTCCGGTCCGAGGATACGCATGTAGCCCGCCAGCGCGATGATATCGATCTTGCGCTCTTGCAGGATGGCGATCAGGGCCCGGTCAAAGTCGCGCCGGGTGGAGTACTGCCTGGGATTGACAAATATGGCTTCCACCCCTGCCTGCCGGGCCCGGTCCAGGGCCGGCGCGTCGCCGCGGTCCGAGATGACCACACGCACGTCCACGCGGAGTTGCCCGGCCGCCACCGCGTCCAGGATGGCCTGCAGGTTGGTGCCGCGCCCGGAAGCCAGCACGGCCAACGCTTTTTTCTCCATGATGACCCTCCTGAGCAGATGCATCCTTGCGGATGATCAGATGATCTCTACTCCCGGTGCGGTTACGACCTCGCCGATTTCATACGCTTGGACTCCCTCGGCCGCCAGGACGGCCATGGCCTGCTCCGCGGCCTCCCGCGGGAGCATGGCCACCATGCCGACGCCCATGTTGAAGACCCGGTGCATTTCGGCCGGCGGCACCTGCCCTTTTTCCTCAATGAGCGTGAACACGGGCGGGACCGGCCAGGACCCGCGGCGCAGGCGCACACCTAGCCCGGCTGGCAGTATGCGAGGGATGTTGTCCACGAAACCGCCGCCCGTAATGTGCACAAGCCCGTGTACCGGCACTTGGTCGAGCAGCGCCCGCACCGGCTTTACGTAGATGCGGGTAGGCCGCAGAAGCTCTTCCCCCAGCGTGGTGCCAAGACGGGGAAGGTAATCGTCCAGTTTCAGACCGGCCTCCTGCAGAAGCACCCGCCGCGCCAGGGAATAGCCGTTCGAGTGGAGCCCGCTCGACGCGAGTCCCATCACGGCATCTCCAGGCTGGATGGTGCGCCCGTCGATGAGCCGGTTTTCCTCCACTACCCCGACTGCGAAGCCGGCCAGGTCGTACTCGCCCGCGTGGTAAAGATCGGGCATCTCGGCCGTCTCGCCGCCCAGGAGGGCACAGCCCGCCTGGCGGCAGCCTTCGCCCACCCCGCTGACAATGCTGGCAGCCATTTCTGGGTCCAGGTGGTGCACCGCCAGGTAGTCCAGGAAGAAAAGCGGCTCTGCCCCCAGCGTGAGGATATCGTTGACATTCATGGCCACGCAGTCGATGCCCACGGTGTCGTGGCGCTGGAGGGCGGTGGCAATCTTGAGCTTGGAACCGACCCCGTCCGCTCCCGCCACCAAAAGCGGGTGTTCGTATGCTCCGAGACGGAAAAGGCCGGCAAACCCGCCCACGTCTGCGACCACCTCGGGGCGGCGGGTGCGACCCGCGATGGCCCGGTAAAAGGAGACTGCCGCATTGCCTGCGTCGATGTTCACCCCTGCTGTGCGATAGTCCGTACAGATCACCTGCCTGTGGATAGCCTACCATGCCAGGCCGCCGGAGGGCCATCCGTCTGCCGGGCACAGTCGCCATATGGACGCCATATCTGGTCCATGTTTGTATGGCGGTCTGGCAGGAACGGGGCCGGGCAGGCAGGTAATGATATCGGAGCCGCGGCACGTGGTGGTTTTCGTGCCGGCGTGACAGACAATACTGGCAGAGCGTTTATCCAGCTACAAAACGGGGGCGGGGATCGAGATGCCGCAGAAACTGGCCTTATTGAGCGTATCGGACAAGACAGGCATAGAAGGGTTCGCCCGCGGCCTTTCCGAGCTCGGGTACGGGATCATATCCACGGGCGGTACGGCGAGACACCTGACCGCGGCCGGGCTGGAGGTTATCCCGGTCGAGTCGTTCACCGGTTTTGCGGAAATCCTCTCGGGCCGGGTAAAAACCTTGCATCCGGCCGTTTTCGGCGGCATCCTGGCCCGCCGGTCAAACCCGGCGGACATGGAGACGCTGGCCAGCCAGGGCCTGGCGGCGATCGACGTGGTGGCCGTGAATCTTTACCCGTTCTACCGGGTGGCCACGGCCCCGGAGGCGAGCCGGGCTGACATCATCGAAAACATCGATATCGGCGGGGTGGCCTTACTGCGGGCGGCCGCCAAGAACTATGAGGACGTGCTTGTGGTGTCCGATCCATCCCAGTACGAAGAGGTGCTGGCCGCCCTGCGGGCGGGCGAGCCGGCCGGCGAACTGCGGTATCGTCTCGCTGTCCAGGCTTTCTGGCACACAGCCCACTACGACGCCGTGATTGCCAGCTACCTGGGGGCAAAAACAGCCGACCGGGCGGCAGCGACACCTCCCGCCGGGTTCCCGGCGGAGCTGGCCCTGCCACTTTACAAGGTGCAGGACCTGCGTTACGGCGAAAACCCGCACCAGGCGGCCAGTTTCTACCGGCTGCCCTTCGCGGCGACCGGGCTTGCCCAAGCGGAGAAGCTCCAGGGCAAGGAGCTTTCTTTCAACAATATCAGCGATGCCGATGCGGCCCTGGCCCTTGTGCTCGAGTTCGAGGAGCCGGCCTGCGTCGCGGTGAAGCACGCCAACCCCTGCGGGGTGGCGGTGGCGGCGGACGTGGGTACGGCCACGCGGCTCGCGCGGGAGGCCGACCCGGTTTCCATCTATGGCGGGATCGTGGCGGTCAACCGCACCTTCGACGAGGCCGCGGCGGCTGCAATTCGCGACGTTTTCCTGGAGGTGCTGATCGCACCGGACTACACCCCCGCTGCCCTGAAGATCCTCCAGCGGAAAAAAGACCTGCGGGTACTCCGGCTCCCTATGACGGCGCCGGCGGCGGCCCTCGGTGTGCGCGGCGTGCTGGGGGGCGTGCTGCTGCAGCACTACGACCTGAGCCAGGATGACCCTGCCTCCTGGCGGCCGGTCACGAGCCGTGCCCCGACCCCGGCCGAGTGGCGTGACCTGGCGTTTGCGTGGAAAGTCGTCAAGTACGTGAAATCGAACGCGATCGTCTTGGCCAAGGACGGTCAGACGGTGGGCATCGGCCCCGGCCAGACGAACCGCGTCGATTCGGTGCGCATCGCGGTCGGACGGGCGGGTGAAAAGGCACGGGGCAGCGTGATGGCCTCCGATGCGTTCTTCCCGTTCCCGGACTCCGTGGAGGTGGCCCGCGATGCTGGCGTGACGGCCATTGTGCACCCGGGCGGCAGCATCCGGGACGACGAGGCTATCAAGGTGGCTGCGGAGGCTGGCATGGCCATGGTGCTGACCGGCGTACGGCATTTCCGGCATTGAGTCGGTCCGGGCTGGCTGCGGGCGAGAGTAGGGGGCGAGCGGATGAAGGTTCTGGTGCTGGGAAGTGGCGGGCGCGAACACGCCCTGGTTTGGAAACTCAGCCAGGACAAGTCGGTGACAGATCTGTATTGCCTTCCAGGGAGCGATGCCATCTCTGCCATCGCACATACCATTCCTGGTGACCCTTCGGATCCCAGGACGGTGCTGGCTGCCTGCCAGGACACCGGTGCCGACCTGGTGGTGGTTGGTCCGGAGGCGCCGCTTTTCGCTGGCGTAACGGATGCCCTGCGGGAAAAAGGTGTGGCCGTGTTCGGCCCATCCCGTGCGGCGGCCGCCATTGAGGGTAGCAAGGCCTTCGCCAAGGATTTCATGGCGCGGCACTGTATCCGGACGGCCCGGTACGGCGTGTTCCGGGATTATGCCGGGGCGGCGGGGTTTATCCGCACCCTGGGTGGCCGTGCGGTGGTCAAGGCCAGCGGCCCTGCCCTGGGCAAGGGTGTGGTGGTAGCGGACGACGAGAAAACCGCTCTGGAGGCGGCGGAGGCCATGCTGGTAAAAGAGGCGTTTGGGGCCGCCGGGCAGGAGATCGTCGTGGAAGAGCGGCTCGAGGGCGAAGAGGTATCGTTCCTGGTCATCACGGATGGCGATCGGGTGCTACCGTTACTGGCGGCGCAAGACCACAAGCGCATCGGCGACGGTGACACGGGTCCCAACACGGGCGGGATGGGCGCGATTTGTCCCTTGCCGTGGTGGACCCCTGCCCGGCAGGAACAGGTGATCGAACGCATCATAAAGCCGGCGCTGGCGGGGCTGAAAGCGGAAGGACGGCCATATTCCGGCGTGCTGTATGCCGGGCTCATGATCACGGCAGACGGGCCGGCGGTCCTGGAATTCAACGCCCGGTTTGGCGACCCGGAAACCCAGCCGCTTTTGCGCCTGCTCGATGCCAACCTTGGCGAACTTTTTTACCAGGTCGCCCAGGCAAGGCTGGAAACAAACACACTCGCCTGGTACAAGGGAGCAGCCGCCGGGATTGTGCTCGCCGCCGCCGGGTATCCCGGCGAATACCGGCGCGGCGATGTGATCGAGGGGCTCGCTGAAGCGGCCCGCGTACCGGGTGTGACCATCTTCCATGCCGGTACGCGGCGCGCCGGTGACCGGTGGCTTACGAACGGTGGGCGGGTGCTCAATGTGGTGGCACGCGGCCGCGACCTGCCTTCCGCCTTGGCCTCGGCGTACCGGGCCTGCGAACTCATCCGCTGGCCAGGGATGCAGTACCGCCGCGACATTGGCCGACGCGCCCTGTCGTTTTGAGGGCGGCGGGAGGAGGGCATACTACCTGCGTCCAGATGTACGAAGGAGGTATGCCGCCTATGCCGATTATGCAGATCAGCATCACTCCGGTGGGAACGCCCAGCACCAGTTACTCGCACTACGTGGCCCAAGCTTGTCAGGTGCCTGCCCGCCGTGGGCTCAAGCATTATGTCACGCCCATGTCGACGGTGGTGGAAGCGGACGTCAACACGCTGTGGGAGGTGGCCCGGGAGATGCACCAAGTCACCTTGGCCGGCGGAGCCAACCGGGTGATCACCAACATCACCATCGAACAGCGTAACGACGCCTTCGACTCCATGGAAAAAAGGGTACAGGCCGTGACCAACCCGCAACCTGCCCCGCATATGTGAGCAGGTTTTCCCGGCCGAAAATCCCAGGGGAGAACCCAAACATTAAAAGCCGGCGGCGGTATTCTGATACCGCCGCCTTTTTATCCTTCTTATTTGGTTTTTCGGATTTTTCGTCTATCAAAACAAAGGGTTTGGACGCCGCTAGGGCGAATCCATAGCCCCAAAACCGCGCCACCTGCCCTGGAAGCCTCGGCAGGCCGCAGCACGGCATGAAAGGGGGCAAACGTCATGAAAGATCTCACCGATCTGGCCTTGCAGAAGGCTAAGGAGGCCGGCGCCGAGTATGCCGATATCCGCATCATCGACAGCAAGACCGAAAGCATCCGGGTGAAAAACGGCGCCGTCACCGGGGTATCGTCCCGTGACAACAAGGGCTTCGGCATCCGTGTACTGATCGACGGGGCCTGGGGATTTGCTTCCAGCTCCAAGATCACGCCGGAAGAGATCGCCCGCGTGGCCCAGAACGCCGCCGCCGTGGCAAGGGCTAGTGCCATGGTCAAAAAGGGCGAGGGCGTGAAGCTTTCGCCGGTGGAATCCGTCAAGGCCACCTGGAAGACCAGTTACCGGGAAGACCCGTTTGACGTAAAACCGGAAGAGCGCATCGAGCTTCTGTTGGAGGCCGACAAACGGCTGAAGGTGGACGACGCCGTCCGCGTCACGCAGGGCTTCATGGACCTGTGGCGCGAGCACCAGGTGTTCGCCAGCACCGAAAACTCTTATATCGAACAGGAAATCACCGAATCCGGGGCGGGCATCTCAGCCACGGCCGTAGCCCAGGGAGAAGTGCAGACCCGTTCGTACAGTGGCTACCGCCAGGCGGGCTACGAATACATCAAGGGCCTTGATCTCACTGGCCGCGCCCAGAAAGTGGGCGAAGAGGCGTCGGCGCTCACCCGGGCGCCGCAATGCCCGAGCGGGTACTCCGACATCATCCTCGACCCCACGCAGGTCATCCTGCAGGTGCACGAATCATGCGGGCACCCGGTGGAGCTCGACCGCGTCTTCGGCCAGGAAGCGTCGTACGCCGGCACGAGCTTTCTCACGCCCGAAAAACTCGGTCACTTCAAATACGGCTCCGACGAAGTGAATATCGTTGCGGACGCCACCATCCCGGGCGGGCTTGGCACCTTCGCCTACGACGACGAAGGGGTCAAGGCACAGCGCGTGACGGTCATCGACCACGGCGAGTTCGTGAACTACCTTTCGTCGCGGGACACTGCCCCCGAGCTCGGGCAGGAGTCGAACGGCACCATGCGGGCGGACGGCTGGAACCGTATCCCCATCATCCGCATGACGAACATCAACCTCGAGCCTGGCGACTGGGACAAAGAAGAAATGATCCGCGACACGAAAGACGGCATCCTTCTGGATACCAACCGCTCCTGGAGCATTGACGACAAGCGCCTCAACTTCCAGTTCGGTACCGAAATTGGCTACGTGATCAAGGACGGCGAGATCACGGGCATCGTGAAGAATCCCACCTACACCGGCATCACTCCCGAGTTCTGGAATAGCTGCGACGCCGTCGGCAACAAGGACTCCTGGGAGCTTCTGGGTGTACCCAACTGCGGCAAGGGGGAGCCCGGACAGGTGGCACACGTCGGCCACGGTGCGGCCCCGGCCCGCTTCCGTCACGTGCGGGTGGGGGTGGGCAAATGGTGAAAGACTTGGCGTTACTGGGAAAGGAAAAGGCCCTGGAACTGGTGGAGGCCGCCCTGAAGGCTTCGCCGGGGGACCAGACGGAGGTCCTGATTTCAAACGCCGACTCGTATCTGACGAGGTTTGCCAACAATTACATCCACCAGAACGTGGCGGAGCGGAACGCCAGCCTCACCGTGCGGGTGGTGTTCGGCAAAAAGATCGGTGTGGCCTCGACGAACGACCTCGACGAGGAGGCGGTCCGCCGCACCGTCGACCAGGCGGCCATGATCGCCCGCCTGCAGAAGGACAACCCCGAATTCGTGAGCCTGCCGGGCCCCGAGCCGGTGCCAGAAGTGGCGGCGTGGTCGGACGAGACGGCCCGCTTTGGCCCCGACGAGCTGGCCCGCGGGGTGGCGGCCGTCATCGCCGCGGCTCGAGCGGGTGGCCTCGAGGCGGCGGGGGCTTTCAGCACGACGGCCTCCGAGCTGGCCGTGGGCAACTCGCTCGGGGTGCGGGCGTACCAGAAATCGACAGTCGCGGCCCTGAGCACGGTTTTCATGGGCGAAAGCCAAAGCGGCTACGCTCAGGCGCGCAGCCGCGACGTGGGTGCCATCGATCCTGACGCCGTAGCCGGGCGGGCCCTGGACAAGGCACTGGCCGCGGGCGGGGCCCAAAG
This sequence comes from Clostridiales bacterium, assembly GCA_902812875.1. Classification (GTDB taxonomy): domain Bacteria; phylum Bacillota; class Sulfobacillia; order CADDZV01; family CADDZV01; genus CADDZV01. Next base: position 20,248 of record CADDZV010000025.1, read on the forward strand.
CCTGGACGCCGGGGAGTACGAGGTCATCCTCGAGCCCGAGGCCGTGGCCGACATGCTCGGTTTCTTCGTGCGGTCGAGCTTCTCCGCCATGGCCTACCAGGAAGGCCGCAGTTACCTGCAGGGCAAGCTTGGCCAAAAGCTCTTTCCGGACAGCATCAGCATCTGGGACGACGGCCTCGACCCGACGGGCTTGCCGCAGGCCTTCGACTTTGAGGGGGTGCCGAAGCGGAAGGTCATGCTCGTTGACCGCGGTGTGCCGGTCAACCTGCTCTACGACTCGTATACGGCGGGACGCGAGCCGGGCCGGGCCAGCACCGGGCATGCCGGACCGGCCATGGCCGGCGGTTTCGGCCCCATGGCGGGCAACCTTTTCATGGCGGCCGGCGATGCCAGTATTGAGGACATGATCATGGCGACCAAAAAGGGCATCCTGGTGACGCGTTTCCACTACACGAACCCGGTGTCGCCGGTGAGGACGCTTCTCACTGGCATGACGCGGGACGGCACGTTCCTCATTGAAAACGGGCGGATCACAGCCCCGGTCAAGAACTTCCGGTTCACGCAGAGCATTGCCGATGCCCTGGTCGGCGTCGAGATGGTGGGCCGGGAGCGGCGTTTTGTGGGCGGCTGGCGGGGCGGATCACTGGTGCCGGCCCTGAAAATTGCCCGCTTCACGTTTACTGGGGTGACTGAGTTTTAGGCCCGCCTGCAAAAGCGACCAACAGTGCACCGGAGAGGGCATAAGCTCTCTCCGGTGTTTTTTGCCGCCAACCGTTGCAAATTTCAGCCACCGTCCCGGCTCTCCGTTCCTGGCGGGCGGGTGATATCTTTTTGATGCTGGCCATGCCACGATTCCAGTGCCAGGAAGCAAACCGGAGGTGCCCAAGTGGACTTTTCTAGCCTGAATCCCAAGCAGCTCGCCGCCGTTCAGAAAACCGAAGGGCCGGTGCTCGTGCTGGCGGGGGCCGGGAGCGGCAAGACCCGCGTGCTGGCCTATCGGATCGCCTACCTCATCAGCGAGCGACAGGTGCCGCCGTGGGCCATCCTGGCGATTACCTTTACCAACAAGGCGGCCGGCGAGATGAAAGAACGCGTCCAAGCCCTGGTCGGGCTGGAGCACAGCCGCCATATGTGGGTGATGACCTTCCACGCTTTTGCGGCCCGGCTATTGCGTGAGGACGGGGCCGCCGTCGGGGTTTCGCCGCAATTTGTCATCTACGATGCTGCCGACCAGCTCAACGTGGCCAAGCGGGTCGTGGCGGCCCTGGGATGGGACGAGCGGCGTTTCCCGCCGGCGGCGCTGCTCGGCGAAGTGAGCCGTGCCAAGAATGAGCTGGTGTCGGCGGCGAGCTACCTGCGTGAGCGGGCACACCGGTCCGGGGGCCAGTGGCCGGAACGGGTGGCGGCCTTCTACCAGCGCTACCAGGTGGAACTGGAAGCAAACCAGGCCCTGGATTTCGACGACCTGCTTGTAAAGGCAGTCGATCTTCTTTCGCAGCCGGAGGCCGCCCGCAAATGGCAGGACCGTTTCCAGTATGTTTTGGTCGACGAGTACCAAGACACGAACTACGCCCAGTTCCGGCTTTTGTCCCTGCTGGCCGGCGAACGCAAAAACGTTTTTGTGGTGGGCGACCCTGACCAGTCCATCTACGGCTGGCGGGGGGCGGACATCCGCAACATACTCGATTTTCAACACGATTTCCCGGGGGCCGAGGTCATCCCGTTGGAGGAAAATTACCGCTCCACTCCGGCCATCCTGGCCTGTGCGAACGCCGTGGTGAGCCACAACCAGGGACGGCTGCCCAAAAACCTCTGGACCGGCCGGGCGGACGGTCCCTTGCCTGCGTTGTACGTCGCCCGTGACGAGTATGACGAGGCCGCATTCGTGGCCGGGGAGATCGAAAACCTGCACTGGCGCTATGAGCTTCCATTTACCGAATGTGCCGTGCTCTATCGCACGAACGCCCAATCGCGTGTGCTGGAGGAAGTTTTCCAGCGGCGGGGTCTGCCGTACATGATCATTGGCGGGTTCCGTTTTTATGAGCGGCAAGAGGTCAAAGACATCCTGGCCTGGCTGCGGGTGCTCGTCAACGGTGCCGACTCGGTGGCCATCGAGCGCGCCCTTGCGGCCCCCCGGCGGGGGGTGGGCGAGGGCACTGTCGCCAGGCTCAGCGAGGCGGCCTTGTCGAGCGGGCGGACGCTTTGGGAGGTCATGGCGGGACCGCTTGCGGGACTTGGGCTGACCGGCCGGGTGCGGTCCGGGGTGGAATCGTTCGTGAACACGGTCAACCGCCTGCGGCAAGCCGCCGCGGACCTGCCGGTATCGGAGCTCATCCGGCTTGTGCTCGACGAGACCGGCTACCGGCAGGCCCTGTTGGGCCCGGATGGGCGGCCCACCATCGAGGGCGAGTCGCGCCTTGAGAACATCGAGGAACTTGCCCGGGCGGCCGATCGTTTTGCGGGCGAACAGGGTGATCAGAGCCTGAGCGGCTTTTTGAACGCGGTCTCACTTTGGTCGGATACCGACAGCCAAAACGGGGCCGAGACCGGTGTGCGTTTGATGACCATGCATGCGGCCAAGGGGCTGGAATTCGATGCGGTGTTCCTCGTGGGCATGGAAGAGGGGACTTTCCCGCACCTGCGGGCCCTCGATGACCCGGACGACATGGAGGAGGAACGCCGGCTTTGTTATGTTGGCATCACGCGGGCCCGGCGGTACCTGTACTTCGTG
>CADDZV010000026.1 GCA_902812875.1 Clostridiales bacterium
CTGATACTGTTCTGGGCGCCGCTGTTGATCGCCCGCTATGCGTTCCAGGCGTACCAGGACGTGCGGCAGGCCCACATCAACACAGTGACGGCTTTGGCGAAGGCCATCGAGGCGAAGGACCCCTACACCAAAGGGCACTCGGACCGCGTCACCGAATATGCCTTGGCGATTGCCAGGCGGCTCAAGCTGCCGGAAAGTGATCTCGAAAAGCTCGAGTATGCCACGATGCTCCACGACGTGGGCAAGATCGGCATCCGCGACGCGGTGCTGAAAAAGCCGGCGTCGCTGAACCCCGTCGAGGTCCAGGAGATACGGGAACATCCGACTATTGGTTGGAACATCGTGAAAGAAATCCGTTTCCTCGGACCGTACCTGTCGGTCATCAGAAACCACCATGAATGGTTTGGGGGCGGGGGCTACCCCGACCGGCTGTCGGGAGAAGAGATTCCGCTCGGGGCGAGGATCGCCCTGGTAGCGGACGCCTTCGACGCCATGACCACACGTCGCCCATACAAACGCGGCATGACCGTGGAGGAAGCCCTGGCGGAAATCAAGAAATGGTCCGGCAAGCAATTCGACCCCGTGGTGGTTGATGCGTTCATCCAATATGTGGAGGAAACACCGGAGCTCGCGGCGCGCATCCGCGAGGTCAACGCCCAGGTGGCCCGTGATCTGGCGGCGGAAGAGGCCAAAAAGATGGAGCGCGAGGAAATGCTGGCGGCATTGGCCATGGGGCGGGGAATGAGGCTCGTGGGCAGCGGGCCGCTGCGGGGGCCGCAGCATGACCAGCCGGACGAGGCGGCGGCACGAAACGAGGCCGCGGCTGGTCGTCAGGAGGGACCGGCGGGAAAGGCCCGGGGGAGCGGAGAGCCAGAAGGAGAGGCGTAATGTTCACAACAGTTTTCATACTTTCAATCGTAGTCGCGCTTTTGCTCGGGGGCAGCTTCCGGACCCTGGCCCGCAGCGACATCCGCGGTGTCGAGTGGTTTTTGATTGGCTTTGTCGCCGAGATGCTGCTTGATTATGCCGCGAACCGCAGCCCGCAGGCGGTCGGCCCCTGGATCATTCCCGTGGATGTGTTGGTGTATGGCGCGGTGTTGTGGGGAGTGTGGCTCAACCGTCACCTGTGGGGCATGGTCCTCGTTGGTGCCGGCAGTATCCTCAACGCTCTGGTCATCTTTGCCAACGGCGGGCGCATGCCCGTGGATGCCCAGGCGCTGGCACGGGCGGGGATTGGTGACCTGGTGTCGTACCTGGCGGCTGGACGGTCCGGCACGCACGGCCTGATGGTGGCGGGTACGCACCTCCGCTGGCTTGGTGACATATTTGCCATGCCGCCCTGGTCATTCCGGCCAGCCGCTTTCAGTATTGGCGATCTCTTCATCGGCATCGGGATCATGCTGGTGATGATCCGTCTCATGGGGGCGCCGCGGCCGTGGTGGCGGCGCAGTACCTCGCCGGCATAGGCTTCACGCGGCTTTTCACTCATTCAAAGGCCCAGGCGGCTCTTTTTTTGTTCCCCAGATGGTATAGATTTGGATATCTGTATGGTATTGACGGCCACCGGCTGCGTCACGTGCTATGATAGGTTGTGGCCAAATAGACAGTAGGTGAAAGCACATGTTCAAAAAACTCACCGAAATAGTAATGGGCAGCCAGAACGCGCGGATTTTGCGCCGGCTCGAAGAGATCGTGCGGCAGATCAACGCGCGGGAACCGGCCGTACGCGCCCTTTCTGACGCCGAGCTGCGCGGCAGGACGGAGATTTTCCGCCGCCGGCTGGCGGAAGGGGAAACGCTCGACGATCTTTTGCCGGACGCGTTCGCCGTGGTGCGCGAGGCCGCCCGCCGCGTGCTCGGGCAACGGCACTTCGATGTGCAGCTCATGGGCGGCATCGTGCTGCACGAGGGCAACATCGCGGAAATGAAAACCGGTGAAGGCAAAACCCTGGTGGCCACCCTGCCTGCCTACCTGAACGCGCTGGAGGGGCGTGGCGTGCACGTTGTCACCGTGAACGATTACCTCGCCAAACGCGACAGCGAATGGATGGGCCAGATCTACAAGTTTCTCGGGCTTAGCGTGGGTGTGGTGCTACACGACATGGACGCGGCGGCCCGCCGCCAGGCTTACAACTGTGATATCACGTACGGCACCAATAACGAGTTTGGCTTCGACTATCTGCGGGACAACATGGTGCTGAGCCCCGATCAGCTTGTACAGCGGGAACTCCACTACGCTATCGTGGACGAAGTGGACTCCATCCTCATCGACGAGGCTCGCACCCCGCTTATCATCTCGGGTGCGGCCGACAAACCGACGGAGCTTTACTACAAATTTGCCCGCATCGCACGCGAGCTCCGGCCGGGCGAGGACTACACGGTGGAGGAGAAGACCAAGACCGTGGCCCCGACCGAACAGGGCGTGGCCCGGGTGGAACGCATGCTGGGGGTAAAAAACCTCTACGATGACCAGACCAACGATCTTTCGCACTACCTCATGAATGCGCTGCGGGCGCAGGCACTCATGCAGCGCGACCGCGACTACGTGGTGAAGGACAACCAGGTGATCATCGTGGATGAGTTCACCGGGCGGCTCATGTTCGGGCGCCGGTATTCGGATGGCCTGCACCAGGCCATTGAGGCCAAAGAGGGCGTTCGTATCGAGCGCGAGACCCAGACGCTTGCTACCATCACCATCCAGAACTATTTCCGCATGTACAAAAAACTCGCCGGCATGACGGGTACGGCTGCCACTGAAGAAGAAGAGTTTCGCAAGATTTACGGTATGGACGTGGTGGTCATCCCGACCAACCTGCCCATGATCCGTGTGGACCATCCCGATGTCGTCTACCGGACCGAGAAGGCCAAGTTCGAGGCGGTGGTGGAGGAGATCGCCGACTGCTACCAGCGCGGCCAGCCCGTCCTAGTGGGCACGATTTCGATCGAAAAATCGGAACGGCTGTCCAAGATGCTGCAGCGGCGGGGCATTCCGCACCAGGTGCTGAATGCAAAGTTCCACGAGAAAGAAGCCGAGATCGTAGCCCAGGCGGGCCGCAAGGGCGCGGTGACGATTGCGACCAACATGGCCGGCCGCGGTACCGATATCATGCTGGGCGGCAACCCGGAATTCTTGGCCAAACAGGAGCTGCGGCGGCAGGGTATCAAGCCGGAGGTGATCCAGGCCGCATCCGAACATGTGCCGCCTGACGATCCCGAGGTGCTGGCGGTCCGGGAAAAGTATCTCGCCCTGCGGGAAAAGTTTGCCGCCGAGACCGCCAGGGAACACGACGAGGTGGTTTCCCTTGGGGGCCTTCACATCATTGGCACCGAGCGGCACGAGGCACGTCGGATAGACAACCAGCTCCGCGGCCGTGCCGGTCGCCAAGGCGATCCCGGGTCGTCCCGGTTCTACGTGTCCCTGGAAGACGACCTCATGCGGCTTTTCGGATCGGAGAACATTGACAGTATCCTCGACCGCCTTGGCGTGGAAGAGGATATGCCCATTGAACATAACCTGGTTTCCCGGGCCATCGAGAATGCTCAAAAGAAGGTGGAGGCCCGCAACTTCGACCTCCGCAAACACGTGCTCGAGTATGACGACGTGGTGAATCAGCAGCGCGAGATTATCTATGCTCAGCGGCGGCAGGTCCTCACGGAACCTGATCTGGAGCCCGTGGTGCAAAAGATGATCGCCCAGACAGTCGACGATTTGGTCGACCGTTTTGCACCGCCGAAGGTCTACCCGGAGGAGTGGGATCTGGCCGGGCTTGTGGAATATGCCGGCACGCTTTTTGCCCCGCCGGGAAAGCTGAAGGTGGACGACCTGCGGGGGCTTGGGCGGGACGTACTGCGGGAGACTTTGATGGCGGTCGCCCGGGAAGAGTACGAAGCCAGGCGGCAGCAGATTGGGCCAGAGGTCATGGCTCAGATCGTGCGGTTTGTAATGCTGCGGGCGGTCGATCAAAAGTGGATGGACCACCTCGACGCCATGGACGACCTGCGGGACGGCATCGGGCTAAGAGCGTACGGTCAGCGGGACCCGCTCGTGGAGTATAAAATCGAAGCGTTCAGCATGTTCGAGGATATGATCCGTGCCATCCGCGAGGATACGGTACGGTATCTGTACCACGTGTCCGTGACCCAGCGCCCGCAGCAGGTGCGGGTGGTAGCGGCCACGAAAGCGGCGGCTGGTCAGTTCGCCGGAGGTGACAAAACCCAATCCGGCGGCCGCACGGTGGTGGCCGTGGCCGCGGGGAAGGGGGCGCCGGCCGGTGCGGGTGAGGCGGCGGGACAAACGGCAGGCCAACCTTACGTCCGTCCGGGCAAAAAAATCGGCCGCAATGACCCTTGCCCGTGCGGGAGCGGGAAAAAATACAAAAACTGCCACGGCAAGTTGGCATAAACCGTCTAGTCTGACGATCTGGGGGTAAATGCATGTACGAGGACATCACAAGGCTTCTGGCCGCGTGCGGCGAGGAGCTTGCGCAAGCCTGGAGGTCTCTTTGACGTCGAAAATCGTGAGGCATTGATTGCCGAGAAGGAAAGAGAGCTGGCTGATCCGGCGGTGTGGGGCGACCCGCCGCGGGCGGCCGCGCGGGCGGCTGCGCTCGAAAGGCTCCGGAAGCCGCTGGAGCGTCACCAGGAACTGAAAGAGCGTTGGGCCGATCTAAAGGCCCTGGTGGACCTGGCGGAGGAGCAGCAAGACAGCTCGTTGCGGTCCGAGTTGCAACGGATGGCAGACGAGCTGGACGCCGATGTGAAGGCCTTTACGCTTTCCTTGATGCTTGGCGGGCACTACGACGGTAACAACGCCATATTAAGTGTTCACGCCGGGGCCGGCGGCGTGGACGCCATGGACTGGACCATGATGCTTCTGCGGATGTACACGCGGTGGGCCGAGTCCCACGGTTACCGCGTGGAAACCTGGGACCTGCAGCCCGGCGAGGAGGCCGGCATCAAGTCGGCCACCATCCGCATCAGCGGGGAGTCTGCGTACGGTTATCTCAAGTCCGAACACGGTGTGCACCGGCTCGTGCGCATCTCGCCTTTCGACGCCTCGGGGCGTCGGCATACGTCGTTCGCCTCGGTGGACGTGGTACCGGAGCTGGAAGACGAGACGGAGATAGTCATCCGGCCGGAAGACATCCGCGTGGACACCTTCCGCTCGGGCGGGGCAGGCGGCCAACATGTCAACAAGACCGATTCCGCCGTGCGGATCACGCACCTGCCTACCGGCATCGTGGTGACCTGCCAGAACGAGCGTTCCCAGATCCAAAACCGCGAGGTGGCCATGAAAATTCTGCGGGCGCGTTTGGCACGGCGTCAGGAGGAAGAGCAGGAAGCCCGTCTGGCGGCGTTGCGCGGTGAACGCGGTGCCATCGCGTGGGGGAACCAGATCCGATCATACGTTTTCCAGCCTTACACACTGGTGAAGGACCACCGGACCGAGGTGGAAACCGGCAATGTCCAGGCGGTCATGGATGGTGAGCTCGACCAGTTTATTTTTGCCTATTTGGCGATGCAAGCCCGCCGGCAGGGACTGGTGGGGCAGACCGAGAAACGAGTTGACTGACACCACCCGGGCTCGCGGGGTGACGGGCGCCGGAAACGGGAGGTAACGAGATGCGGCGGTTGTGGGTGCCAGTGGCAGCGGTAATAATAGGAGCACTGCTTTTTGCCAGCGGGCTTGTGGCCGCTCACCTGGTTTTTGCCCAGGAGAGCACACAGCCGATGACCGGCCCTGGCACGCAGATGGACCCGCTGGTGACTCGCAGCTACGTCGACCATTATGTAGCCCTCCAGGTGGTGACGGTACCGCCGGGGCAGAAGCTGGTTGCCGAAGAGGGAACGGAGATCATAGTACGGGCAGGAAAGGGTACGGCGATTGCTTCGGCGAACGGTGGCCTGGCGGATCTCACTGCCGGGCGGGATCTCAAGAACGGCGAGGTTGTGGCCCTGAACCATCTTCTTGTGGTGCCGCGTACGGACGGTCGGGGCTTGGCGGCCGTGACCATGGTGGTGGCCCTCGTGCGGGGAGGCTACACGGTAGGGCCGTAGTGTTTTGGGGGGACCCACGCTGGACCTTAGCAAGGTAGCGGTCGATTTTTTCTGGTCCGGTGACGGCCGGTGGGGGCTACTGCGTAAAGCCGCCACCGTTTTTGTGTTGTTGGGCCTGGCCGCATCGTTGTTGATCATTGCCGGCCGGCAGCGGGCGGTCCAGAGCCCCGGCCAGGTGGAGATCGTCCTCGACCTGGATGCGGCCCGCGGCTTGGCCAGCACGCGTGGCTTTGACCTCTTGTCGTTCCTTGAGAAGATGAAGGAGGCCGGTGTAAAGGGACTGGGCATCTCAAGCACCGGTTTGCAGGAACTGGCCGATTTCGGTCCGGAGGCCGTCATTCCGTCTACGCGGTTCGTGGCGCTGGCTTCGGGAACGGTGGGAAATCCGGCGGGTGCGGGTACCGCCCGCGATGAGCTTTTGTCGCTGGCCCGGTCTTACCCGCAGGGTGTTTTCATCTTTGGTTCCGATCCTGAGCGCGAGAAGTGGATTGCCACCGAGCTTGACCGGCGGGTGGGCCCGTCGGGCTATAGCCATGTGACCCTGTCGGCAGGCGGGGGAGGAGCAGCGTGGGCTTTTTTGATCCACCAGGTGGCATACACGTACCAGGCGAAACCGACCTCGGCTTCGCCGTTCGCTCCGCGTTATGTTTACGATTTCGCCCTTGGGCTTGATCCCCAGAACTTGGCGCTGGCGCGGGAGGCGGGCCTTACGCCCGTGCCGGTAATCGCGGGGATGAGCGGGCTTTCGGCCGCGGAAGTGCAGGAATTTTTGGACGCCGCCAAGGTTTCCGTGTCCAGCGGAGCCCAAGACACCGGTGTGCCGGTGCTGATCGCGTGGGGCAAAAAGCCGCTCGGCGACCTGGGCTTCATCGACACCGTTGGGCACCTGGCCGCGGCCGCAGGTGTGTCGGTGGGCATCGACACCGCCCAGGGCCAAATCGGGGCACTCAACCTGGCCTCTGCGGCCGGATGGAACGTGGTCAAGGTGCACGAGATGGGCACCTGGGAGTCGGTGGAAGGGGAGGGCGACTGGGCCCGCGAACGGGGCACGCGTCTTTTCTACATTTATCCTGCTCCGGCGGTTGGCCTGGATGCCGCTGGCACCCAGAAAGCCAGTCTCGATCTGGTCGCGGCGTTGAAAGCCAGGTTTGCGGAAGTCGGGTTCCAGTTGGGTCCGGCGGTACCGGTCAGACCCTACAGCCCGCCGCCTTTTTTGGTGCTGATAGTTGGTTTGGGAATCCTTGCCGGACTAGTACTTTTCATCCTCGATTTTCCTGCTCTGCCGACGCGGTGGCGGAGCTGGCTTTTAGCCAGCCTTTTACCCGGCATAGCTATACTGGTCGCGGCTACGCTTCTGGATGCGGCCCGCCAAGCCATGGCATTGCTTTCTGCTTTGGTATGGCCATCGTTGGGAGTGCTCTTCATGGGGCAGTGGTGGGAGCGGCGCCGGCAGGCCCAGTGGGATAGCTCGGCATGGCACGGTTGGGCGGCTGGTGTTGGCGCGGTGGTGACCGCCGCGGTCCCGGCGGTGGTGGGCGGGCTTTTGCTGAACGGGATGCTCGGTCACATCGCGTACGCACTGCAGCTCGAGGAATTCCGGGGCATAAAGCTGGCCTACCTAACCCCGCCCGCGGTTGCCCTGCTGTACGCGGTGGCGGTTGGTTACGAGCGTGTCCGCGTAGGACAGCGTGGCGATGGTGCCATGGGATTCTGGCAGGCCGCCACCAGGCTTGCCGGCCAGGAGTTGACGCTCGGGGAACTCGTGGCGGGTGGCGCGGGCGCCGCGGGAGGCGTGGTGATGATTGCCCGGTCGGGGAACGTGGACGTTTTCCATTTCCCCATCGAGACTTGGCTGCGTTCGCGGGTGGCGGCTTGGCTGAGTGTGCGGGCCCGCGACAAGGAGTTTTTGGTGGGGCACCCGGCCGGCATCATGGGCAGCTATACCGCCGCCGGGCTCCGCCGGGTGTGGCTGTGGCCCTTCCTGGTAGGGTTTGCCCTGGCAGAGCTATCCATTACAAATTCTTTCTCACATATCCACACGCCGGTTTTTATAAGCCTGTGGCGCACGGCCAACGGGATCGTGCTTGGCAGTGCCGTCGGATTGGCCGGCACCGTCGTTCTGTGGGTTCTTGGGCGGTGGTGGCCTGACCTGACGGGGTTTGTCCGCCCCACGGCCAATACCGGCAGGAGTGCGGGTAGCAAAACGGAATAGTGTATTCGCCTCGGCCCCTGGCCAGGTGCATTTTCTTGCGTTGGAGGGATGGAAATGGCAGCACAAGAGGTAAAAGGTGAGCCGATCCAATACAAGGACGGCCGGCTGATCGTACCGGACCGCCCGATCATCCCGTTTATCGAAGGCGACGGGACGGGGCCCGATATCTGGCGGGCATCCAAGATGGTTTTTGACGCGGCGGTCGAAAAGGCATACGGCGGCCGCCGGCAGGTGGCCTGGCTGGAGGTATTGGCGGGCGAAAAGGCATATGCGGCCACGGGTGATTACCTGCCGCAAGAGACCCTCGAGACCATCCGCCGGTATTGGGTCGCCATCAAGGGACCCCTGACCACGCCGGTGGGCGGCGGTTTCCGCAGCCTCAACGTTACCCTGCGCCAAGAGCTCGACCTGTACGCGTGCGTGCGGCCAGTTCGCTATTTCTCGGGCGTGCCGAGCCCCATGAAGCACCCCGAAAAGGTGGACATGGTGATCTTCCGTGAGAACACCGAGGACGTCTACGCTGGTATCGAGTGGAGGATGGGCACGCCCGAAGCCCTCAAGGTGATCGATTTCCTGGAGAAGGAACTCGGTGTGCACATCCGCCGCGATTCCGGCATCGGCATCAAGCCCATCAGCGAGTTCGGGTCCAAGCGCCTGGTGCGGAAGGCCATCCAGTACGCTATCGAGCATCACCGGAAGAGTGTTACCCTCATGCACAAGGGCAACATCATGAAGTACACGGAGGGTGCCTTCCGTGACTGGGGCTATCAGGTGGCGCGCGACGAGTTTGGCGATTACACGATCACCGAAGACGAGGTCTACGAAAAATACGGCGGCAAGGCCCCCGAAGGCAAGATCGTTATCAAGGACCGCATTGCCGACGTCACGTTCCAGCATCTTTTGTTGCGTCCAGATGAGCACGACGTGATCGCCACGCCGAACCTCAACGGCGACTATGTGTCCGACGCCCTGGCGGCCCAGGTGGGCGGCATCGGCATCGCGCCTGGTGCCAACATCGGCGACGGCTATGCCGTGTTCGAGGCCACCCATGGTTCGGCTCCGAAGTACACCAACATGGACAAGGTCAACCCGGGCTCGGTTATCCTGTCCGGCGTCATGATGTTCGAGTATCTCGGCTGGCAGGAGGCCGCCGACCTCATCGTGAGCTCGCTGGCAAAGACCATCGCGGACAAGATCGTCACGTACGACTTTGCCCGCCAGATGGAGGGGGCGCACGAGGTCAAGACGTCCGAGTTCGCCCGCGCCATGATCGAGCGGATGTAAAGCCAATATCCGGGACCCTGCGGTCCCGGATAAAAGTTTTTTGGAAAAGAAGGCGCTTTGGTTTGGTACATAGCTATCTTGATCATCTCGAATGCGGCCGTTGTCATGCCACCTACGACGCCGACCGCGTGATGCACCTATGTCCCGCGTGCGGCGGTCCCTTGCTGGCAAGGTACGACCTCGAACAGGCCCGCCGGGAGATGCCGGCTCCGTCCCGCGACGGTACGCCGGGCGGCGGCCGCGCCGACCTGTGGCGGTACGCCCCGGTGCTGCCCATACGCGATCCGGCCCACCGGGTGACCCTGGGCGAAGGCTGGACCCCGGTCCTGCCGTTGGGCCGCATTGGGGACCGCCTCGGCCTTCCCCATCTTTATCTCAAGGACGAGGGCCAAAATCCAACCGGCACCTTCAAGGCCAGGGGTGCGGCGGTCGGCGTGTCGCGGGCGCGGGAGCTCGGGGTAACTGACCTGGCGTTGCCGACTGCCGGCAATGCCGGCGGGGCGTGGGCCACCTACGGGGCGCGGGGGGGACTGCGTTCCCACGTGGTGATGCCCCAGGACGCGCCGGTGATCGCCCAGCGCGAAGTGGTGGCGGCAGGGGGAGAGCTGCAACTGGTACCGGGGCTGATCTCGGACGCGGGCAAGGTCGTGGCCGAGAAGGCCGAAAAAGAGGGCTGGTTTGACGCCTCCACGCTGAAGGAGCCCTACCGCATCGAGGGCGAAAAGACCATGGGTTATGAGCTTGTGGAGCAGCTCGGCCGCATGCCGGACGTCATCATTTTCCCCGTCGGCGGCGGCGTGGGTGTGATCGGCATTTACAAGGCATGGCAGGAGATGCAGGTACTCGGCTGGGTGGACGGCGAGCGGCCGCCGCGCCTGGTAGCGGTGCAGGCCGAAGGTTGTTCTCCCATTGTGCGGGCGTACGAGAGGCAGGCTGCGGAATCGGAGTTTTTCACCGGTGCGGAGACGCTCGCGGCGGGTATCCGTGTTCCCAAGGCCCTCGGTGATTTTTTGGTGCTGGCAGCCATATACGATACTGGAGGCACGGCGGTGGCGGTGACGGATGCCGAGATCGTCGAGGCGATGCGAAGCCTGGGGCGGGAGGAAGGTGTCATGGCCTGCCCCGAGGGAGCGGCGGCCCTGGCAGGAGCGATGAAGCTGGCCCGCCAGGGGTGGCTCGATCGGGGGCAAACCATCGTCCTGTTCAACACCGGTAGCGGGTTCAAATATCCGGAGCTCCTGGGCAGCTGACCACCCTCACGTCTTTGCCTCCCAGGATTTCAAAGGCCGGGGTCCTGCCCCGGCCTTGTCATTTTGTGGCATTGTCCAGGGTGGGGCACGCGCGGGCAACCCGTGGTAGGTGATCAGCCATACGTGTCCTTTGGTCACATGGTCTTGGATGCGTTTACTTGGCCCAGGGCGTGGCCACGCTCGGCGACGCGTTCCAGGTCATGGCAGTAGCTACCTGGATGTACACTCTCACCCACTCCGGGTTTCAGATCGCCTTCCAGACTGTATTTTCCCTCGTTCCGTATTTACTGGTGGCACCCTTGGCCGGACGCGTGCAGCGGCATGGGCATCCGTGGCGCGTGATGATCGTTGCTGATCTTTGGCGGGCCGGGGTGGTGGTTTTGTACCCTTGGTGCACGCACAGCTGGCAGATTTTTGTTCTCAATGCACTGCGGGCTTTTGGCGGGGCGTTATGGGAACCGGCACGGAACAGTGTTTTACGCCTGAGCGTTGATCGGGCTGACCTTTTGATGGCCAACAGCCTTGGTCGCACGGTGGGGGCGGTGGCCAATCTTCTGGGGCCGCTGGCAGCCGGAATCGTGGTGGCAGAGGTTGGAACGGTGGCTGCTTTTTACATCAACGCGGCCAGCTTTGTGCTTTCGGCCGTCTTTTTAGGTTGCAGCTGGCGTCATGTGAAGCGAGGGCTCCCAGGTCGTTCGTTGGGGATGAGGCTGCAGGGCAGCTTTTCAGGCTATCCCGAGATTGCGGGGCTTTTGCGGTACAACCGGCGGGTGCGGGAGGTAATCGTGTCTACGGCCATATTCGCCGGTGCCCAGGCGGCGGTCAACATCGCTTTTTATCCATTCACGTACCGGGTGTTGGCGGCTGGGCCGGAAGGCCTGGGGCTTGTGCTTTCGAGTTATTTGGGTGCCCATCTCCTGGGGGCGGCCGTGGCGGCTCGTTTCGGGCAACGGGAGGGAGGGCAGGCGATGTTCCGGCTGTCGCTTGCGGCTTCGGCGGCGATCTGGGGAGCATACGGGCTGGCGGGGAACCTCCCCGTGGTGATTGCCCTGTGCATACCGGACGGAGTCCTGGCGGCAAGTGTGGCCATTATCGCGGCCACGGTGCTGCAGGCAGAGCCCAAGGCCACACAGGTGGGCGGCGTCGCAGGTTTCGCGGTGTTGGTGAACGCGGTGGCCCAGATTGTGGGTACACTTCTGGGAGGGTATCTGAGTGACCTACTGGAGGGCGGTCTTGTGTTCTTCGTGGTCGCTTTTGGTTACGCCATTTTCGCTCTGGGCAGTTATTATGCCTTAGGTAGGTCGTGAGGAAGGGGTAAAGGAAGCCGGCGGGCGTCTGCAGAAAGTCCTTTGTCGGTTTGGCCGGTCGTGGGGGAGAGCATTGATGATGGACAACCTTTCGAGGTTTCGCAGGGTGCTTGCCGTGGTGATCGTGCTGGCCATTTTGGCCACGGTGCCATGGGCAGCCGGTCGCGTGGCCCGTGAAAATGCCGCACGCCGCGTGGAGCTGACCATAGATTTCCAGGAATTTGCGACGCTGGCGAGCCAGCAAGGTCTCGACATTTCTCACCTGCTGACGGAGCTGCGTGCCGCCGGGGTGACGGCGGCGGGGGTGAGCGAGGCCACCGTGAAGGTACTCAGCGACCGGGGACAAGTGGCGATGCTCAGTGGGGCTGATGTCCTGGCTTTGGCGGCGGCGGGGGCCAACCCGCCGGCCGGCCTGCGGGAAGCCCTGGCGGTGGGCAACGTCCGGGCCGGTGATACCTACCTCGTGGCGGCAGACCCGGCCACCGCGGCCAACGTAGTGGCCGGACTCCAGTGGCAGTTTCCGCCCGGGACGGTTAACCGCCTCTCACCCACGGCCATCTGGGTAAAGGCGAATGTAGCGGTGGTGGCCTCGACGCCGGTGTACATACCAGTGGAAGACATGCGCACGGTAGCGTCGGCCGGGCTCGCTGTTGTGCCGCGTTGGGCGGCGGTCGATAATCCCACGCCCGCTTACCTGCAGGGGGTCGTGGATGCGCTGCCAGCCGGAACCCGTATCCCCTTTGCCCTTCCACTCGGTGCTGCTGTGCCAGGCAATCCTGGTCTCGAAGGTGCATTCGCGTCGTTACTAGCCGAGCACGGCGTCATGTGGGGTGTGATCGAAAACGAAGGGGGAGCCCTGATCCGTTTTCGCGGCGACGCGGCACTATTGCAGGCGGCGGGGGCAAACGTTGTGCGGGTATGGACTACCACCACCGACTTGAGCCAGCTGGCGAACGTCCGGCCAGAGCTGCTGGCCGCGGAGGCGGCCAAAG
Source organism: Clostridiales bacterium (assembly GCA_902812875.1). Lineage (GTDB taxonomy): Bacteria > Bacillota > Sulfobacillia > CADDZV01 > CADDZV01 > CADDZV01. Next base: position 13,102 of record CADDZV010000026.1, read on the forward strand.
AAGCAGTCGACCATAACGTGCGGGTGATATACCTGCACCCGCTGATGGCTGCCCCGCCGGGCAAGAATCTCGAGCAGCTGAACGTGGAATATGTGCAGGATATCGTGCGGCATCTTCGTGCCAGCGGGCTTTTGGTCGGCCCGGTGCGGCCATACCTGCCTTTCCGGGTACCGTGGCCGATGCTGGCGGCTGTACTTGCGGGGGCCGTAGCCACGTGGCTTTGGCTGTGGGCGTGGTGGCCGCGCTCCCGGGCACCGTCGCGGTGGCCCTTGGCGGTGGGGGTGGCAGCAGCCGCCTGGGCGGTCGGTGGGATTGTTTTGTGGAAGCGTCCCTTCGCCGGGGAGATGGTGGCCATCCTGGCCGTGATGGCTGGGGCGGCAGTGGCGGCAGCGGTACTGGGGCCGTGGCGAGAGGGAGGCCGCGGCGTTAACGGACAAAAAGGTTACTGGGCGGTACTGGCAGAAGGCCTGGCAGGGATGATTTTCGTGGCCGCCGTGGCTGTGGCCGGAGGCCTTGCCCTGGCGGTGCTGACAGCAGCTAGCAGTTACCGGGTGGGCCTGTCCGGGCTTGGCAACGCTGGTCTTTGGGCGGCTGCGATGGTCGTACTGGCATGGTTATTCTTTGAAGGCGTGGGCAGGCCCGACGCTCCTTGGGCCGAAGCCCGGGCAAGCATCGAACGGTTGCTGGTTTCACCCATACGGCTGGGTGATGTGTTGTTGGTACTGGTGGCAGGGGTGGTTGCCGTGTTACCAGTGCTGGCCGTCTTGCCGTTGCCGGGGGCATCGGTCTTTGGCCGGCTGGCGGCGGCAGGCATGCCGCCACCGCTGGCATACTTGGTTGCCTGGCCGCTTGTGGTCGCGGCACCCGTGATGCAGCGGTTTGAACGTCGATGGCTCACCGTGGCAGCCATCGCGGCGACATACCTGGTGGTTTCGCCGCTTGCTGCGATGGCGGCGGGGGAGAGTGCCCTGGCGGTGTTCTTCGTTTCGGCCCGCGGATTCTGGTTGGGGGCGGTGATCGGGGCACTGGCGGTATGGGTGATGCGGCTTTTGGCTCTCCGGACCGGGGTTTGGTCACGGGCACAGGCGTAGGTGGGTCAGGGGAGCGGACCCCCGAAAGGATGCGCAAGGTTTGAAATCGATTTTGGTGAGTGGGTATTACGGACATGGCAATGCCGGCGACGAGGCGATGCTGGCCGGTATCGTGGGGGCCGTGAAGTCATTAGCACCCGAGGCCAGCATTACCGTTCTGTCCAGTGATCCGGTCCGCACGGCGAAAGAGCATGGTGTGCAAAGTATTGGCCGCATGGACTTCAAAGCCATCAGGCGGTCTTTGAGCAAAGGGGCCGGCCTTTTGTTCGGCGGCGGTAGCCTGCTCCAGGATGCCACGAGTTTCCGTAGCCTTTTGTATTACGCCGGCTTGGCCATGGTGGCCAGCACGATGCACAGGCCGGTCGTCTTTTACGGGCAAGGGATCGGACCGTTGCAGCGGCGGCTTAGTCGGGCGATTGTACGGCGGGTGCTCGGGAAAAGCCGGATGTTTGTCGCGCGCGAGGAAGGTACACTGGCCGAACTCAAACGGCTTGGGATTACAAAGCCCGTGGTCCGTCCCGGCACCGACCCGGCGTTTCTTTTGCCTATTCCGGATCCCGCCGGCGGTCAGGAGGTGCTCGCGCGGTCGGGTTTGGCAACAGCCGGAGCGCCCGTTATGGCTCTGGTGCCACGGGCATGGCATGCGGCTCCGGTAGCGGATTTGCTGGCAGCGGCCGGAACTTACATCCTGGAGCATCTCGGTGCGCTGCCAGTGCTTTTGCCGTTGCATCCGGACGACCAGGCGATCTGCCAGCAGATCAGTGACCGGACCGGCGGCTCCATACCGGTGCTGGCTGGGCTCGGGTATGACGAAACGTTGGCGGTAGTGGCACGGTGTGATCTGGTGGTGAGCGTCCGCCTGCATGGACTGGTGTTTGCCGCCTTGGCGGCACGGCCGTTTGTAGGTGTCAGTTATGATCCCAAGGTAAAGCGGTTTTGCGAATCCATGGGCGGACAGCCTTGTGTCGAGCTGGCGGAGGGCAAGATGGAAGACGTGTTGCTGGCGATTGAGGCGTCGTGGCACGCCCGTGAGGCGGTGTCAGCCTATCTGGCGGCCGCGCGGGAGGACAAACACAAGCTGGCGGTCGACAGTTTGGCGGCGGCCCTGGCGGCGTTGGGCATACACACCGCCGGATTGAAGGGGTTCGCACCGTGAGTGCGAAGGTCCCGGTACTGGGCGTAGGCATCGATCCAGTCACCCTGCCGGAGGCGGTGGATCGGGTGGCGGGCATGATTGCCCGCGGGCAGGGCGGCATGGTGGTAACCGCCAACCCTGAGATTCTCTGGCGGGCGAGGCGGGACCGGGTGTACCGGGCAGTCCTCAATGACGCCGACCTCGTGGTAGCGGACGGGATCGGTGTTGTGATCGCTGCGCGCCTGGCTGGTTTTTCCTTGCCTTCCCGGGTGCCCGGCTTCGACCTCATGCAGGCCCTCTTGGAGGCAGCCCAACACCAGGGCTGGCGGGTGTATTTTCTTGGCGGCGAGCCGGGGGTGGCGGAAGGGGCGGCCCGCCGCGTGGCGGCCCGCCTGCCTTCTTTGCAGCTGGTTGGAACCCATCACGGCTATTTCTGGCACGACGAGCGCGGCTGGACGGAAGTGGCAGCCGCGCTCCGGGCGGCGGCACCGCAGCTCGTTTTTGTCGGCATGGGGGCGCCGCTTCAGGAGCTTTGGATGGCGCACCAGCTTGGACGGGGCGGGCGTGCACTCGCCGCGGTGGTACCGGCGTCACAGCCGGTTTACGGGCAGGCGGTCATGCTGGGGGTGGGCGGAAGCCTCGACGTACTGGCGGGCAAGACCGCCCTTGCGCCCGCGTGGATGCGTGAGCACGGGCTCGAGTGGGCGTTCCGACTGCGGGACCCGCGGCGCTGGCGTCGGGTGGTGGCCCTGCCAGCGTTTGTGGGGGCGGCGGCGCTCTGGGCATTGCAGCATAGGATGCGCGGCCCTGGTGCGGACGGCCACCAGCCGAGTTCAGGGGAGGGAGCGTAATGTCCGGGTATACGGACGAACAGCTGGCACAAATCAGCAACGAACTCCGCGAGAGGGTCCTGCAGATGATTGCCAAAGCGGGGTCTGGCCATCCCGGCGGATCTTTGTCGGCGGCCGACATCATGACCTATCTGTTTTACGAAGTCCTGCGGCTTGACCCGCAGCATCCCAAATGGCCGGACCGCGACCGGTTTATCTTGGCGAAGGGGCATGCGGCTCCCATTCTTTACGCCATTTTGGCCAAGCGGGGCTTTTTCCCCGAAGCATGGCTGGACACGCTACGCCAGCTTGGCTCTCCGCTGCAAGGGCATCCGAGCATGAAGGATACCCCAGGAGTGGAGGCATCTACAGGTTCGCTCGGGCAGGGGCTGTCTTTCGGCGTCGGGGTGGCCCTGGCCGGGAAGCTGGACCAGAAAGACTATCGCGTATACGTCTTACTCGGCGACGGTGAGGTGCAAGAAGGCCAGGTATGGGAAGCCGCCATGGCGGCTGCGAAATTCCGGCTCGACAATCTTACCGCCATACTCGACTACAACGGGGTGCAGAGCGACGGCAAAGTGCCGGATGTGATGCCGCTTGAGCCGCTGGCGGACAAGTGGCGGGCCTTCGGCTGGGCCGTTTGGGAGATCGACGGGCACAACTTTGCCGACATCCGCCGGGCCGTGACCGAAGCGAGAGGAGTACGCGGCCAGCCGGCGATGATCGTCGCCCATACCGTAAAAGGCAAAGGGGTGTCTTTCATGGAGCACCGGGCCGAGTGGCACGGGAAGGCTCCCAGTGCGGCCGAGCTCGCGACCGCACTGACAGAACTGCACGCCCACCGCCAGCCCGCCGGTGATGCGGGGGCCAGTGGAAAGGGCCGCGAGGGGGACGACCAGCAATGATTTTGCAGGCACGCTACCAGTGGGGGAAAACGCAGAAGGCCACCCGCGACGCGTACGGAGAGGCGCTGGTCGCACTGGGACGCACAAATCCAGACGTGGTAGTCCTGGATGCCGACCTGTCGAAATCGACAAAAACGGCTCTTTTTGCGGCCGAGTTTCCGGAGCGGTTTTTCAATGCCGGCATCGCCGAGCAGGACATGATGGGCATTGCCGCTGGGCTTGCGGCATCGGGCAAGATCCCGTTTCCCAGCACGTTCGCCGTCTTTGCCGCCGGACGCGCCTACGACCAAATCCGGAACTCGATCTGCTACCCCAATTTGAACGTCAAGATCGGCGCCAGTCACGCCGGCCTTACGGTAGGCGAAGACGGGGCGTCGCACCAGATGCTCGAGGATATCGCTCTCATGCGCGTGTTGCCCAACATGACGGTGGTGGTGCCGGCCGATGCCACCGAGGCAGCCAAAGCGGTGCCGGCCTTGGCCGCACGCCCGGGGCCCGCGTATCTTCGCCTGGGGCGGCCGGCGGTGCCGGTGCTCTTTGACGATGACTACCCGTTCGAGGTGGGCCGGGCGGCACTTTTGCGGGAAGGGCGCGATGTGGCGATTTTGGCCTGCGGGGTGATGGTTGCAAGTGCCTTGCAGGCGGCTGAGGAGTTGGCGGCCGCGGGGATCGAAGCGGCCGTGCTCAACGTTTCTACCATCAAGCCCATCGACCAGGAAGCGGTGACTTGGGCGGCCCGGACGTTCGGGGCGCTGGTCACGGCCGAGGAACATAGCGTCATCGGCGGCCTGGGGTCCGCTGTCGCCGAAGTGGTGGCGGAGACCGTGCCGGTGCCTGTGGTGCGCGTGGGGGTGCGGGACGTTTTCGGACAGTCGGGCAAACCGGCCGAACTGCTGGCACATTACGGTCTTACGCCGGCAGCCATCAGCCAGGCATGCCGCGACGTCATCGCCCGGCGGGACGCCCGTCACTAATGCCCGCCTGCAGGCGGTGCTGTCCTGTCCAAGCCTTCGCAGCTATTGCTGCGGGGGCTTTTGTGTTTATGATTTCTCATCGGCTTCTTACCAAGCGGTGGAATACTACGGCGTGAAATATTTGCACCCAAAAGTATCTTGAGGGGGTCCCCCACGTGAGAAGGAAAGTATGGCGAGCGATTCTGGTAATTGTGGTTTTGGCCATTGTGGCCGGGGGAGCCTACGGTGCCCGGCGTTACATGGTCGCCCGATCCCAGCGGGCCACCACGTACGCCACCGCACCCGTCAGGCGCGGTACCTTGACGGTCACGGTCGACGGTACGGGGGTGCTGCAGCCGGTACAGCAGGAGGCGCTGTCCTTCGGCACCAGCGGCGTAGTGGCGTCGGTGGCGGTCAAGGTTGGCCAGACTGTGCATGCCGGTCAAACCATGGCCACGCTCCGGGATGACAATAACCTGGCCATGCAGCTTCTGCAGGCGCAGTCCCAGCTGGCACAGGCTGAAAGCCGGCTGGAGCAAATGCAAAACCCTGCCTCGACCACTACGGCGGACGCCGTGACCGCCGCCCAGCTGCGGGTGCAGGCGGCCCAGATGCAGGTTAACCAGGCCAAAAGCCAGCTGGCCAAACTGAACGTCGCTGCTCCCGGTCCCGGCCTTCTGAATCTGAATGTGAGGGCTGGCGACAATGTGAACACCAGCCAGCAGATCGGCACGATCTACGATGACAGTCGCATGTTGGTGCAGGTTACCGTCACGGAGGACCGGGTGCTCGACGTGGCACCGGGGGACCAGGCCGATGTGACGGTACATGGCCTGGCCGAGCCCTACACCGGTCACGTTACCGCGGTGGCCACTACGTCCAGCGGTCAGAACAAGGCGGGCCAGAACCTGTTCCAGGTCACCATCACGCTCGATGACTACAAGAGTGTCAACAACGGGGCGCCGCTCGCCGCGGGCATGGGTGCGGACGTGACCATATACCCGGGTGTGGGTGCGTTCAATACCGGCTCCATAAGCACGAGCGGTACCGTGGCGTACTACGCGACCTACCCGGTGGTGGCGCAGGTGTCTGGGACGGTGGCCTCGCTGCCGGTGAGCTCCGGGCAGCACGTGCAGGCAGGAGATCTTCTGGTCACGCTGACTTCCGATACCCTGCAATCGCAGTACGACCAGGCGGTGAACAACCTCCAGCAGGCACAGGTCTCGCTACACCAGGTGACCAATCCGGCACCGTCATCGCCGCAGGACATCCAAAGCCAGGAGTATACGGTGGAACAGGCCCGGCTCAATGTCGAGTCGCGCCAGAATGACCTCAACAATCTCACCATCACTGCACCCTTTGACGGGGTGGTCACGGCGGTCAATGCCAATCCCGGTGACCTGGTGGCCTCGGGTGCACCAGTGATCACGTTGGCGGACGTCGGTCATTTGCAGGCGGTGGTGAGCATCAGCGAGTTGCAGATCGCACAGGTGGCCGTGGGCCAAAAGGTCACCATTACGGCTGATGCCCTTCCGGGTTCGACCTGGGACGGCACTGTCAGCGCCATCGCCCCGGTCGGCCAGGTGCAAAACGGCGTGGGTAATTTCGACGTCACCATCGACATCCCGGAACCGGGTGCCCTGAAGGCAGGCATGTCGTGTGATGCCAGCATCTTTGTCGCCAGCCACGAGAACGTGTTGATGGTTCCGGCCGAGGCGGTTTCTGGCGAAGGGCAGAACGCCTACGTGCAGGTTCTGGTGAACCAGAAACCGCAGCTGCGGCACATCACGGTCGGGCTGCATAACGGCACGTTTGTCGAGGTCACAAGCGGCCTGCAGGAAGGCGAACTGGTCGTTACAGGTACGGCATCCACGGGCTCCAGTCAGTTCTTCCGGATGCCCGGCGGTAACTTCCGCCAGCCGGAGACGACGCCGCGCCGGTCCACCTCGGGCGGGGGTGGGTAATATGATCGACCTTCAGCATGTGACGAAAATATACGGCCAGGGCGATGTGCGGGTGACGGCGCTGGAGGATGTCTCGCTGCACGTCGAGCGGGGTGAGATGGTCGCCATCATGGGGCCGTCAGGGTCGGGCAAGTCAACCTTGATGAACCTGATCGGCTGCCTTGACCGGCCGACCACGGGGAAATACGTGCTGGCGGGGAGGGACGTGAGCACCCTGAATGACAACCAGCTGGCGCGGGTACGGAACCGGGAGATCGGCTTTGTGTTCCAGACGTTCAACCTTTTACCCCGGTTGAACGCCTTGCAAAACGTGGAGCTGCCCCTGGTCTACCGGCGTGAGCCGCGCGCGGCCCGCGTGCGGAAGGCCATGGCCGCCCTGGAGATGGTGGGGCTCGGCGAGCGTATGCACCACCACCCGAACCAGCTTTCCGGCGGGCAGCAACAGCGGGTGGCGATCGCCCGGGCATTGGTGGGCGAGCCGTCCATTCTCTTGGCCGATGAGCCGACCGGTAACCTCGACAGCCGGGCGGGTGAGGAGATCATGGCGATTTTCCAGGAATTGAACCAGCAGGGGATCACCCTCGTGCTGGTGACGCACGATGAACGTGTGGCCCGCCACTGCCGCAGGATCATCCGGGTCCTAGACGGGCGGCTGGTGGGGGACGAGCCGGTGACCGCGCCTTTGCGGGCGGTGCCCGTGCATTCTGACCAGGAGGCGGCGCAGGCATGAGTATTCAGGAGGGTATACGCATGGCTTGGCTGAGCCTGGCCGGCAACAAACTGCGGACGTTCCTCACGATGCTCGGGGTGATCATCGGGGTGGCCGCTGTCATTGCCCTAGTCTCCATCGGCCAGGGGGCCACCAACGAGGTCACCTCCCAGGTGCAAAGCCTCGGGGCAAACCTTATTGTCATCACACCGTCCATGTCGGCCGGGGTGCGCTTCACCGTGGACGACGCTGCTACCATCGCCGCACGGGTACCGGAGCTCGCCCAGGTGATGCCAGTGATCACGGCGCCGGTGACGGCCCAGTACGGCATTACGAGCTACGACACTACCGTGCAGGGCGTGACCGAAAGCTTTCCGGTTATCCGTGACTTTCCGGTGGCGTTCGGACGGTTTTTCAGCGCTGCCGACGTGCAGGACGCGGCCAACGTGGCTGTACTCGGGCAGACAGTGTCTTCGCAGCTTTTCAAGGGCCTCAATCCCGTCGGCCGGACCATCACCATCAACGGCCAGCCGTTCCAGGTGATCGGACTTTTGACGACCAAAGGCGGCAGCCTCGGCCAAAACCAGGACGATCTCATTGCGATCCCAGTCACGACGGCAGAGCGCCTGGTGCGCACCCGGTACGTCGCAGCCATTTACGCCATTCCAAAATCGGCTGACCTCAGCGCCGTGGCGGTCGGCCACCTGGAGAACATCTTCCAGCACCAATACCAGAATGATCAAGCGGTCGCCGTGCTTGCCCAGGACCAGCTCCTCAGCACGGTCAACTCGGTGACCACGACGCTGACACTCATGCTCGCGGCCATCGCCGGTATCTCGCTTTTGGTAGGCGGGATCGGGATCATGAACATCATGCTGGTATCCGTCACCGAGCGCACCCGTGAGATCGGCGTGCGTAAGGCCCTGGGCGCCCGCCGCCGGGACGTGCTGCAGCAGTTTCTGGTGGAGTCGGTATTCCTGGCCGGCGTCGGCGGCGTGATCGGTATCCTTCTGGGAGTGGGCGGAGCTCTGCTGATTTCGGGCTTGGCCGGATGGGCCACGCGGGTATCAGTGGGCTCGGTGTTGCTGGCGTTTGTATTCTCTGCGGCGGTGGGCGTTGGTTTTGGACTGTGGCCGGCCATGCGGGCGGCCAACCTGAACCCCATCGAGGCCTTGCGTTACGAATAAACCATAAATTACCTGGTTCGCATTACAAGGTTTTTCTAATCAGCCGTTGTCCTGCCCGAGGCAGGAAACGGCTTTTCTTATGTCGAAGCGAAGGCCGGCAAGGCGAAAAAGCGGCAAATCAGTCGTTTATGTGGGATGTCTCTGACATGATCGAATTTCTGAATGTCACCAAGCGATTTCCGAACGGCTCGGTCGCCCTTTCCGATGTGAACCTCCGCATCGGCAAAGGTGAGTTCGTTTTCGTGGTTGGTCCCAGCGGGGCTGGGAAAACCACGCTGGTGAAACTCATCTATAGGGAGGAAATCCCCACCAGTGGCGATGTACTGGTGGGCGGGCGGAGCGTCGTGTCGGTCCGTCCGTGGGCGGTCCCGTACCTCCGTCGGCGGATAGGAGTAGTGTTCCAGGA
>CADDZV010000027.1 GCA_902812875.1 Clostridiales bacterium
CCTCCAAGCCGCCTCCCCGTCGCCCGCCGAGGCCGGCGGCGCCCGGTGTGGCGCCCGTTCCTGTGTCTGCACCATCCACGTTCCGGCAGCGATCAATACAAGCCCTGCCACCATGACGAGGTTGAGCGGATTGTGCAGGAAGGCCCACGCCAGTATGGCCACAAGGCCGATGTACGTGGAGTTGACCGTAGAAACCTTGGCCACTTCCCCGAGCCCGTAAGCCGTGGTAATGGCAATCTGGGCCCCACAGTTGAACAGACCCGCAATCCCCATGAGCAGGTAGGCGTGCAGCGATGTGTGCGACCACACTGCAGCCTGTCCGCTGGCCAAGAGGTAAATGTGCAGGCTACTGAACCCCACGGTGGTGCCCAGGGCCAGGGTGCTGAACGGGTCGATGCCACCTTTTACCGACTTGCTAGTCAGTGTGTTGCCGATCCCCCAGAAAAGGCCAGTCGCAAGACCAAGTGGAATCGCCCACGCCCACATGGGGCCGAACGCCGCGCCGGTGGACTGTCCCCACGAGAGAAGCACAAGGCCTCCCAGAAAAACCCCCACCCCGGCCAGCAGGCGGGCGGTGAGCGGCTGGGTCAGCATCACTGCCGCCAATAGTGCCCCCCACAGCGCTTGGGTCTGCACCGTAGGGACGCTGAGGATCACGCCGCCATACTGGGTAGCCAGTATGAATAGCGGGTTGCCTAACACGTAGTACGCGATCCCGAGGCCAACGGCACTCAAAAGCGTACCCCACGAGGGCCCGTCAGGCTTGCCCACCCGTGCCAAAAGCCTGCGCCGGTCGGTGACGAGGAAGACCACCAGAGTGGTAATCCAAGTTGGGGTGCCCATGAGAATGGTCGCCACCAACCGGTTCATGTGGACAGCCCCCACTTGCATCGTCAGGTTGGACGCCGTGTAGAACAGAGCGGCAGTGGCAGCCCACCACAGCGCCCGGCGGTTATCCGCCGGCGTATTTTGAGTCATGACCTCACCCTTCCGGGAGCCAAAAGAGCCAGCACCTCGGCCCGGGCGGCAGGGTCGCGGGCATAGACACCGCGGGTGGCCACGGTGACTGTCCGCTGCCTCGGTTTTTTAAGGCCGCGCATGGACATGCAAAGGTGTTCGGCTTCTACCACCACGGCCACGCCCGGTGCCCCGAGCCGCCTTTCGATGGCATCCGCCACCATGTTGGTGAGCCGTTCCTGCAACTGGGGACGGCGGGCCGCCACCTCGAGTACCCGGCCAAGCTTGGACACCCCGACGACCAAGCCGGGTGGTGGCAGGTAGGCGATGTGGGCAAGCCCGAAAAACGGCAGCAGGTGATGCTCACACATCGAATGGAAACTGAGGTCGCGTACGATCACCGGACCGTTGACGTCTTCGTGAAAGATGGTGTCAAGGGCATCGGCCGGATCGCGCCCGATGCCGGCGAAAATTTCCTGATACATGGCCGCCACCCGTTCGGGTGTATGCAATAGCCCTTCCCGCTGTGGATCCTCGCCAATGGCTTCAAGAAAAAGCCTGGTAGCCTCTTTGAGCTTGTCTACATCCAAATGCACGTACTCCCCTTCCCCCACCTACATCGGCAGTGGACATTGCTATTCGACGGTGCCGGCAATAGCCTTGGCAGCACTCACCTCGTCGGCGTACTGCTCCTGGTCGTCTACCGGCGTCTCCAGAAGCAGCGGCAACTGGCCTAAGAACGGGTGCTGGAGAAGCCGCCGCAGACCATCTGTGCCGATAAGACCTTTTCCGATGAGCTCGTGCCGGTCGCGATGGCTACCCACCACGGCCTGCGAGTCGTTGAGGTGCATAGCCCGCACCCGCTCAAGCCCGACGTACCGGTCGAGATCGGCCATGAACCGTTCGATTTCCCCGTCCTTGTTCCAGTCGTAGCCGGCCGCGAACAGGTGGCAGGAGTCCAGACACACGCCGAGTGTGAGGCCCGCACCGGCTTGATCGATGATGTAACCGATATCGGCCAGGGAACCAATTTCGTGCCCCTGCCCCGCCATGGTCTCGAGAAGCAGCATGGGACCGCCTTGTGCGACATCACGCGATGCCGACGCTGCCTCGCGCAACGCCTCGATTATACGCTCGCGGCCGCTTTCGGCGTCAGGGTTCGTACCCGGGTGCACGATGACAAATTCCGCCCCGATCCCGGCACAGCGTGCCAGGTCCTCCCGGAGTGCCAGCCGGGCAAAATCGGCTACCCGTCCCGGATCCGCTGCCAAGTTCACCGTGTAGGGCATGTGGGCAGCCGCCACCAGAATGCCATAGTCAGCACGGGCTTTTTTGAAGGCGTCGATTTCTTCGGCTGGTATGGCACGGGCAGCCCCGCCCCGCGGGTTGCGCGTAAAAAACTGAAAGGCATTGGCTCCCAAGCGGTGGGCAGTCGCGGCCGCCTCTGGCAACCCTTTGGCAACCGACAGGTGCGGCCCGATGATCATCAGTCGTCCCAGCTTTCCATCTGCGTTTTGTAAGCCGCCACCACCAGTGAGATGAGATGCTCACCCGCCTCGCTTGATGCCTGGCGCGGGTCAAGACCGGCCGCTCCGTCCGGATAATGCTGGCGGAAGAGCTCCGCAGACGAGTACAAAAGGCCGCCGTACACCTTTGCGGCCACTGCCCGGTCCATGTGCACCGCCTGCGGCCGCACGGCCAGCATCACGCTCGTCTCCGCCACGGAGGCGTGATATTCGGTGCCGCCGAACGTGCGGCGGAGATATTCGTCCACCGCGGCCTCCTGCCACCAATGCCCTACCTTCACGCGGAGGCCGGGCAAACTGTTCGTGGTCTCGGCCAGGGCGGCTTCGATGGCACCTTTGTTCCCGCCGTGTCCGTTGACGATGAACAGGCGGCGGAAGCCGTGGGCGTACACACTGGTGATGACGTCCACAATCACCATGGTCAGGGTCGCCGGCTTCAGGCTGATCGTGCCGGGGAACTTCATGTGATGGAGTGACATACCAAACGGCACCGCGGGAGCCACCGGCACGCCCGTCTCTTCACCTAGACGCCGGGCGATGGTTTCCGCGGTGATCCGGTCTGTGCCTTCCCCGAGGTGCCGGCCGTGCTGTTCGAAGCTGCCGGTAACGAGGATAAGACGCTGGTCATGTGCAAGGTACTGTTCCACATCTGGCCATGCCATTTCTTCCAGCAGCAATCCAAAAGACCCCCCTTATGTAGCCTGGTAATCAGCTGGCAAAAGCAGCGAGAAGCCCGGGAGCTCCGCCTGCAATAGGCCGTCCGGCCGCCGCCATACACGGCGTTCCCCACGGATCAACGCCTCGATCTCCGCGGCCTGCGCCGCCAAAAAATCTCCCGCTACCGGCTCGCCGTGGCCGGGCATCACGCGCTCCGGGCGAACGGACGCAATCCGCCGCAACGTGTCCACCCATGCGGCCAGATCGGAACCGCCCGGGCTTTGGGCGTAGAGAAGACCCGCCCCAGCCGCATCGCCGACCAAAGCCGTCTTGGTAACCTCATCCAGTACGGCGATACTCCCCGGGGTATGGCCAGGTGCCGGCACCACGCGCAGCACCCGTCCGCCCAGGTCGAGCGTTGTCTCCCCCTCCAACAGGATAGCCGGTCGTGACGGCATGAAGCGGTACGAGCGCGGCGAAAAACCAAGCGGCAACGGACGGCTAAAAGGACGGCTCCGCAGAAGCCGCCGCAGCCGGTCCTGCCGGTACGGGCCAGAAAGCCACCGAGCTTCGGTTTTGGCGATCATGATCTGCGAAAAAAGATGGTTGCCCATGACGTGGTCCCAGTGGGCATGTGTGTTGATCACTGTGACCGGCAGGGCCGTGATCGCCCGCACCGTCCGCCGGACGTCGGCGATGCCAAGGCCGGTATCCACCAGCAACGCTTCACGGTCTCCCACCACGAGGTACGAATTGACATACCCGCCATCGTCCAGCCGGAAGATGCCCGGTGCCATCTCTCTGGGCGCAAACCATTGCCAGTGTCCGAGCATAGTTAAGCCTTCCACACCTCAGGGCCGGCTCCTGCCCCGAGCGGCGGCAGCGGCGTAACCGCCAAGTCCGCCACGCTGTGATCATCGCGGTAAACTACCCGGGCCAAATGCACCCCGTGATCATGCAAAGGGAGCATGTAGGGCAAAAGCAGCCGGTCCACCTCTGGCAGCATGGTGCTTTTCGCCAGCTCCGCTTGGGGCACCCACAAAAAGCTGCCTTCGTCCGTCGTGCCCACTTGGCCCCTGTACTGCCGGGCACGAAAGATAAACACCACCCACCGGTAGTTTTCCGGTCCCCGTTCGGAAGTGACGAGCTTCAGCTGCGGCGACTGGATCTGTATCCCGGCCTCCTCCTGCATCTCGCGAATAATGCATTGTTCCGGATCTTCCCCCGGCTCGAGCTTTCCGCCTGGTGCTGTGAAGTAGCCGGCAAAAGGCTCCTTCCGACGCCGCAGCACAAGCACCCGGCCGGCGTCTTCCAACCAACACAAAGATGACACGCGTTGGCCCTCGCCCAGCACCAACAGGTCGCGCAGGGAAATACCGAGGTTGTGCTTTTCCAGGTAGCGGTCGACGGCCGCGTAATCTTTTATGGCCACTATTTCTCCTCCCGCTGTGCTTTCTCATTCGGCAGGTAGCCGAGTGCGCCCCCGTAGAATTTATCACTTTGAATACGCGAGAGTAGGGGACTATACAGCATCGAGGAGGTTTTCCATCGTTGAAGGTCACCGTGTTGTTCTTTGCCGCCGCGGCCGACGCCGCCGGTCGTTTTTCCGAAACCGTGGAGGTAGATGCTGGTACGACCGCCGGCGGGCTGCGTGAGCGTTTACTCGACCGTTATCCGGCCCTGACCCGCTTCGGCGATAGCCTCGCCTTGGCCGTGAACCGCGAAGTCGCCACCATGGATCAGGTGCTTGCAGACGGCGACGAGGTGGCACTGCTACCACCCATGAGCGGCGGCCAGGACGACCCGTATGTGTGCCTGACCGCCGACCCCATCGATCCCGGCCGGCTGCCCGGCCCGCAACCAGACCACACGGAGGGAGCTGTTGTCACCTTTTTGGGCCTAGTGCGCGGAGAAACCGGCGGGCAGGCCACCGAGTACCTTGAATACGATGCCTATGGCCCAATGGCCGAACAGGTCATGCGCCAGATCGCCGCGGAAGCGGCGGCACGCTTCCACGCCCGTCCCCTTACGGTGATGCACCGCGTCGGCCGGCTGTTCCCGGGCGAGCCAAGTGTGGCCATCCAGGTCGCCGCCGGCCATCGCGACGAGGCATTTTCGGCCTGCCGGTTCATCATCGACAACGTCAAAAGCCGCGCCCCCATATGGAAAAAGGAGCACGGCCCGCATGGCGAGTACTGGGTGTAGCTCGGCGTGTCCCTGGCAGACACCAGGCGATCGCCAACCGGTGGCGCCCGTTCCGCTGTCTTCATAGGCTGAAATGACAGCCGGGAGGTGACCACCATGGCATTCAAGGTTTTTGTCGATCCCGGACACGGCGGCATCTTCACCGGGGCAACGGGACCGGGCGGTCTTGTGGAAAAGACGGTAAATCTGGCGGTGGCTCTAAAGGTGGAGCAGTACCTCACCCGCATGGGTATGACCGTGCAGCTCAGCCGGCGTACCGACCAGACGCTGGCCAACACGTTGGATGCGGACCTGCAGGCCCGCGTGCAGGCGGCCCGGAGCTTTGGTGCCGACGCCTTTGTGAGCATTCACTGCAACGCCGCCTCCGACCCGTCGGCTGCCGGCCTGGAAACGTGGTACGTGAACGACGACACCCACAACGTAGCTGCCAACGCCACCCTGGCCCAGCTTTTGCAGCGGCATCTTCTCGTGACCACAGGGAGGCACGACCGCGGCACCATGTACAAGCAAAACCCCCACGAGGCCTTCTACGTCATCCGCAATGTGCCGATGCCGGCAACGCTGGTGGAGCTGGCATTCATCAGCAACCCGGACGAAGAAAAACTGCTCGCCACCGAGTGGTATCAGGAAAAGGCCGCCCTCGGGATCGCGTACGCCATAAAGGTTTTCTCGGAGATCCCCTGAACAGTGCCGGCAAACGACCAAGCCTTAAACTAGCCGTTCACAAGGATGAGCCCGGGTCGTCGTCTGCCTGTGTCTTCCGGGCCCTGTCGGGCCGGCTCCGCACCAGGTAGGCACACTGCCGGTCACCGGCCGCGGCATGCCGCGTGCGGGTGACGTCGGCACCGAGGACATCGCGGAAAACCTCAAGCTCCAGCTGGCAGGCAAGTGGGAAATCCTTCGCCACGAGGGCGATCGGACAATTGTTCTCGATCAACTCAAAAGAACCGTCGCCGTGGTCGATCCACCGGGCCATATTCCCGTTGGCCTCCAGACGCTCCGCGAGCTTCTGGCCCCGCTCCGCCAGCGAGCCCGCCTCTTGTGCTTCGCGATAGGCTTCGCGCTGGCGGGCCGCCCGCCGGCGGAAAACCGCCTCAACGGCCGCCTCGCCGAATTCATCGCGGATGTCGCGCAGTGCTTGGATGGCAAAAGTGCCGTAATTGCGTGGGAAAAGCTCATCGCCCTCGCGCGTGAGCGAATACGAGTGCACTGGGCGCCCGACCGGACGGCGCTCCGTGCGGCGAGCTACAAGCCCATCCCGCTCCAGAGTGGTCAGGTGCGTCCGCACTGCCACCGCCGTGATCCCGAGAGACTGGGCCAGTTCATCCGCCGTCATCTCCCCGTTCCTCTTGAGAAGCTGGAGGATGTCCTGCCGCGTTGAATATTCACGTTCTTTGATCCTGGTTTGGTCGCTCATAGCCTCAGTATGACCGCAATCGTGAAGATTTGTCAATTAGATTATTCGATAAAGTCGGGAATACGAAAATGGTCCCACCCAAGCGCCTTCACCGCGTGGAGCATCCCCTCGGCATCGCGGTAGCGGACACCCTCGGACGCCGGCCTGATTTCCCCGAGAACATGCAGACTGCCGCCGAGCCGGGCTATGAGCTGCCCAAGTAAGGGGACGTCCTCCGGGCAGGCGGTAAACAAAAGCTCGTAGTCGTCCCCGCCGTGCCAGGCCCAATGCAGCGGGTTGGCTCCCAGCAAGCGGGCGACAGCCACGGCACTGGCAAGGACAGGCACGCTCGTCACGATGGCACCGGTGCGGCTTTCCTCGCAGATGTGCCACAGTTCGCTCGAAAGGCCGTCGCTCACGTCGATCATCGCGTGCACACGCCCCGTCCCGGCCAGGGCCCTGCCGATGTCCACCCGTGGCGACGGCAGAAGGTAACGCGTGACAGCGTCCCGGACGGCCGGCGACACATCGTCCGGCCACAGGATGGTGCCGTCCGACGCTTCCCGCGGCAGCGTTTCCCCCTCCCGCACACGCGCTTGCAACCACGCAAGCCCAGCCGCCGCTCCCCCCAAAGGTGCGGTAACCGCGATCACATCACCCGGACGTGCGCCCGAACGCAAAACGGGGCCCGACGCCCGTCCTAAAACCGTGACATCGGCCAGGATACCCCCCGGGCTCCGGACCATGTCGCCGCCCACCACTGCGGCCCCATGGCGACTAGCCTCCTCTTGCAAGCCCTGGAAGAATGCCTCTGGCCATCCCGGCGGCTCTGCCCCGGTGAGGCCAAGGGTGCACAGGAGCCACAGCGGGTCGCCGCCCATGGCCGCCACGTCACTGATACTGACCGCGGCGGCCCGCCGCCCGCACGCCCGGGGACCGGTGAAGCGGCGGTCGAAGTGCACACCCTCGACCATCATGTCTACAGTCGCCAAAAGGCGGCCCGGGCCGACGCTCGCCGCGTCTAGCACCGCCGCGTCATCCCCAAGGCCTACGATCACGCCGGGCCCCCCCTTGGCCAAGGCCCGGAAGCGGGAGATAATCGAGAACTCGCCAGAGGGATTCATGGCAACAGTATACCGCGGCCGGGGGCTGGGCACCCCACCTTCCCGTGCAAGGGCATCGATAAAAAAGCTGCCCCCGCCCGGGTAGCAGCGCGTGTCACAGGTGCGCCAAGGGAGGGGGCAGCTCCAATCCGGCTGGAATTATCTCATTGCAACGAGCGGATATGTACACCTCGCTTTTCAAGCTCGGCCATAAACGGCTCGAACCGGTCCCCGATCAAAAGCGACTCGGGGGGTATAACCCCGGTTTCTTTGATGCGGCCGCTTCCGATCCATTCCGCCACGATGGCAGCCGGGAACGCGGTCGTTTTCGCCATAGATGTCATCTGCCTGGCATCGTCGTAGAGGTCCACCATCTCCCACTCCAACGTGGCCGGAACACCGCGGCGACGGCCCTTGACTCTCACTCGCAAAACAGTGGCATCGCGGTGTGAACCGCCACGCATGAGCGGTTCCAGTACTGCCATAGCTACTTCTTTGGGCGTGACCGTGCCAGAGGCGAGCTGCACCGGCTGGTCAGACAAAAAGCCGAGCTCGGCGAGTACCCCCATCTTGCCGAAATGGCCGGGGTAACGCACGGTCTTTTCAACGAGATTCCTAACCTTGCCCTTCAGCGTGTAGGCGGTGCTGTGGGCATCGCTAATGGCGGCTTCGCACTCGCCGATCGGCGCCGGGAAAACGCACTTCTCCAACCCGGATAGCGGCGGCAAATCCACGGTTTCCCCATTGACGATGGCAGTGGCCGGCCGCGTGTACAGCCCCATTACGCTCTCAAGCCGGAAAACTATCTGGTAGCCGAGCGGAGGCAAGGGCTTTTCCGGAATCCCGCCGCACAACATGGTGACGTCCTCGGCTTCGTCGAGAAGTTCCACGCCCCGGCCTGCCAACACGTTGGTAATGCCAGGTGCGACGCCACACCCGGGCACCACCAAAACCCCTGCGGCCTCGGCTTGGTCCCCCAGGGCGGCTTTGGCCGGGTACTGCGAGCCCACCAGGTCGACCAAATGGCACCCGGACGCGATGGCCGCTTGGGTTACCCGCAGGCTGAGACTGTGCGGAAGGGCCGCCACTGCTACCGTAGCCCCTTTCAGCACGGACTCAAGCGCCCCGGGCTCGCCCAGGTTCACGACCCGGGTGGCCACGCGCCCGCCGGACCGTTCGCGGCACCGCTGCAAAGCCTCCGCCGAGGCATCCACAGCGGTAACCGTATCGAATACGCCGCTGTCCGCCAGTTCCACCGCTATGGCTGTGCCGATCATTCCAGTTCCAAACACAACCGCCTGCAACCGTATCGCCCCCATCAAAATACCGGCTTGCCGGGTGTGCCCTGCGGCTGCCGGTTGATCAGCCCCAAAAATCGCCGCGTGCGTTCTTCCCGCGCAGACGTGAACAATTGGCCGGGGGTGCCTTCCTCCACCACCACCCCGCCGTCCATGAACATCACGCGGTCCGCCACGTCTTGAGCAAAGGCAATCTCATGCGTCACTACGACCATGGTCATGCCTTCCCTGGCGAGGTTTTTCATCACGGCCAGAACCTCACCCACCAGTTCCGGGTCGAGGGCCGAAGTAGGTTCGTTGAACAGCATTACCTGCGGCTCCATCGCCAGGGCGCGGGCAATGGCTACCCGTTGCTGCTGCCCGCCCGAAAGCCGCGAGGGGTAGTAATCTGCGTGATCGGCAAGCCCCACCTTGGCAAGGAGGTCCATAGCCAGGGCACGTGCCCTCGCCTTTTCCATCTTCCGGACAGCGATCGGCCCCTCCATCACGTTTTCGATTACCGTTTTGTGCGGAAAAAGGTTGAAGTGCTGAAACACCATGCCAGCGTTTCGGCGGAGCTCTCTCCTGTCGTTTTGGTTTTTGGCGGCGCCGGCTTTAATGGTGATGTCCCCCACGCGGACGGTTCCCGCGTCCGGCTCCTCGGGAAAGGTCAAACACCGCAGAAAGGTCGATTTGCCCGAACCGCTCGGTCCCATCACCACAACCACTTCGCCCCGCCCGACGGCAAGGTCGATACCCTTAAGCACCGTGAGGGTGCCGAAGCTCTCTTTTATTCCGCGGGCATCCAGCATGGTGCCAACCGCCTGCGCCACCGCAGAACCCTGGTTATCTGACATGCCGGCTCGCCACCCTTTCCACCTGCTGCTGCAACGCCGAGAAGGCAGTACTCATCACCCAGTAGATGGCGGCCGCCTCAATGTAAAGCGTAAATGGCTGCCAAGTAGCCGCGATCACCAACGTAGCTGCCCGCAATAGCTCGGTTACGGTGATGACCGATATGAGCGACGTGTCCTTGAGAAGTCCAATGAACGTATTTCCGATGGTGGGCAGAGCAGTGCGAAATGACTGCGGTATGATGATCCGACTCATCGCCTGCCAGTAGCTCATCCCTAGGGACAAAGCAGCGTCCATCTGCCCGCGGTCCACCGACTCCAAAGCCGCCCGGAAAGATTCCGAAAGGTATGCACCGGAGTTCAAGCTCAGGGCCAAAATGCCCGAAGGAATGGGACCAAGCCGGATCCCAAGCTGCGGGAGGCCGTAATAAACGATATAGATTTGGACCAAGAGGGGGGTCCCCCTGATCACGGAGATGTAGGCGCGGGCCAGGGTGCCAAGCCCACGCACCCGCGCCACCCGCACGAGCGCCGCCGCCAGGCCGATCAGAAGCCCGATGGCGATCGAGCTGACAGTGAGCCAGAGGGTGGTCACCGCAGCCTGTGCAAGCCACGGCAGCGACTGTATCATGAGTGTCATAAGATGGCGCCAACCCCCAGTATTTGAGGTTCTTTACACCGAAAAGCCCTCTCCCCCGTTCATGCCTACCCGCCGAGCGGTTTGGTACCGAACCACTTCTCGTAGATCTGGTCGTAGGTGCCGTCCTGCTTCATCTGGGCCAGGATCTGGTCGACCTTGTTCACGAAATCGGTATTGCCCTTTTTAATGGCCATGCCGATGGTGTCGGTGTCCAAGAGGTCGCTGCAGATTTTCACCGGGAGGTTACCATGTTTGATGGTGTAGCCTGCCAGCAGGCTGTCGTTGATGATGACGTCAAGCCGCCCATTCATCAGGTCCTGGAGATAATCATTGAAGGCCTCGTAGGTGTGGACGTCCGCGCCTGGGACGCTGCGAGCCAGGTGTTCGAAAGTCGTGCCGGCACCGACTCCCACCTTTGTTCCTTTGATGTCGCTGAGTTGGTGGAAACGGTTGTCATCCTGACGGCAAATCAGAACGGCACCGGTCACCACGTAAGGATCGGTAAAGTCCACGGCCTTCTTGCGTTCGTCAGTAATGCTCATTTGGGCAATGATGATGTCAAATTTGTCCGCCTGCAGCCCTCCGATGAGACCGTCCCACTTGGTCGCGACAAATTCCGGCCTCACCCCAAGCCTCTTGGCCAGCTCGGTGGAGATGTCCACGTCAAACCCGTCGTACTGCTTCTAGTCGTTGACGAAGTTAAAGGGAGGATACGTGCCTTCGAAGCCGACTCTGAGAACCCCGCTTTTTTCCACCCTCTGCAACACCGACTGCGAGCCGCCGCAGCCGGCCGCTACCAGCGCTACCACAACGAACAGCACAGCTGCAACGAAAGACACCTTTCGCGACATCTGCCCAACCTCCCGGCGGATGTATCCATTTTGGGATACAAATTTGTGTACGATTCTGATTCGCTGAAAGTGGTAATATTCCTGCAGAAAAAGTTGTGTGGAAATCCAACAGGAGGACGTACCAGGTGGCTGACAACGACAGTGTTTTGCAAAAAGAAGCTGCCCTTTCTGAGCCAGGTCACACGGAAGAGTTCATCTACAACACGCTCAGAAACGACATCCTGTGGCGGCGTTTGCTGCCGGGGGAAATCCTGGTGGAACAGGAACTCGCGAGCCGGTTCCACGTTAGCCGGACGCCCATAAGAAGTGTATTGAAACGGCTGTCCTACGAAGGTCTGGTCAGCCGTCAGAACAACAAACGTGCTACGGTAGCCAAACCGCATGCCCAAGACGTACACCAGGTGTTCTGGCTGCGAAAGGAACTGGAGGCCCTGGCAGCGGCCGAGGCGGCCAGGCATCCAGACAGCAGTGACTTGCAAATCCTGACCGCACTGATCGAGCAGGAAAAAGAGGCGTTCGCCCGTCACGACCGAACAGAAGTCCTCCGGGTGAGCCTGGAATTCCACGTACACATCGCGGAGATGTCCGGGAACCGTCATCTGGCGCGCTTTGTGCGGGATCTCAATGAGCGAAGCGTAGTCTACGTGGCGTTTTTTGACTTTTTCCAGGCCGACCCGCCACACTCACCGGTCGAACACCGTGAGGTGTTAGACGCCATCGCCCGGCGCGATCCGGAGGCGGCTGCCGCCGCGATGGCACGCCACATCGAGTCGACCGAAGGCGCCCTCGACCTGCACGGGGCGGAATAACAAGTATGAAGGCTCGAAGCCCGGGGTGGTGAGCTGATGGGCCAGATCAAAATCGGGACGTGTTCGTGGTCTGACCACACGGGGTTCTACCCGCCCGGCCTGAAACCCACGGACAGGATCACGTATTACGCCCGCCACTTCCCGGTGGTCGAGATCGATTCCACATATTACCATATGCAGCCGGCCCGAAACTTCGCGGCCTGGGCCAGCCGCACGCCGCCTGGATTTGTGTTCGATGTCAAGGCATACAAGGCCATGACCAGGCATGAACGCACGCCGCAGGAAACCACGCCCCTACCCATCGGCGAAGTATTCCGCCAGTTTGCCGAGAGCCTTTCCCCCCTGCAGCAGACGGCTCGGCTCGGCGCCGTCCTCTTGCAGTTTCCGCCGTGGTTTGTCGAAGGCGAGGAGAACCGCTCGTACCTGCGCTTCTGCCGCGAGGCCATGCCCGACTTCCTCCTGGCGGTGGAGTTCCGGCACCGTTCGTGGTTCGAAGGCGAAGCCCGCGACCGTACGCTCGCGTTTTTGCAGGAATTTGACTTCGTGCATGTGGTAGTAGACGCACCGCAGGTGGGTACCGGTACCGTGCCGCTCGTCGCCGAGGTGACGAGCCCCAAACTGAGCATCTTCCGCCTGCACGGCCGGAACCGCGCCACCTGGTACGCCCGCACGCAGACCACCGGCCAGCGGTTCGACTACCGCTACACGCAAAAGGAACTGGAAGGTTTCTTGCCGGTGATCGAACGCCTGGCAGAAAAAACAGACGAAGTCCACGTGCTCATGAACAACAACCGCGAGGACTTCGCCGTTCGTAACGCTTATGAGTTGTCCCTGCTGCTCGCGCTTGGCTACCCAAACCCTTTCAACGATACCTAGGACCCGTGAAAGACGGGTAACCGGAAATTAGCCTGCCCTGGCCCCCAACAGCCCAAACCGCTCGATGTTGGCGTCTGCGAGTGCCTGCACGCGTGCGAGTTCCTCCCGTCCCGCCGGTGTAAACAGGTGACGGAACCGGGCCTGGGGCTTCAGGTATTCGTCCACCGGTACCTTGCGGGCGATCCGCATCACCGAGGTGAGCTTGCCGTTTTCCACCTCTATGACCGGGAAGATGCCGCTCTGCACGGCCAGACGGGCAAGACGGATGGTAAGAGCCGTATCATGCCCCCAGCCAAGCGGGCACGGCACCAGGATCTGTATATACTTTGGCCCTTTGATGCTCAGGGCCTTTTTGACCTTTTTCTCGAGATCCTTCGGGTAGGCTACCGTCGTGGTGGCTACGTACGGCACCCCATGGGCAACCGCAATGGCAGGCAGGTCCTTTTTGCCCGTCGTGTTCCCCAGTACTTCCGAACCCACCGGGCTCGTGGTGGTGCTGGCAGCAAACGGCGTCAGGCCGCTCCGCTGGATGCCCGTGTTCATGTAGGCCTCGTTGTCGTAACAAACGTAAAGGATGTTGTGCCCGCGCTCGAACATGCCGCTCAACGATCCGAAGCCGATGTCGGCCGTGCCCCCGTCGCCGCCCTGGACGATCACATTCACGTCGTCCGCTTTGCCCAAAGCCTTCAGGGCGGCCTCCACACCGGAACCGACCGCCGAGGCGTTCTCGAACAGGGAATGCAGCCACGGCACCCGCCAGGCAGAACTCGGAAAACGGGTGGTGAAGACCTCCAGGCAGCCGGTGGCGTTGACGAGGATCGTCCGCGGCCCGGCCGCGTTCAGAACCAGCCTGGCACCAAGCGACTGGCCGCAGCCAGCACAGGCTGTGTGCCCGGCCGTGAACAGGCTCCATTCTTTGGGGTCACGGGGAGCGATTACTTTTGGCATCGTCAGTCACCCTCCCCCAGGTACTCAGGCTTGAGATCAAGGAAACCATCCTGGCTGCGCGGCAGCTCGGGTGCCACGACTGCCCGCACCACTGTGCTGGCGGGGATCGGCCGGCCGCCAAGCCCTCCTACGAAACGGTCTACCAGCGCCGGTACGCCAGCAGCCGCCAGCGCCGCAGTAATTTCCATCCCCAGGATGCCGCCGGAACCGAGGGAGTAGCCCTTGTCTATCACCACGACCCGCTTGACCCCGCCCAGAGCCGCCGCGATCTTTTCGGCCGGGAAAGGACGGAAGGTCCGAATCTTTAGTACGCCGGCCTTGATCCCCTGCTCGCGCAGCTGGTCGGCCGCTTCCCGCAGGGCCGAAACCAGACTGCCAAGACCAACCAGGGCCACGTCGGCGTCGTCGAGGCGATACTCCTCCACCAGCCCACCGTGGGTGCGGCCGGTCAGCGTCCCAAATTCGCGGGCGACGTCTTCGATGACGCCCAGTGCCCGTTTTTGGGCCTGCTGGAGCACGTATTTGTGTTCCAGATATTCGCCTGGGCCTAGCATGACCCCGTATGTCACCGGACGGTCGACATCGAGTGCCCACGAAGGCTCGTACGGCGGCAGGAACTGGTCGGCCAGGTCCTGGTCCAGCAGCGATACCGGTTCATAGGAGTGCGTGAGCACGTAGCCATCCACACAAACCATCACCGGCAGAAGGACGTCCTTGTGCTCGGCTATCTTGTAAGCCTGATATTGCAAGTCGCAGGCTTCTTGGTTGTCCTCCGCAAAAATCTGGATGAAACCGGTGTCGCGGGCTGACATGGCATCCTGGTGGTCGTTCCAGATATTGATGGGCTGGGAGATCGCCCGGTTCGCCACCGTCATGACCACCGGCAGCCGCAGAGCAGCCACGTTGTAAAGGACCTCGTGCATGAGAAGTACGCCCTGCGAGCTGGAGGCGGTGTAGGCACGGACCCCCGTGGCCTCCGCACCGAGCACGGCCGACATGGCGGAATGCTCGCTTTCTACCTTCACGTATTCCGCCTTGAGCTCGCCGTTGGCCACGGCCTGCGCCAAGTGTTCCACGATGTGCGTCTGCGGGGTGATCGGGTAGGCCGCGATTACCTGCGGGCGGCAGCGCTGGACTGAGGCCGCGATGGCCCGCGAGCCTTCCATTACCTGCGTCTTCTCGAGCGTGCGCGCCATGTTACTTCAGCTCCAATACCATTTTGATAGCGTCGAACGGACAAACCTCGGCGCAGATACCGCAACCTTTGCAATAGTCCAGATCCACGTCAAACTTGCCATCGTCGGCCACGAGAATACACGGCTCCGGACAATACTGCTCGCACAACTCGCAGGCCGTGCACTTCGCGTGGTCAAACACCGGTTTTTGCGTGCGCCAGTTGCCGGTGTGGTTATCGAGCGACGTGCCGGGCATGGCCGGTACGCCCGGGTAGAATTTCACCTTCGCAGCGCCTCCTCAGTTCCGCGCCAGGGCGGAAACAAAGTCATACGCCCGCTGTGCACAGGCGATGTTGAGGCCAGCCAGCTCCCCGGCAAACCGGTGCTCGCAGGCGCCTTTGATGGCGCTCATGCTGACCAGCCCCGTGATGCCGCCAAATGCTCCCAAAAGGGCAGTATTGGGGATCGGGCGGTTCATGGTTTCGAGGGCGATCTTGGTAGCCGGCACTGTGACCACTCGCAGGTCCCCATCGATGCCCAGTTCGGCTGATGCCAGTTCGGTATTCACCAGCACCAGCCCGCCGGGTTTCAGCCCGGCGGTCACCTTTTCCGCCCATATGAGCGTTGGATCTTGCACGATGACGATGTCTGGTTCTTCTACGGGCGTGCGGATGCGCACGGGCTGGTCGGAGATGCGGACGTACGACCTGACCGGGGAACCCATACGCTCGGAGCCGAATTCGGGAAAAGCCTGGGGGAACAGTCCTTGCTCGTGAACGGCAATTGCCAGGAGCTCTGCCGCCGTTACAACACCTTGGCCGCCGCGGCCATGTATACGTACTTGTATAAGCACATACAAGCCTCCCTGCCTGTCTGACTCCAATAAGTATAAAACCCGCGTACGGCCATGTGCAATCGGTGGCGCTCTTATAGGAATGTTGGTTCGTTGTATAGATTTCTAGTACGATACACCAATTGCCAAGGACAAACGGCTCAGTCTCGCCGTAACTCCCATACCATGTGGGAAAGCTCTGGGAGTATGAGCCTTTCCAGGGCCAGCCGGGCGGCCTGGGTCGACCCCGGCAAAAGTACGACCACCCGGCCCTGGATGACCCCCAAATCGGCACGGCTGAGCATGGCAGCCGGCCCGATGCTTTCGTAGCTCAAAAACCGGAAAAGCTCGCCGAATCCCGGCAACGTAACATCGAACCGCGGCTTGATGACGTCTACGGTAAGATCGTGCCGCCCTAGACCGGTCCCGCCGCTAAAAACCACACAATCTGCCCTGGCCAGGCCCTCTTCGAGACTGCGGATGATTTCGCCCACCTGGTTTCCCACGATGGTCCGGTAAACCACCTCATGACCGGCCTGCTCCACAAGCTCGCTGATGGCCGGACCACTTTCGTCTGTCATCGGTGTGCGGTGGTCGGACACGACCACCACCGCCACGCGTACGCTGCCGACATGTTCGGCGGCAGCCTTTTTGTGCTCGTCAGTACTCACGATAGCGCCTCCGGATCCAGTAACGCCTCCCGCGGCCCGGTAATGGGCAGTTTGTCCCGGATCATCTGCAGTAGCTTCAGCTTTCCCTTGCGGTTCCCAATCAGGACCGCCCCCACAAGACGGTCCTCCCAGAAGAAAAGCCGCCGGTAGTTCCGCCCGGTGTCGTCGAGGCGGGCCACGGATTCAAGGTCTGTACGCACGTCTGGGGTGATGCCCATCACCGTGATCTGCGAAGCGAAAAAATCGGTGTTGTGCTCCGGGATGTTTTGGTAGGTATCATGGCCGCCCATCATGTTGCGGGCGGCCAGTCTTCCCTGGGCCGCGGCATTATCCCACGTGCCCGCGAGCATGAGGGCCCCGGTAATGGGTTCCGGAAATTCCGCCACGTCGCCAGCGGCGAATATGTCAGGTGACGACGTTCGCAACGAGGCGTCTACGACCACGCCCCGGTGAATTTCCACCTGACCGCGGGCAAAACCCAGGTTCATCGTGAGGCCGATGCCCGCCCCTACGAGGTCGGCTGCGATGGTCCGCCCGCCGGTGGTGGTCACCGCCCGGACACGCCCGTCGTCCACCTGCACCGCGGCCACTTCTTCCCCGTGGATAACCTGCACCCCCGCTTCGGCGGCCAGAGTGTCCGCCAGGGCGCCGGCAGTCACGTCGAGATCCCGCCTCAAAAAGGCCGGCCCGCGAATGAGCCAAGTGGTCGCGAGGCCCCAGTGTCGGAAAATGTCCGCGAAGTTGTACGCCAAGTACGAACCTCCCACGACCACCGCGTGCCGGGCAGCCGGCAGAACGTCCTCCAGCAAGCGGGCGTCGCGCATGGTTTGAAGGTACATCACGCCGCGGGCGTCGCCACTGGGCACCGCCAAAGGAGTGGGAGTGCCACCAGTGGCAATCAGCAACCTGTCATACGCGATCTTTTCCCCGCGCGCGGTGGTAACCGTATGACCAGCTGCGTCCAGGGCAACCACGGGCGTCTCGGGCCGGAAGTCGATGCCGTATTTTTCGTGCCAGGGAATGTCCCGCACAAATACCTTACGCTCGGGAATCTCGCCCTTGAGGTAGTGGCGGAGCGACACCCGGTTATACAGAGGATAAGGCTCGTCCGTGAAAAGGATCACCTGTGACGAGGGGTCGTTCTTTCTGAGCTCTTCGGCGCAGGCCGTCCCGGCCGCACCGTTACCGACGATCACATAGCGAGTCAAAAGCCTCACCCCGGGTCTTGGCGTGCCGTGCTCCTAGTGCCGTATCACCAAACCATTCAGCCGTGCGATGTGCTCCTCGGCCTCCGCGACCAGGCGCGTGATGAGTGTCTGGACGGTGGGTACGTCTTCGCACAGGCCAATGGCCTGGCCTGCCCAGACATACCCGGCTTCCAGGTCCCCATCCAAGGCCGCCTTGCGATTCGCGGCGCCAGAGTAATACGGCAAAAGCTCCTCCGGCGACAGGCCCGCCAGCTCTTTTTCCACGATCTGCTCTGCCCCTTTGGTTTTCAGCACACGCCCCGGCCGTCCGAGCGGACGCTCTATGATCAAGGTGTCCGTTTCTGCCGCCTGTATGATCGCCTGTTTGTAGTTGGGATGGGCCGGGCACTCCGCCGTGGCTACGAATCGCGTACCCATCTCCACGCCCTCGGCCCCCAGGGCCAATGCTGCGGCCAGGCCACGCCCGTCCGCGATGCCTCCCGCCGCAAGCACCGGAATCGACACCGCACGGGCGACGCGCGGCACCAGCACCATGGTGGTGGTATCCTCGCGCCCAATGTGCCCGCCGCCTTCGTAGCCCACCGCGATGACCGCCGAGGCCCCGAGGTCAGCGGCTTTTTTGGCCTGGCGCACGCTGGCAACGAGCACCATCGTCTTGACCCCGGTACCCGCGACGGCCCGGAGGATGGGCTCCGGATTGCCGCCGGTGATGCTGATGACGGGAACGTTTTCGGACAGGGTTATCTCCAAATGCTTTTCCAGTGGCAGATGGCCAAGAGCAAAATTGACACCGAAGGGCTTTTGCGTCAGGACCTTCGCCTTGGCGATCTCCCGGCGCAGGTCTCTGGCGTCCGGAAAAGAGGCGGCACTGATCTGACCGAGCCCACCAGCGTTCGACACCGCCGCCGCCAGTTCGGCAAAAGCCAAGTGGGCAAGGCCGCCCTGGACGATGGGATGCTCGATCCCGAATAGCCTCGTGATTCTGGTACTGATCATGCCGCTCCACCCCCCGTGGTTTCGCCCTCCATATGCTTCTCGGAGGGGCGCAGGCTGTCCTTCTGTGCACCGCTGCCGCTCGACACCTCATCCTGGCGTTGGCCATACCGGTGCAAGAAAAACTCCCGCATGAAAACAATGTCTTCGTCCGCCAGGGGCACCGCCCCGCCCAGGGCTTGCGCCAGCAAAAACACTCTGGCTGCTTTTTCCAGTACCTGGGCAACCATCAGGGCTTCTTCCAGGCTCCGCCCAAGGCAAACCGCACCGTGGTTCGCCAAGAGGACCGCCATTCTTCCTTCCAGGCCGCCCAGGGCGTGGCTTACGAGCTCGTTCGTGCCAGGCAGGGCGTACGGCACGACGCGCACCCCGCCGCCGATGATCTGCACGAGGTCGTCCAACACTGGCGGCAGGTCCCGGCGGGCAGCCGCCAAGGCGCTGGAAAAAACGGCGTGGGTATGGACGACGGCGTTGACCTCCGGGCGTGCCCGGTAGATCGCCGCGTGCAGTGGTGTTTCAGTAGATGGCTTGAGCTGGCCTGTCCATTCGAGGCTCGAAAGATTTACCAGCACGATCTCAGCTGGCCGCAAAGCGGCATAGTCCATGCCGCTCGGAGTGATGAGCATGTGCTCGCCGGCACGGCAGCTCAGGTTGCCCCACGTGCCTACCGTCAATCCGGTTTCCAGAAGACGCCGTCCGGCGAGGACCAGCGCACGCCGCGCCTCATACATTTCCACCTTGCCTTCCCCCTCCCGCCGCCGCGGCCACTGCCACTAAAGACTCTGGGCCAGCTGGCTCGCGGCCCATAGTTCCTGGCGGGCTTTGTACGCTTCGTAAACGTCATGGCCAGACGGCACGTAGCCAGGTTCAGGCTGGTCTAGGGAAAAGCCCATGGCCCACACCAGTACATCGAACGAACCCAAAGAGGTTTGTCCGGATAATAGCTCATGCCCCAAAGCCCGATCCGGTTCGTCCACCACTCTTACCCCGTAGGCCGCCAGCCGCTCGCCAAGCCGCCTGGCGATGGCCGGATGCGTGTCGCGGAAAAGGCCGGACGGCTTCCCCCCGCAGAGCGTGACCGCCATACCTTCTCCCGCTAGATAAAGAGCGGTCTCACCAGCCAAGAGGCCGTTCCCCACGACCGCGACCTTCGCACCCGCGGCAGGTCGGCAGTTTTGCGTCAGGATATCCAAATGCGTGCAGGTACGGCCCGCGTACCCGGGCAGATTCCCCGCCAGAGCAACACCGGCCCTCGTATCTAGCACGAATTCCTCCTCCACAGGGCCGGCCCTATCGTTACCGGATTTGGAAGGACCGGCGTATGATCCGTCCACAATTCGTACCCCTAGGCGGTTGAGCTCACGCGTGAAATACGCCACCGCTCCGGCCAGCTCCGCGTTACCGGGGACCCGCGCCCTTAAAGACAGAAGCCCGCCTACCGGCAGACCTTCCGTGTACACGGTCACGTGGTGGCCCCGCAGGGCCGCCACCCGTGCGGCCTCCAGGCCGGGCAAACCCGCCCCCAGCACCACCACCGGCCGCGGGGCAGCGGCTTTGCTACGCAAAAGCTCCACCTCGTGACCGGTTTCGGCATTCACCAGGCAGAAGGCACCGGGGCTGTGCCGCCTTTGCTGGCAGGCATTGCAGCCAATGCACGGTATGATTTCGTTCGCCTTGCCAGTGCGGGCTTTCACCGCCCAGTCCGGGTCGGCCAGCAACGCCCGCCCCAGGGCAACCAGGTCGGCTTGCCCTTCTGCCAATATGGACTCCGCGGTGGCCGGAGTGAGAATGCGTCCCACCGCGATGACAGGCACCTTCACGGCGGCCCTCACAGCCGCCGCCAGGGGCAGAAGCGTCGCCTCTCCACATCCGGTGGTCATTTGCATGTATTCTGAAGCCTTCCGCCCGCCGCCGGCCGAGCAGTCGATGCCAGCCACCCCGAGCCCCTCCAGGCGGCGGGAGAACCTTACTGACATGGCCGTGTCGATGCCACCGGGTTCGTATTCCTCCACACTCAGGCGCACCAGCAACGGGTAGTCTTCGCCGGCCAGCCCGCGGCTGCGACGGACGATCCTTTCCAGGAAGAAAAACCGCCTATCCTCGTCGCCGCCGTAGGCATCGGTACGATGGTTGTAGGCCGGCGAAAGGAAAGACGTGATGAGGTACCCGTGGGCAGCATGGATTTCCACGCCCGCAAAACCGGCCTCCCGTGCGTACAGCGCGGCGCGGGCAAAAGCCTCCACCAGCGCGTCCGCCTCGGCCGTAGTCAATACGTGGGTATCGTCGGGGGTAACGCCGGGAATGTGGGACGGCCCCACCGGTGGAACTCCGGTGAGGTCTGGACGGCTGTGCAGGCCGCAATGCATGAGCTGTATAAAAGGTACCGCGCCTTCGTCCTTGATGGCCTGGGCAAGCCTCGTGAGGCCCGGGATGTGCGAGCGGTCATACAGGGCCAAGTGGTTTCGCCAGCCCTGTCCCCCGGGGTCCACCGCCGCCCCCTCCACGAT
>CADDZV010000028.1 GCA_902812875.1 Clostridiales bacterium
GGTCGTTTTGTTCTCCCGCTGGCACTTGCGCGGTCTATGTGTCGGCCAGTGAGCTGCCGCGGGAGATGACCAGGTCCCTTTTGCACTGCGAGCATTGCGGCTGGCAGGGCTGGCAGGACGAGCCGTGGCCCGGTCCGGGCGCACACGATGGGGCGTGGCATTCTCTGGCGACGTCGGCGTCAGCACCGCCGTATCGCGTCGTACACACGCCGGGCGTCCGCACCATAGCGGCCCTGTGTGACTCGCTTGGGATCGATATCGATCGCACCGCCAAGATTCTTTTCTACAAGGCCACCTGGCCGGCGCCAGAGCTACTCCCTACGGCCGCGCGGGCGGCGGTTGCGAGCGGGGTGGACGTGGTGGCCGGACTTGTCATGGGACGCGACCGGCTGGACGAACAAAAACTGCAGGTGATCACGGGCGCCGAGCGTCTTGAGCTGGCTGATCCCGGTTATGTGCTTTCGCGCTGCGGGGCTCCGGTGGGCTCGGCCGGTCCGGTGGGATTGGAAAACGCCTTTGTCGTGGCTGATTATGATGTCATGGTTTCTCCCGAACTGGTCGTGGGAGCGAACCGTACCGACTATCATTTCGCCGGGGTGGTGCCCGGGCGCGATTTTGTTCCGCACCTGGTGGCCGATCTAAAGCTGCGTGCGGCCCTCGATCCTTGTCCGCGCTGCCAAAGTCCGTTGCAGGAGGAACGGGTGCTTGTGGTAGCGGAGGACGGCGTCCCCGACCCGTGGAAGCTCGTGGTCGCGTGCGCATCCACATGCCATGATGCCAACGGCCTTGCGTGGCCGGCGGCCTGGTCGCCATGGCGGGCGATGATCGTGCCGCTCGGTCCGGCGGACTCTTTGCCCTTCAAGACGGCGGACACGCTCGGCCAACACCTCGCCGCAGCCGGCATGCGGGTCCTGGTGGACGACCGGGCGGCCAGTGCGGGCGTGAAATTCACCGACGCGGACCTGCTCGGCATTGCGTGGCGGGTGACCGTGGGGCAACGGTCGCTGTCTTCGGGCCTGGTGGAGATACGGCGACGGGCCGATGGGGCAACGTGGCTGGCCCCGGCGGACCCGGCACCATTTGTCGCATTTTGCCAGAACCTCGGCATGGCGAATGCCGAGGCAAACGGCTAGGCTGGTGCGTATTTCCAGAAAATTAATCCCGGCCACCGGCAGGACTATCGTTGACGGTTGCCAAACTGGTTGTCATAACCGAGAGCAACCGGCGGGTGGCCATGTATGAGGGGGATGGCCGTCCCAGCTGGGTTTTGGGGAGGTCGTCCCGGGTTGCGCAGGTTTTCAGTTTACATAATGGCAGCACTCCTGGTTTTGCTACGGGTAGTCACTGACACCCCCGCCGCGGCTGCCGCCGGCCCACGTCTCATCATCAATGGCCAGACGTTACCAGGATCGTACCGCCCCGTGATGATCGAGAACCGCATTTTTGTGCCGTTGCGTGTCGTATCGGAGACGCTGGGTGCCCAGGTGGACTGGGATGGTCCTACCCGCACAGTCACCGTCCGGCAGTATGGACATGTAATCGAGCTGGTTATCGGCCAGGGCACGGCAACGGTGGACGGTCAGAAGGTGCCCCTTGACGCCCCGGCCCTACTGGCCGGCGGGTTTACCATCGTGCCGTTGCGCTTTGTGAGCGAGGCCTTGGGGGCCGAGGTTTCGTGGGATGCTAAGGCGGCCACCGCTAAGGTATCGTTGCCGGAAGCGCAGGTGCGGGATGTGAGCTGGCAGACACGCGGTGGCGAGACCGTGCTCTTTATTGCCACGAGCCGGCCGGTCGCGTGGCGCTCGTTCACATTGACTAGCCCGGATCGCATTGTGATTGACCTCGAGGATACCCAGGTTTCCACCCCGGCGACGCTGGACGGGAAGGCACCCGGGGTGCTGGACGTGCGCACCGGGCAGTTCCAGACCGCCCCAGACATTGGGCGGGTCGTCTTGGATTTGAATGCCGCGTTGCCTTATTCGGTCGAACCTGTGGACGGCGGGCTTGCCGTGCACCTGGCAGCGGTCCTGGAGGGCGTCAAATATACGCGCACCGGCACGGCAGGTGAGGTCCAGCTTGTCACCAGCAGACCCGTCGATGCGACAACGACCGTGGCGCAAAATCCGTGGCGGCTGATCTTGACGTTGCCGGCTACGGTGGCCGCCCCCGATGTGCTTTCCCAGGCGCTGGTGATTAACGACGATGTGGTTGGGCAGGTCAAACTGGTGCCGGCCGTTGCGTCCCCGAGTAGCGGGAACGCACAGGCCGGCGATGCCGGCGGCTCCGACCCGGCCGCACTCCAGTTGGAGATAGACCTGCCATATTACCTCGGGCATACGGTCAGCCGACAAGCGGGTGCCTCCGCTGTCACCACCATCGATTTCACCCCCTCGCCGATTTACAACCGCCTCATCGCGGTGGACCCGGGGCATGGCGGTGACGACCCGGGTGCCCACGGGGCGCACGGCGAGTTGGAGAAAGACCTCACGCTGGACATCGGCCTGCGGCTGAAAGGCCTTTTGGAACAGGCCGGTGCCCGCGTGCTCATGATCCGGGATACCGACGTCACGGTGGGACTCTACCAGCGGCCTGCCATCGCCAACCAGGCCGGGGCGGACGCTTACGTGTCGATTCACCTGAATGCCTATGCCAGCTGGAAACACGGGACGGAGATCTATTACGACACGACCAATCCCGACAGCATCAAGCTGGCTACGGACCTGCACGACACCCTCATCAAGGAACTCGGACTGGCCGATGGCGGCATCCGCCGCGAACACGACTTTGTGGTGGTGCGCGAGACCACCATGCCCTCGGCTTTGGTGGAGGTCGCGTACTTGACCAACCACACCGAGGAAAAACTTCTGCTCACCCCGGCTTTCCGGCAAAAGGCAGCCGTAGCCATCTATGATGGGTTGATGCTATACTTCGCTGGCAGATAAACCCGGCCAGTGTAAGGCGGCGCGCCTGCTGCCGGTGGAGGTGGGAGCATGTGGTGGGCTGCCCTCGGCGGATACCTTTTGATATTTTTTGCCCGCATTACCGATGTGTCCTTGGCTACGGTACGCACTCTTTTGTTGGTGCGCGGCCGGCGGTTGCCTGCCGGTTTGATTGGTTTTTTTGAAGTTTCCATATACATCATGGCCCTCAGCCGCGTCATGGGTGAGCTGTCACACCCGCTCAACCTGCTTTTTTATGCGGCGGGCTTCGCTACCGGAAACGTGGTCGGGAGTCTGGTGGAAGAAAAATTGGCTGTGGGCACCGTCATGGCCCAGGTCATCAGCCGGGAAGGCGGCGCCCTGCAAGCCGCCGATGTCTTGCGTGCCGACGGTTACGGGGTTACAGTCATCGACGGACACGGGCGGGAAGGCGAGCGGCCGGTTCTCCTGGTAGGCATGCAGCGCAAGGTATTGCCCCATTTTCTGAAGCGCATTGACGAATTGCTGCCGGGTGCCTTTGTCACGGTTCTGGACAGCCGCCAAGCGGTGGGAGGAGTGCTGGGCTTCCGGAATGAGTTCCGGAAACAGAAATGAAAAAGACATTGGTGGTGGCGACGACAAACCCTGGCAAATTGGCTGAGATCACGCTGGCGATGGCCGGGTACGGCTACGAGCTTGTGCCTTGGCCGGCGGTGGCAAAAGGGCATGTGTTGCCGGAGTCTGGCACCAGCATGCGGGAAAACGCCGTCCAAAAGGCGGTGGCGGCGGCCGAGTACACCGGCACCATGGCACTGGCAGATGACACCGGGCTGGTGGTACATGCCATAGGCGGGCGTCCGGGTGTGCATGCCGCCCGGTGGGCCGGGCCTGCTGCCAGCGCCGGTTTGCGCAACCGGCTTCTTCTAACCCTTCTGGCACCGGTGCCTTTTGAGGCCCGCACGGCGGAGTTCAGGTGTGTGGCTTGTGTGGCCTGGCCAGGAGGGCGGGTGGTTACGGCTAGCGGTGTGCTCCCAGGCTTCATACTGCAGGAACCACAGGGGGCACAGGGGTTTGGCTATGACCCCCTTTTCTGGCTGCCCGATCGCGGTTGCACGCTGGCGGAGCTTGACAGCGCCGAAAAGAACGCCGTAAGCCACCGGGGCCAAGCCCTGCGTGCCCTCTTCGCCCAGCTTACTGCCATGGAAATCGCGGCGGTGGGGAATAGGCGATGCGTGAGCTGAACGGCATTGCCATCTGGGGCGAACATGACCAGGATACGCTCAACCAGATCGTACGGTGTGCATCGGACAGGCGCGTGGTCGCTGCCGCCCTGATGGCGGACGGACACAAGGGCTACTCGCAGCCGATCGGCGGGGTGGTGGCGTACCGGAACGCCGTCAGCCCGTCGGGCGTCGGCTACGACATCGGGTGCGGCAACAAGGCCGTGCGCACACCGCTTTCGTTCGACGACATCCGCAAAGATCTCGGGCACATCCTGGACGAGATTGCCGCGCGCATAAGCTTTGGCCTCGGACGCAAAAACAACGAACCGGTGGACCACCCGGTGCTGCATTCACCGGTCTGGCGAGAGGTGCCCTACCTGCAATCCCTGCACAAGCTGGCCTGGGAACAGCTCGGCACGGTAGGGGCGGGGAACCACTACTGCGACATCTTCCACGAACCGGCCACGGGGCGGGTGTGGGTAGGGGTGCATTTCGGCAGCCGCGGTTTTGGCCACCGGGTCGCGAGCGGATTTATCAACCTGGCCCGCGGACGAGCGTTTGACGCCTGGGTGCCTGGTGAGTCCATGGACCAGCCGCCGGTGGTGCTGGATCTTGACACTCCCCTCGGCCAGGATTATCTGGCGGCTATGACCCTGGCCGGACAGTACGCCTATGCCGGCCGCGACCTGGTCGTCGAAAAGATCCTCGCAATTCTGGGCACGCGTGCTGAGCTCGTGGTGCACAATCACCATAACTACGCATGGGAAGAGGTCCACAACGGCGAGCGGCTTTACGTCGTGCGCAAGGGTGCCACCCCGTGCTGGCCTGGGCAGCGCGGTTTTGTGGGCGGTTCCATGGGCGACATTGCGGTCATTATCGAGGGCGTCGCCAGTGAGGAGGGTGCCCGTTCGTTGTATAGTGCCGTGCATGGTGCTGGCCGGCTGATCAGCCGTACCAAAGCGGCCGGCCGCGTCCAATGGCAACGCGGTCCCGGCGGCCAGAAGGTGCGGGTGCGCGTGGGCGGAGAGATCACCGAAGAGATGATGCACGCGCGTCTGCGCGAGGCCGGTGTGCAACTGCGGGGCGGGGCGACCGCCGAGGCCCCGCAGGTCTACCGCCCGCTGGCACAAGTGCTGGCGGCACATAAAAATCATATCCGGGTGCTTCACACGCTAATGCCGGTGGGCGTGGTGATGGCCGGCCCGGACGAGTATGATCCGTACAGAGATTGAATTGGCAGAGCACTGGAAATTGCTGGCTTTGCACAAGCACTACCGCAAGGGCTTTTTGTGGCACGGACATTTTGACCGCACGGCGGTCGGCGTCTATACTAAATAGATGCCGTCGATGTTTGCGACGGCGTCGATCGGTTCCTGCGGGGTGTAGCGCAGCCTGGTAGCGCACTTGCTTTGGGAGCAAGGGGTCGCCGGTTCGAATCCGGCCGCCCCGACCGTGACACGTGATTTTGGGCCGTGTTATACTGGTCGGTGCAGTTTTCTGCAATGGTTTTTGCGGGTGTAGCTCAAAGGCAGAGCGACGGGCCTCCAACCCGCTGACGGGGGTTCGATTCCCCTCACCCGCTCACGGACCTTGGCTAGTTTGTTATTGGCAGTGAGTTGCCGGGTCGGCAACGGGCAGGAATTATCGGGCGCCCGTAGCTCAACAGGATAGAGCACTCGGCTTCTACCCGAGCTGTTGCGGGTTCGAGTCCTGCCGGGCGCGCCGGAGACTTACGGCGAGCATGGTGAATGTAGCTCAATTGGTCAGAGCACCAGACTGTGGCTCTGGGGGTTGGGGGTTCGAGTCCCCTCATTCACCCGGTTTTTATTTCAGGCGCGATGGGGCGTCGCCAAGCGGCAAGGCACCAGACTTTGGATCTGGCATCGGAGGTTCGAATCCTCCCGCCCCAGCTGTGCAGCGGGCCATTAGCTCAGTGGTAGAGCACCCGCCTTTTAAGCGGGCTGTCGAAGGTTCGATCCCTTCATGGCCCACAACCATGGATCACAGGCCGAGCGGGCGTGGCGGAATGGCAGACGCGCTGGACTTAGGATCCAGTGGGGAAACCCGTGGGAGTTCAAATCTCCCCGCCCGCACCTGGAAAGACCCCGGCGCCCGCGGCGCTGGGGTTAGTTTTGTGTGACAGTAGATCCGTTGCATGTGGCAACGAACTGGCAAACACCATAGTACTCATGGCGAGGCTGCAATACGCGGCCACCGAAAAGCTTGTCGAATATGGGGTCTAAGGAGGAGCAGCCGGTGCAGGTTAACGTCACACCGCAGGAGAACAGCAAGGTTCTTTTGGAGATCACTGTTGATCCCGCCGAGGTCAAAACCGCGTGGGACAATGCCTACAAAAAACTGGCGCGGGCCATCAGGATTCCCGGCTTTCGGCCGGGCCGGGCGCCGAGGGCTCTCGTGGAGCGGTACGCGGGCGAGGCGGCCCTGCGGGAAGAGGCCCTGGAAGCACTCCTGCCAACGGCTTTGGACGGGGCCCTGAAGGAAAACCAGCTCCGGCCTGTCACGGATCCGCAAATCGAAGTAAAAACCTTTGACGAAACCGGTCCGCTAGTATTCACGGCTACCGTGGAAGTAGCACCCAAGGTCGAACTTGGTGGTTATCGCGATCTCGACGTACCGTACGAGGAACCCGTGGTGACGCCGGAGCAGGTGGAGGCGGAACTCGAAAACCTGCGTACGATGGTGGGGCGGCTCGAAACTACGGACGGCCAGGCCCAAAGCGGATCGTACGTGGAGGTAGAGGTTACCGCCACGGTGGACGGGCAGGTCGTGGACGGCGAGCAGGGACCTCACCAGGAGCTTCTCGTAATTGACCAGCAAGGCACGCTGCCGGAGGTTTCTGATGCCCTCCGCGGCACCCGGGCCGGCGACGAACGTGACGTTACGGTCACCTATCCCGAGACCCACACCAATCCGAAGCTGGCCGGCAAGACGGCCACCTTGCATATTCAAGTCAAAGAAGTCAAGGAACTGGTCAAGCCGCCGCTTGACGACGAGTTTGCCCGCAAGTTCGGCGGTGCGGAGAGCTTGGAGGAGTTGCGGAAAAACGTGGAGAATACGCTTTGGTTCCAGGCACGGGCCAAGGCACGCGATGATTTCGCCCGGCGGCTGATGGACGTGGTCATCGCCAATGCCAAGGTTGGTGAGCTGCCGCCGAGCGTGGTCGAGTCACGGCAGCATTACCTCGAGCACGAACTGGAGCACGAATTGGAGCACCGTGGGCAGACTATCGAAGAGTACGCTCAGTCCGTGGGCAAGGAAGTGGATGCGATCCACGCAGAGTTCCGGCAGGCGGCCGAGCAAGCCGTACGCCGTGATTACGTGCTCGAGGCCATCGCCCAGGCCGAAGACCTCTCCGTCACGGAAGATGATCTCACCCGCGAGATCGTATCGACCGCGACCGAAACCGGCCGTGACGTCAAGGACATCGCGGCCGAGCTCAAAGACGATCGCGTGTTGTCCGCATACGTACGCACGGTGCTATTGACAAAGGCTCTCAACCGGGTGGTGGATCTCAACCTGCCCGCCGGCGAAAAGGAGCCGGCAAAGGAAGGCGGGGAAGAGGCATCAGAAACCCGTGTGGAACCATAACCTGTGATGGTTAGCAAAGGAGGCGCTGCCGGTGAGCGGATATCTCGTACCGATGGTAGTGGAACAAACCAATCGCGGTGAGCGGGCTTTTGACATCTATTCCCGCCTGCTCAAAGAGCGCATCATATTCCTTGGTTCCGCGATCGACGATGCGGTGGCGAACCTGGTGGTGGCACAGCTTCTTTTTCTGCAGGGTGAAGATCCTGACCGTGAAATAAGCCTTTACATCAACTCCCCGGGCGGGGATTTGTACGCAGGCTTGGCCATCTACGACACGATGCAGTTTGTGCGGCCGCCGGTGGCGACCTACTGCGTCGGCATGGCCGCGAGTGCGGCTGCTGTGATCCTGGCCGGGGGCGCCAAAGGTAAGCGGTATGCCCTGCCAAACTCGCGGGTGATGATCCACCAGCCTTGGGGCGGCACGCAGGGCACGGCTGCGGATATAGAAATCGAAGCCCGGGAAATCATAAGGGCACGCAACTCGCTCAACGAGATTTTGGCTCGGCACACTGGGCAGCCAGTGGAAAAAGTGGCAAAGGATACTGACCGCAACCACTGGATGCTCCCGGAGGAGGCCAAGGAGTACGGGATTATCGACGAGATCCTGACCCCGCGGACCCAGGCAAAGGCCTGAGGGAGTGAGGAAATGTTCAAGTTCACTGATGAATCAAAGGGTGAACTCAAGTGCTCTTTCTGCGGAAAGAGCCAGGCCCAGGTGCGCCGGCTCGTTGCAGGTCCGGGAGTGTACATCTGCGACGAGTGCATCGAGCTGTGCAACGAGATCATCGAAGACGAATTCAACGACGAAACCGCGCTTGATTTCAAAGACCTTCCCAAGCCCGCGGACATCAAGGCGTTTTTGGACCAGTATGTCATCGGACAAGAACAGGCCAAAAAAATCCTTTCGGTGGCCGTTTACAACCACTACAAGCGTATCAACCTCGGCAGCAAGGTCCATGACGTCGAGCTGCAGAAGAGCAACATCGTCATGCTGGGCCCCACCGGGTCGGGCAAGACGCTTTTGGCCCAGACACTGGCCCGCATGCTGAACGTTCCCTTCGCCATTGCGGATGCCACCTCCCTGACGGAAGCCGGCTACGTGGGCGAGGACGTTGAAAACATTCTCCTTAAGCTGATCCAGAATGCGGACTACGACGTCGAGCGGGCAGAAAAAGGCATCGTTTACATCGATGAAATCGACAAGATTGCCCGCAAATCCGAAAACCCTTCCATTACCCGTGACGTGTCCGGTGAGGGTGTGCAGCAGGCCTTGCTGAAAATCCTGGAGGGTACGGTAGCCAGTGTTCCGCCCCAGGGCGGCCGCAAGCACCCGCACCAGGAGTTCATCCAGATCGACACGACCAACATCCTGTTTATTTGCGGCGGTGCGTTCGAGGGCATCGACAAGATCATCATGAACCGCACCGGCAAGCGGGGCATCGGCTTCAACACGGAACTCAAAAGCCGGCAGGACAAATCCATCGGCGAGATCCTCAAGCAGATCATGCCGGAGGACCTGCTCAAGTTCGGCATGATCCCGGAGTTTGTCGGCCGGGTGCCCATTATCGTAACCCTTGACGCCCTGGACGAACGGGCCCTGGTCCAAATCCTTACGGAGCCCAAAAACGCCCTCGTGAAGCAGTATGCCAAGATGCTGCAGCTCGACGGCATCGAACTGGAAGTAAAGGACGACGCCTTGGTCGCAATTGCCCGCAAGGCCCTCGAGCGCGGGACCGGTGCCCGCGGGCTGCGAGCCATCATGGAAGACCTCATGCTGAACGTCATGTACGAGGCGCCGTCGCGCGGCAATGTCACCAAGTGCGTGATCACCAAAGACGTGGTGGAAAAGCGCGAGGAGCCCATACTGGTGACGAGCGGCGGCGAGAAAAGGCGGCACAAGAAGGAAGAAACTGCCTGACGGTAAAGCCCTGCCTCCCAGGGATACTAATGCACAGAGCAATCGGGGGGCAGGGAAAATGGGCTTTGGAACCATTCTTGGGCTTATCCAGTTCGCTTTTGCCCTGATTATAGGCATCTACTTCTTCTATCTCCTCCGGAGCCAGCAGGGCACCCGTATTGCCGTTTCCCGCGACGCCCGGCAGGAAGTGGAAAAGCTCAATCAGCTGCGGAGCATCCATCTCACCGAACCCCTGGCAGAGAAAACCCGTCCCGCGAGCTTCGACGAGATTGTGGGCCAGGAGGAGGCCTTGCGGGCCTTGCGGGCTGCCCTGTGCGGGCCCAACCCGCAGCACGTTATCCTCTACGGGCCGCCCGGGGTGGGCAAGACGGCGGCGGCACGGCTCGTGCTGGAGGAAGCCAAGCGCAACCCGCTTTCGCCCTTCAAACAGGACGCCAAGTTTGTCGAGCTGGACGCGACCACGGCCCGCTTTGACGAGCGGGGCATCGCGGACCCTCTCATTGGCTCTGTGCACGACCCGATCTACCAGGGAGCGGGGCCGCTCGGAATGGCGGGTATTCCGCAGCCCAAGCCCGGTGCGGTGACCAGGGCACACGGCGGCATTCTTTTCATCGATGAGATCGGTGAGCTGCATCCGGTGCACATGAACCGGCTGCTCAAGGTGCTCGAGGACAGAAAGGTTTTTCTCGAATCGGCCTATTACACCCCTAACGACCCGAACATCCCCAAACACATCCAGGACATGTTCGACCACGGTCTGCCAGCGGATTTCCGTCTGGTGGGGGCGACGACGCGGCTGCCGCAGGATCTTCCTCCCGCCTTGCGGTCCCGCTGTCTCGAGATTTTTTTCCGTGCCCTTTTGCCGGAAGAGATTCGGCAGATTGCAGCCCGAGCGGTGGCGAAGATCGGCTTTACGATCGATCCGGAGGGCCTCGACGTGGTGATGAAGTTTGCCACCAACGGGCGGGAAGTGGTCAACATCGTGCAGATTGCTGCCGGCATCGCCCAGGAGGAAAAGAGGCAGCACATCACCCGTCTGGACATTGAATGGGTGGTGAATAGTAGTCAGCACCAGCCGCGGCTTGAGAAAATCATTCCGCCCGAGCCGCAGGTGGGCGTAGTGAATGCCTTGGCAGTCTGGGGACCAAATCTTGGTACGCTGGTGGAAGTGGAGGTGGCGGCTGCTCCTGCGCGGGCGAGGCCGGGCGAGCTCTTGGTAACGGGGATGATCGAAGAGGAAGAGATGGGGCAGCCCGGGCGAACCGTCAGGCGGAAGAGTACCGCCCGGGGAGCTGTGGACGCGGTGAAGACCGTGTTGCAGACGCGGTTCAACATTGACCTCCGCCGCTATCATGTGCATATCAATTTCAGCGGTGGCGTGCCTATTGATGGCCCGTCGGCGGGAGCGGCGGTGGCGTGTGCAGTATATTCGGCGATCACGGGCGTGGCGGTAAAAAACACGGTGGCGATCACGGGTGAGCTTTCGGTACGCGGCCTCGTACGTCCGGTGGGTGGGCTGGCGGCCAAGATCGATGCTGCCCGGCGGGCCGGGGCACGGGAGGTGGTAATTCCCCACGAAAACTGGCAGTCGCTTTTTGGCGCCCGCACCGACATATCGGTGGTCCCCGTGCGTACCATCGAAGAGGTGCTGTCGCGTGCCCTAGTGGTTCCGGCACCCCGGGCCAGGCTTGGAGAACCGGCTGGGGTATTGCCGGAGCCAATGACGGCCATGGAGCCGGCCATGAGCGATGTCGCCGCCGGTGCCGGCCAATGCTGAAGCAGTGTTCTTAGTATTTATACAAACAGCCGTCCTAAATATACATGTATAGGAACATATAAGTAATAATTGGCGAGTACGAAACCACCGCGTCTTATGCTATCATCATGATACAAGCGGCGGCCACTAGTATACTTGCAAGGGCCGAATATTTGCTTGCTAACAAAAGCAGCGAGCGGTCGCGTCGCGTTTGGCACCGGCAAGTGATACGACTAAAGTGCAAATATATACAAGAAGCCGGGGAGGTTTCCAAATTGGGGGTTACCGGGGAAAGAACCAGGGGGGTACTTGAGCTTCCGCTTCTGCCTTTGCGGGGTATGCTGGTTTATCCGCATATGGTAGTCAATCTGGATGCCGGCCGGCCGGGTTCGGTGGCGGCCGTGCGGGCTGCCAGTGCACATAACCAGCTGATCGTGCTCGCTACCCAAAGGGATGCCGGCATCGACGTTCCTCGTCCGCAGGACCTTTACGAAACCGGGTGCCTGGCGGCGATCCGCCAGATCTCTGAACTGCCGGGTGGCAGTGTGCGCGTGCTGGTCGAAGGGTTGGTCAGGGTGCATTTGATCAGTTTCCTGCAGGAAGCGCCGGAGATCTGGGTGCAGGCAGAGAAGATCGAGGAGAGGCCGTCCGGGTCCCCCGAAGAGCTCGCCACCGTGCGGCAGGTGCAAAGCCTGTTTGGGACATATGCCAAGCTGACCGCCAACGTGTCGGAAGAGAGCCAGAAAGCCGTCCGGGAAATCGCTGATCCGGGCCATCTGGCCGATACCGTGGCGGCTTATCTGAATACGACTATCGAAGAAAAGCAGGCCTTGCTGGAGACCGTGAACCCGCTGGCTCGGCTCACGCTGGTGGCACGGTTCATATCG
The DNA here is from genome assembly GCA_902812875.1 of Clostridiales bacterium. Taxonomy (GTDB): domain Bacteria; phylum Bacillota; class Sulfobacillia; order CADDZV01; family CADDZV01; genus CADDZV01. Next base: position 12,312 of record CADDZV010000028.1, read on the forward strand.
AAAGAAATCGAGGTTCTCCAGGTCGAGCGGCGGATCAACCAGCGCGTCAAGCGGCAGATCGAACGCGGACAAAAGGAGTACTACCTGCGGGAACAGCTCAAGGCGATCAGGGAGGAGCTGGGTGACGCTGACGAGACGTCGGAAGCGGACCGCTACCGTGACCAGCTTATGTCCCTAAATATCGATCCGGAAGTCAAAGCTCGCATCATGATTGAGGTGGAACGCCTGGAGAAGCTGCCGCCCATGGCGGCCGAGGGCGCGGTGATCCGGAATTACCTCGACTGGATTCTGGCTTTGCCGTGGGACCGCGAAACCCCGGACCAGATTGATATCGAGAAGGCCCGGGCGGTCTTGGACCAGGACCACTATGGGCTGGAAAAGGCCAAGGAGCGGATTCTCGAGTTCCTCGCGGTGCGGAAGCTGTCGGAGAGCCCGAAAGGACCCATTTTGTGTCTGGTGGGCCCGCCTGGGGTAGGGAAGACGTCGCTGGCACGTGCGGTGGCACAAGCCACCGGCCGGCAATTTGTCCGCGTGTCGCTAGGCGGCATTCGCGACGAGGCGGAAATTCGCGGTCACCGGCGGACGTACGTGGGGGCGATGCCAGGGCGTATCATTCAAGGTATGCGGCAGGCTGGCACCCGCAACCCGGTGTTCCTGCTGGACGAGATCGACAAGATGTCCATGGACTTCCGCGGCGACCCATCGGCCGCGTTGTTGGAGGCCCTGGATCCCGAACAGAACAGGAACTTTTCGGACCATTTCATAGAGGTGCCCTTTGACCTGTCGCGGGTGATGTTCATCACGACTGCAAACAGCCTGTGGAACGTGCCGCGGGCACTCGTCGACCGCATGGAGGTCATTGCTATCCCGGGATACACCGAGGACGAAAAAGTGCAAATCGCGAAGCGGCACATCATTCCCAAAGTTATGCGGGAAAACGGTGTCCACAGCGAGCAGCTCGGCATCTCGGACGGGGCCATCCGCAAGATCATTCGTTCCTACACACGCGAGATGGGCGTCCGCGGCTTGGAGCGCGAGATCGCCAAGATCTGCCGGCACGTGGCCGTCGACGTGGTGGAAGGCAAGCGAAACAAGACGCGGGTGACCGTGACGAGCCTGGAGCACATACTCGGAGTGCCGCCGTTCCGGTACGATCGCGGGGCGGTGGCCGACGAGGTGGGGGTGGTCACCGGTGTGGCGGTGACCGACTTCGGCGGCGATATCATGCCCATCGAAGTCACGGCCATGCGCGGCAAGGGCGGTCTTTACCTTACCGGTAAGATCGGAGAAGTAATGCGGGAATCAGCCCAGGCGGGTTACTCCTACATACGCTCGCACGCCGCTGAGCTCGGCGTGGACGAAGATTTCTTTGAAAAATACGACTTGCACGTACACATCCCGGAGGGTGCCATCCCGAAGGAAGGGCCGTCGGCTGGCGTGGCCCTTTTGACCGCCATGATTTCGGCTCTCACCGGCCGTCCTGTGCGGCATGACGTGGCGATGACCGGTGAAATCACCCTCCGCGGGCGCGTATTGGCGATCGGCGGGCTAAAGGACAAGGCCCTCGGTGCCTACCGTGCGGGTATCCGCGACATGATCGTCCCGGCGGAGAACCGGCGCGACCTGGACGACATCCCGTCCAACATACGCCGCAAGATGCACTTCCGGCTGGTGGAAAACGTCGACGAGGTTTTGTCGGTCGCCCTGCGGCCGGCGGTACCCATGATGCCGGTCGAAACCATGCCGGCCGCTGCCCGGGCGGAGGTCAGCGTCCAATAGGACAAAGCGTGAACTGAAAAAACCGTCCGCGAAAAACCGCCCCGGTGTCGTATGCCGGGGCGGTTTTGTTCTGCACGGCCTGGGCATATCTTTAGACCGCACAAGGTAGTCCTGGGAGGTGGCGGTCGTGGCCGCAAAGGTATTTGGCGATATGCCCCCGTCCGAACCACTGCAGGTGGCCCGCGCGGCCCGCGATTTCATCCGCGGTCTTTATGACACTGCGGTCGTTGCTGTCGGTGTGCGGGCGCACCCGGACGGGTGGGTAGCGGAGGTAGAGGCGGTCGCTCCTTTTTCCATGCACGTTGCCGACACGGTGGTTTTTTTCAGGGTGCACTTCGACCAGGCGGGCAACGTGCTCTTCCACTACCAGTCGCCCGCCGGCCGGGTGGACCGCACGGGGGATGGCTATTGGTCCTTCGACGTCGGGAACCTGGAAGCGGAGTCTGGCACGGCGGCATCTGAACCACCAGCCTCCGTGGGCGTCTTGAACGCACCGCCGGGGGCTGCAAGCAAACCCGCGCCCGTCATCAAAAGGCATGCGGTGTCGCGCGCGGAGCAAGCGGTGATGGACGCGCTCGGTGCCGCAGGCGATCTGGACCTGGTAGGCGTGGCCTCCGTGTGCGGCATGAGACTGCGCGACGCACGTGCCATACTGGACCGGCTTATCACGCTTGGCCTTGTGCAGAGGGAACGCGATTACTACCGTCTGCACGGGCAGACGGTACGAGCTCGGCCATGAGCATGCCCGCCAGGATCAATCCCGCTCCCAACATGGCCCGGGCAGACAGTACCTCGCCGCCGACCACATAGGCAGTCAAGGCCCCGAAAACCGGCTCCAATGAAAAAACCAGGGCGGCGTGTGACGGCGTGGTGAACTTCTGCACGCTTGTCTGTACCCAAAAGGCAAGTGTGGTGGCCAATATGCCGGTAATCACCGTAGCCGTGGCGAGTTTGAGCGTGATGGCGGGGTGGGCCCCGGGAATGGCCGCAATGGCACTGAGTATTGCCGCTACGGAGATCTGCACCGCGGTCAGCACCCGGGCGTCGTGGGCAGGCGAAAACTTGCCGATCAGCAAAATGTGCACGGCAAAGGCGATTGCACAAAAAAACACCAATACATCTCCCAGGGCCGGTACGAAACCCCGCTGGAGGGTCATGAGACCAAGCCCGGTGAGGGCGGCGGCGGCACCCAGAAGCACTGGTAAAGCTGGCGGCCGCCGGTAGAATACGATCTCCAAGAGTGGCACGATGATTACCGACAAGCCGGTGATGAAGGCCGAGCGGGCGGCACCCGTATACTGCAATCCGACCGTCTGCAGCGAGTAGCCCAAGAAAAGAACGCTTCCGAGAACCGCCCCCACGAGGATCGATTGGCGGTTGGCCTGGCGGAGAGCATGCCGCCAGATGAGCAGGGCAGTGATAGCCGCCAATGTGAACCGGATCGCCAGCAAATAAAACGGCGGGGCGACCGCCACGGCATCCTTTACGACCACAAACGTGGTGCCCCAGAAAAAGGTAATAATAACCAGCCAGGCGTCTGCCTGCCACTTCGACAAATGCGTCACTGTGCTATCCCGGCCTTATGGAAGAGGATTTAGGCTTGTGTTCGCAGAACACGGACACGAGGGATTTTGTTGAATCCCAAAAAGGCGTGTACCAGCGGCCTGAGCAGCCCTCGTGCACGCCTTAAGTTTTTTGCCCTGCCACCCGGCCGCGCGCGTAGCTGCGGTCGATGACCTGGAAGCCGGCGTAAGTCACAAGCCAGCCGAGCGCCATGACAAGCCAGAAGTATCCACCGGAGCCCAGTCTGGCCGCGGTGCCGGCTGCTCCTAGGATGATCGCGCCCAAAGCCAAAAGCACGTTGCCGGAGGCCATGGACCCGCTGCCAGTGCGCCGGGCTGCTCGCCAGCCGCTCGCGAGGGCCACCCACACGACGGCCGCCAGGCCGTACGTGTTGAGTACGATGAGCACGGGCAGCCAGGCCCCCGGCTTGATCACGCCCGTGCCGGGACCGCCGTCCAAGGCGGCCAGGGCCTGGGCATCAATCGGTGCGACCGCCAGAAGCACGGCTCCCAGGACGCTCAGCAGCAACACGAGGGCAAGGGCAATGTTGCCTGTGCGCTTGGAATAATACAGATATAGGCTGCCGGTACCCATGTAGGCCGGCATGAGGAGGCCGCCGAAAAGGTAATAAATGCGGAACCAAACCGGGCTATTGTTGGTCGCCAATGTGATGGCATACGCCACCGAGGCGATGAACGACATGGCGAGGGAGACCGTCCACAGGGCCTGGTACGGACGGTGCCGCCGGCTGTACTGCGCTCCGACCTGCAGGCCAAACAGAAGCGAAACGATCGCCACGACAATGGGATAAACGATCACCGCGCCACCTTCTTTGCCGACATGTTGTCATCGATTAGCTTCGACACGGATGCCGCTATGCCTGCCATGTCTGCAGCACCGCACCGTGCGGAGCGCGGTGTAAAAAAAGGGGGGCAGTACCCCCCTCTTGCGATCCCTTGGCAAGCGGACTGCGGGATCAGGTACGCATGGTGGGCTGGTTTTTCTGCTGTCCCTGGCTGGCCTGCTGTTGGGCCTGCTGGTAGACGCGGTATTGGGGTTCCTGCGATTCGGTGTAGTTCACGCGACTCTTGAGCGGTTGGATGATCTCGTTTTCCATGGCCTCTGCCATGCGACTGTACATGGCCTTGGCTTGCTGGTCCTGGGTGTCAAGGGCAAATGATTTCAGGTTCGCGGCCACCGACTCGGCCTGGGCCAGCGTTTGATGCAGCTTTTCACCGACCGTCATGTCCACTGCCTCCTTGGATATTAGGATGCATATATAATGTTCTCAACGGGCGGCCGCTGGTATGCGCCTGCCACGAACGTACTAGTCTACGGCCAGCGTGCTGACGTGAATTGTTTCCTGGACTATCAATTTACATTGGTGCTTCATGCACTTGGAGCTGATTTGCCCGTGGACCGTGAGGGTCAGGAAGAGCATAACCAGGAGCGGTCGTTTTTTGATCGTCAGGAAACTAAGCCCTTGCACGTATGGGTGCGCCATCCAGCAGCAGTATGGCGTGAGGCCCTGGCTACTGCCTTGAAAGCCGAGGGACTGGTGACCTGGTGTACGGACGACCCGCCGCCGTGGGAGCCGGACGTCATTGTGGCGTCCTGGCATTTTATCGCCACCGCGGTGGTTCATGCCGCTTTTAAGAACAGCTCCGAGAAAATGGCGGTCTCATACAGCTTGCCCACTGGCATCCCGGTAGTCCTCGTCGTCCCACCTGGCCTGATGCCGGTTTGCCAGACGGCTGCCCCTGCCGACGTACGTGCCGTGGTTTCGGAGAACGACGAGCTCCGGCACCTTCTTTTGGTCCTTGGTACGGTGTCACGTGGCTTTGACATCGTCCATGCCGGTACCTACACCGACCTCAGTTCCACCGAGTGTGCCGTCATGGCGATGCTTCTGATGGGAAAGGAAATGGAGGACATCGCGGACTACTTCGGTTACACGCTCGGAACGGTACGCAACTGTTGCAGTCGCATATACAAGAAATTTGGGGTAAAAAACCGCACCGAGCTCATATTCAAGATGCTGTAAATGCCGGCGTGTCTACGGTGATTGGTAGGTTTGTGTAATTTCCATCAGTTTGGCGGTTAAGGTCATCATCGCAACCATGGCTTTCTGCCACGGCTGTGCCCCGCCTGTCTGACTCCATGCCAAAGCGGCTTCCGCCGTGGTTTTGGCCTGGGCAAGGAGCGAATCGACGGCGGAAATTGTCTGGTCCGTGGTGTTGACCGCTTGCAGGGCAGCCCGGGTATTCTTAAGCGCGGCAAGAAGACTTGTTGCCTGGCCTGCCAGAGTGGAATCGGTGTTTTGCGTCTTGGTAGCCGACAGGCCCGGCAGCAATCCGGTGATCGTATTGGCGACATTCTGGAAGCACGTTGGCAAAAGATCCGTGGTCTGGGTGGGCGCCACGATTGATAGCTGCCCACCCAGGTTCACGGGTGCTACGTAAACTTCCAGTTTGGCCTTTTGGGCCTGCTTGGCCGCCTGTTCGGCCGCGTTTTTGTCGGTATAAAGCCCCGCCCAAACAACATAGCTGTTTGCATCCGGTACGGTATACGCGGGGAACCCGGCGGTTGCGGCGGCCGTGGCCTGCCGTGACGCGTTGGCCGCCGTGGAGAAGCGGCCCACCTGCAGCGCCCACAGGGAGATCGCGGGTAGCTGCACGTTTACCGTCGCCAAGTCGGATCCGCCTGCAGTGCTGTCGCCCGTAGGGTTCGTATTGTCCGCGCCCGACCCCTCAGGCGGGGTGTTTTGCTGTTCGTCAGCCGCTATTGTGGCCGAAAGCGAACCGATCATGTACCGGCCGAGTGCGACCCCGGTCGCCAGACCCAGCGCCAGTACCAGCAAGGCTACCAGCACAAACGCCGGTGCCCCGGACCGGCGCGGCTTTTGGAGGCGGTGCCTCCCGGCGTTTCCCGGCATCCGTGGTCCTCCCTTGTGTGTTGTACCGTGCCAATCAACGCAGGCGCTCCAAAAGCTCAACCCGCTTTTGCAAGCGCGAGAGTTTTTCTTCGGCCAAGGCTGCCCGTTCCTTCTCGCGCGCTACCACTTCCGCCTTGGCCTTGGCCAGGAAATCTGGCTGGGCCAGCTTCGCGGCCGCACGCGTGTGCTCCTCCTTGGCCGCGGCCACTTCTTTGCGCAGCCGGGCCAGCTCTTTTTCTACGTCGATAGTACCACGCAACAGCACGTAGGCCTGAACACCGGGGGCTACCGTCGTGGCCGCATCCGGCGGGGGGGAGGCCGTGCCGTCCACCTCGATGGGGCTTGACATGGCCAGGTTGGCAAGCCACGCCTGGTGAGACGACACCAGCCCGCGGGCGCGGTCGTCGGCCGGAACCAGGATGACGGGCGTGGTGCGTCCCGGGGCGACGTTCATCTCTGCCCGGATGCTGCGGATACCCCGGATGAGCGCGATCATCACCGACATGTCCTGCTCTGCCGCGGGGTCGATCAGGCCCGGGTCGGCCTCGGGCCACGGCGCGCGGGCTACAAACCCTGCGGTACCGGGCATGTGCTGCCAGATCTGTTCGGTGATAAAAGGCATAAACGGGTGGAGAAGCTTGAGGATGCCCTGCAGCACAGTCCACAGCACATATTGCGTCTCGCGGCGGTCGTGTCCTCCTGCGGCCAGCCGCGGCTTGGACAGCTCGATGTACCAGTCGCAAAACTCAGACCAGATGAAGTCATACAGGCTCTGGGCGGCTTGGCCGAGCTCGAACGATTCCAGTGCCTGCGTAGCCGCTCTCGTGGTGGAGTGGTAACGCGACAGGATCCACCGGTCGGCTAGGTTGGTGGGGGAAAAGCCCGCGGCCGCTGCAGGCTCGAAATCGCCGAGATTCGCCAGCACAAAGCGCGCGGCGTTCCACAGCTTGTTGGCAAAGTTCCGGGCGGATTCTACCCGGTCCCATGAAAACCGGATATCGTTCCCCGGTGCATTGCCGGTGACCAGGGTGAAGCGAAGGGTATCGGCACCGTATTTGTCTACCACGTCGAGCGGATCGACGCCGTTGCCGCGCGATTTGGACATCTTGCGGCCCTGGGCGTCACGGATGAGGCCGTGGAGCAGAACGTCCCGGAAGGGGATCTTACCCGTATGCTCGATGCCCGAGAAGATCATGCGTGCCACCCAGAAAAACAGGATGTCGTAACCGGTGACGAGCACGGACGTCGGGTAGAAGTACCGGAGCTCAGGGGTGTCGTCCGGCCACCCGAGGGTTTCAAATGGCCACAGGGCGGAACTGAACCACGTATCAAGTACGTCTTCGTCCTGTTCGATATGTGGGGAACCGCACTTTTCGCAGACAGCGGGATCGTCCATGGCCACGGTGGTGTGGCCGCAATCGCGGCAGTACCAGGCGGGTATGCGATGCCCCCACCAGATCTGCCGCGAGATGCACCAGTCGCGGATGTTTGCCATCCAGTTCAGGTAAATCTTGGTGAAGCGCTCGGGCCAGATAGTGATCTGGCCACTTTTGACGGCTTCGATCGCCGGCTTGGCCAGAGGCTCCATCCGCATGAACCACTGACGCGAAAGCATCGGTTCCGTGACCGTGTGGCAGCGATAGCAGTGTCCGAGTGGCTGCTCATACTCCTCCGTGTGGTCGAGATAGCCTTGGCGGCGGAGCTCCTCGACGACGGCCTCGCGGGCGGCGAAGCGTTCCATGCCGGAAAACGGGCCGGCCTCTGCCGTCA